>CAMDED010000033.1 GCA_945893365.1 Candidatus Sulfopaludibacter sp. SbA3 | reverse complement strand
TGAATTGGGGAAATGGTCCCTTGCCAAGCAAAAGCCTCCGCGAGCGGGCTACGCCCGCCGTTGAGTCAACACCACAGGCTATACCCAAGCTATGCCCACTACACGTCGCTCGGTCCCGCCGCAACCCACTACAAACAGCGAGGAAGCTTCTTTTCCGCCCTCGCGGCCCAAAAGGGACAGGGCGAGTCCGTGCTCGACATCGGCCATACGCTCGGATGGCAAATGCCGCCTCCCGACCACGAACGTCTTGCGGAGACCTGGGCCCACGAACTTGACCGCCACCATGTGGCCAAGGTGTCCCTGATCGCGAGCGTTCCAGGCGACGAGGATTCCGTCGCAGCCGCCATCGCACACTTGCCGGGGCGTTTCCACGGGTACTTCATGGTGAATCCGCTCGCGCCCGACGCTACCGCCCGAGTCGAAACGGGCCTCTCGCAAAAGGGGTTGCGCGGTATCTGCCTCTTTCCCGCGATGCAAGGCTACTCCATTCACGACGACCGCGTCCGGCCGATCCTCGATCTTGCGGCCGCACAACCCGGTTGCCTCGTGTTCGTCCACTGCGGAGTGCTCTTTGTGGGTGTACGAAGAAAGCTCGGCCTTCCCTCGCCCTTCGACATGCGATTTTCGAACCCGATCGACTTGCATGCGATCGCGCTGCGATATCCGAAACTTCATTTTGTCATTCCGCATTTCGGGGCCGGCTATTTCCGTGAAGCGCTCATGCTGTGCGACCTTTGCCCGAACGTCTACCTGGACACGTCGAGCACGAACGCCTGGACGCGCTACGAACCCTCGCACGCCGATCTCAAGACCGTTTTCCGCCATGCCCTCGAGGTCGCCGGACCCAGACGCTTGCTGTTCGGGACGGATTCGTCGTTTTTCCCGCGCGGTTGGCACTCCGCTATTTTTGAAATTCAATCGCGCGCACTCTACGAGATGGGCGTCTCCGCGGACGATGCCCGGCTTATCTTCGGCGGGAATCTCGAACGCCTGTTAGGCTGAGGGAGTTAGCCCGAGGGTTACTTCCCCCGATCGAATCGGAGGTACCTAGCCGAACACGGGGTGTTAGTACCGAACCGATCCTAAAACATAGATAAACAAGAGAATACGCCTCGCCACCGCCACTACCTGAGGTACCGTGTTCTTATTCACTGTTATCCTCAAAGGCCGGCGGGATCCCCCGGCGGGGCGTCTTGCTCGCTTGCAAGGCGTCCTACACAGCGCGCTTCAGACTCCGGGCTACCCGGGCCGTCTTGATCTCGCCAGCCTGGGAACCCAGCGGGAGATCGACGCTCTAGTGTGTCCGGACGACGCACTGGAGCGGTTGCCGGTGTTGCCGCGCGAGGAATTCTTCCGTTCTCTGAACCAATTCCGCAATTCTCGCCTGGTCCAGCCTCGCGCAGCCGCCACAAAGCATCCGCTCGACGTGCAGCCTGCCCAGAAGGTGACGGTTCTGCGTCACGGGGTTGAACCGGATGCTCGCCGTTTGGCGCAGTCCGGTGCGGAATCGGTTGCAGCTCCGGTGGGTACGCTGCGGCGTCTGGCGCGGGAGATCGAAAGCGGCGCAATCGCCCCCGCCCCTTTCTCGCACTCGGTCATCGCCTTCACAGATCTCGACCAGGGAGGAGTCGGCGAAGAAGATCGTGCGCTTTTTTGGCGCGCCTTTCAGGTGCCGCTATTTGAACAGTATCTTGGTATGGACGGCGCGCTTCTGGCGGGCGAGTGCGAAGCTCACCGGGGCGTCCATATCGAGCCCGGTAACGCCTTATGGGAGTCGATCGCATCGGAGTTGGTGGTCACGTCCCTTACCGACCGCCAATACCCGGCGCTTCGACTGGGAACCGGGTGGACCGGAGAACTCAATCCGGACACCTGCGGCTGCGGAAAGACGACTCCGAGGCTGCTCAATCTGGTTCGTCTGGCAAGTCCGTCCCCGGCCCGGGCGGGCTGACAAACTGCGGTGCCGTGCGGCCGGCAACGCCTTGTTACGACGCCTTGTTACAATAAGGCGGTGGCGAAAATCCTCGACGGCAATCGCATCCGTGACCAGATCAAGCAGGAGTGCAAGCCGAGAGTAGAAGCGCTCGCCGCATCGAAGCGTCCGCCGGGGCTGGCGGTGATCCTGGCGGGCGACGACCCGGCCTCCGGGATCTACGTCCGCAGTAAGATCAAAGCCTGCAAAGACTTAGGGATCGAGAGCGAACACGTCGCGCCGCCAGCCTCTGTTACAACCGCCGAACTGTTGGCGATCATCGGCGAGCTCAACGCGAGATCCGATATCGATGGCATTCTGGTGCAGATGCCCCTGCCGGCCCAGGTCGACTCAAAAGCCGCCCTGCTCGCCGTCGATCCTTTGAAAGATGTCGACGGATTCCACCCTTACAACATGGGATGCCTGGTCACGGGCCGTCCCGGACCGCGGTCCTGTACGCCGGCCGGAATCATCGAGGTCCTCAAGCGGTACGATATTCCGATGGCAGGGCGTCGCGCGGTAGTGGTGGGGCGCAGCGACATTGTAGGAAAGCCGATGGCGTTCCTGCTGTTGCACGAAAATGCTACCGTTACCATCTGCCATTCGAAAACACCGGATCTCGCGGCGATGTGCCGGGAAGCCGATATCCTGGTGGCCGCGATCGGCCAGCCGGCAATGATCGGCGCCCGTCATATCCGGGAAGGCGCGACGGTGATCGACGTGGGGATGAACCGGATTACGGATCGGGCCCAGGTCGAGCGGATTTTCCGCGGATCGCGTGAGAAACTGGAGGCGTTCGACCGCAACGGCTCCGTTCTGGTTGGGGATGTAGATCCGGCCGCGATGGCTGAGCGCGCCTCCGCCTACACGCCTGTGCCTGGCGGAGTGGGTCCCCTGACGATTGCGATGCTCATGTTAAACACAATCCAGTCGGCGGAGCGCAGATTCGGGGCATGCTGACCGCTGGGCTTACCGGGGGGCTGGCTTGCGGCAAGACATTAGTAGGACGAACCTTGAGCGGTTTCGGCTGTTACCTGATTCAGGCTGACGAACTGGGCCGCGCGGTTCTGATGCCGGACGGCGAAGCCTACGACGCCGTCGTGCGCGAGTTCGGCCCGGGGATCCTGCGCGCGGACGGAACCATCGACCGGCGCCTGCTCGCCGCCGAAGTATTCGGGACGCCCGCGCGTCTCGAGGTTCTCAACGCGATTGTCCATCCCGCGGTTTTCCTGAGGGAAGACTCGCTGATCCGCGAAGCCGCCGGGCGGGACCCGGGCGGCATCGTGGTAGTGGAAGCGGCTATCCTGATCGAGACCGGAAGCTATAGGAAGTTCGATCGTCTGATGGTGGTAATATCGAGCGAGGAACAGCAGGTGGAACGCGCCATGCGCCGCGACGGTCTGACAAGGGACGAAGTCCTGGCGCGTCTCAAACGTCAAATGCCCGCGGTTGAGAAACTAAAGTTCGCCGATTACGTAATAGATACTTCGGGCAGCGAGAACGAGACCGTGCGGCAGGCGCGCGAAGTCTACGATTCCCTAAGGCGTTTAGCTCTATGAAATGGAGATTCATCGTTCTGCCGGCAGCGCTCGCCGGGGCGTTCTTTTATGTCACTTCCGGCTCGAACGCAAGATTTGGAGCGCTCTTCGAACCGTTTCGGCGGACGGGGCAGGTGTGGACGGCGCCCGCGACGGCGCTCACGGCCGGTTTTTCGACTGACGAAATCAATAACATCGATATCTACAAGATGGCCAATCAGGCCACGGTGAATATTACGAGCATCGTGTACCGGGAGAACTGGTTTTTTCAGGTTTATCCCGAGCGCGGGCAGGGGTCGGGCTTCCTCATCGACGCGGACGGACGTATTCTAACGAATCACCATGTGGTTTCGGGCCGCGCGACCCAGATCACGGTGACCCTTGCCGACAAGAAACAGTACAAGGCGCGCATACTCGGAGCGGATGTCAACAACGATCTGGCGCTTCTCAAAGTGGATACAAAGGGCAAGCTTCCGTTCCTGAAACTGGGCGATTCGGACCCTTTGCAGGTAGGGCAGAAGGTGCTGGCGATCGGCAACCCGTTCGGACTGTCGGGCACGCTGACCACGGGAGTGGTGAGCTCCGTCAACCGGTCCATTCAGGACGAAAACGGGCGCACGCTTGAGGAAATGGTGCAGACGGATGCGGCGATCAACCCCGGTAACAGCGGCGGACCGCTGCTCGATTCGCATGGCAGCGTGATCGGCATCAATACGATGATTTACGGGCCTCAGGGGAATATCGGTATCGGCTTTGCGATGCCGGTGAACCGGGCCAAAGCGATGCTCGACGAGTTCCAGGCGCGAGGGCGGATTGCGAGGCCTCAGCTTGGGGTGAACGTGGTGCACGTGCGAGGCGACCTGGCGGAGGCGCTTGAGCTGCCCAACGAAGGCGGCCTATTGATCCAGCGCGTGGAGCGCGGCTCGGCGGCGGACGATGCGGGCCTTCGGGGGCCGCGCCAAGTCGTTATCGTGAGCAATTACCGGATTGGCGTGGGCGGAGACTTGATCATGGCGATCGACGGAAAACCGGTCGAAAGCAACGACTCCCTGCAGCGCGCCCTGAACCGGAAACGGGCGGGCGACATGATTGAGCTGACTCTCTACCGCAACGGCCGGCAGACACAGCTGAAAATACGATTGGGCGAGTCGCCGCAAGCACTGTAGGGCGGCGCGTGAAGGAGGCGCAGTCGTCAGCCGATGATTTCGTTGAGCCCTTCAATAACGCGTGCGAGTTCTTGCTCCGGGGCGACTCCGAGCCGGCGCCCGATTCGCTCCACAGCCAAAGTGCGGATCTGGCTGATCTTGACCCAGGATCGCTTGGATATCCCCGTAGCGCTGGTCTCCAAGGTCAGAGGGAAACCAGCTTTGGGTTCCTGGCTTGTCAGAGCGACCGCTATTACGGTTCCGGATCGCTCGTTGAACACATTGTGGCTCAAGATGACTACAGGGCGGAGCCCAGCCTGTTCCCGGCCTCGCACCGGGTTCAGGTCCGCCCAGCGGATTTCGCCTCTCAGTATTTTGGCCAGTTGTCCATGCTCCCCGCCAAGCCTTCCTCGGCGAGCGCCCTCTCTTCCTCTGGATCTAACAGAGCGCACTCCCGGGCCAGCTGCGTGCGGGCCAGACGCTGCAACTTCTCGGCCAGCGCCGCCCCGATGGCCTGGCTGCGGTTTTGGAAGCGCCGCTGGGCTACCATCTCATCGACGCGGACCAACAACTGTGCATCGAGCGTTACAGCGACTTTCCTTTTTGGCATCGCAGTCTCAGTATGATGAACTATCATACCATACAGTCGTGGGCCGCTGCCGGCCGGCGCTATTGGGCCGCGGGATGCGCGGGCGCAGGCGCGCCGGTCAAGCCCTCGAAGCTCACGGGCGGATTGTATACCAGTATCCGCCCGCAGTTCTCGCAGCACTTTACCGAATCCTGCCGCATCAACTCCTGGAGAAACTGCAAGCGGATCGCGATGTTGCAGGCCAGACACCGCCCGTCGGCCGCCTCGGAAATCGCCACGCCCGCGCGCGTCCTGCGCAGCTTTTCGTAAGTCGTGTACAGTGCGGGCGTCATGGAAATCCGCAATTCCTCGCGCTGCTTCCCCAACTCCGCGAGAGCGGCCTTGTCCTGGTCCGTGCGGTCGCGCGCAACCTTCTTTTCGGCTTCGACGTGCGCGCGCTCCGCCTTAAGGGCGCCCTCGGCCACTGCCACGTTCGCGGTCAGAGCTTCGGATTCGCCCATCAAGTCGAGAATACGATCCTCGGCTTTGCGAATCTCCTTCTCGCAAAATCCGATCTCGTTCTGAAACGCCCGGTACTGGTCGTTTGT
Source organism: Candidatus Sulfopaludibacter sp. SbA3 (assembly GCA_945893365.1). Lineage (GTDB taxonomy): Bacteria > Acidobacteriota > Terriglobia > Bryobacterales > Bryobacteraceae > SYKU01. The sequence continues at coordinate 50,805 of CAMDED010000033.1, read as the reverse complement.
CTTCGCCTGCAGCATTTGGTCTCGAAGCTTCGAGATCTTCTGCTCTTGGGCCTGGATCTCGGCCTCGCGGGTTTTCCGCTCGCGCTGGTTCGCCGTTAACGCGGCCTTGTCCACATCGAGCTTCCGTTGGTGCGATTCCAGTTTCTTTTCGATTTCGGCCACATGCTTTGGCAGCGTGGCGATTTCGCGCGTCAATTCGAGGGCGCGCTTGTCGAGCGCTTGCATACCGACAGCCGCCTGAATGTCTTGGAGCATTACTTAAGGCATTTTATCACGCCCGATACCGAAGCGCCTTGCGAGAGGCGCGGCGACGGCAGCCAGCGCCGCTTCCAATTCCTCGACGCGCAGCGCTCTCGACGCGAGATAGAAAACCAGCAGGCCGAGCGGCGCGGACACCGCCAGGTCCGCCACGCGCGCCCACTTCGGGGAGGCGAAACCGCCGCCGAGAATGAAGGAGCTGGACGCCATTACGGCCGCGCCCATCACGGCCGCCGCCCCGCAGATCTTCGCCGCGCTCACGGCGAGCTTCCGCCCTTCGAGTCCTCCGACGCGCCGCCTGAGAGCGAGAAAAAGGGCTACGGATCCGAATATGGAAACCATGCTCGTTGAGAAAGCCAGCCCGGCGTGCCCCGTACCCACGCGCTTCACGAGCGAGTACGCCACGCCGTAGTTAACCGCGATTGAGCCGAGGCTTACAAGCATGGGCGTGCGCGCATCGTTCAACGCGTAGAAAGCGGGAGCGAGAATCTTCAACGCCGAGTAGCTCGCGAGACCAATCGCGTAACAGGAAAGGGCGACGGCGGTCTGATGCGTATCCTCCGCGTGAAACGCCCCGCGCTCGTAGACGACGCCGATCATCGACGGTCCCAGCGCAACGAGGCCTACCGACGAAGGGACCGTGAGCAGCATGGCGATACCAAGCGAACGCGCCACGGTCCTGCGGAACTCGGCAATGTCCCCAGCCGCCGCGCTGCGCGAGATGGAAGGCAGCGTCGCGGAGGCGATCGCCACGCCAAAAAGGCCAAGCGGAAGCTGCATGAACCGGAATGCGTACTGCAGCCAGCTCGCCGGACCGCTCACCACATGTCCAGCTGCGTCCGTGAGGCTCGTGGCGAAATTCGTATTCACCGTGATGTTGATCTGGGTCGCCGCGTTGCCAAGCAGCGCCGGCCCCATCAAAAAGAAGATCTGACGCAACCCAGGATGCGCAAAGTAGTCGCCGATACGCAGCGACGGCCAGGGCGCAAGGCCTTCGCGCCGCAGGCTTGGCGTCTGCCAGAGAATCTGCCATGCGCCTCCGCACAGCACGCCGTACGCCATGCCGACGATCGGCGTAAATCCGAGCCTCGGACCGATCAAATATCCGGCGGAGAGGCCGAATATCACCGAGCCCAGGTTGAAGAATGTCGACGAGAGCGCCGCTACGCCGAACTGGTTCAGCGCGTTCAGAATACCCATCGCCTGGGCGGCGAGCGCGACCAGCAGCAGGAAAGGGAACATGATCCGCGTCAAATGAACGGTCAATTCGAACTTGCCGGGAATCTCGCGGTATCCGGACGCGAACAGTTGCACAAGTTGGGGGCTGAAGATCATGCCCAGGAGGCAGATCGCGCCCACGATCGCGATCAGACTGCCCGCCACCAGGTTCGAGAGCTTTGCCGCCGCGGCTTTGCCATCGTTCGCGAGCGATCGCGTGAACGCGGGAATGAACGCGGAGGAAAGCGCGCCCTCCGCGAACAGGTCGCGCATAAGGTTGGGAATGCGCACGGCGACGACAAATGCGTCCGACTCCGGACCGGCCCCGAACAGCGCGCCCATCACCTGTTCTCGCACCAGGCCGGAGATGCGGCTCAGGAAGATCGCAGCCGAGACCACGCCCGCCGAACGGAACAGACTTTCCTGCTTCGAACTAGGCACGCACCTCGACCTGCTTGTACATTTCCCCTGTCGCGACGGCGGAAGCGAAGGTGATTCCGGGCAGCATCGCCGACGCCGTGCCCGCGGCGACGCCCAGCCGAAGCGAGTCCTCGAACGAACGGCCCTCGCGCCGCGCCCACACGAAGGCCGCGCCCATCGCGTCGCCCGCGCCGATCGGGCAGAGCACGTCCACGCGCGGCGGAAACGCTTCGATCGTCTTCTTCTCGAACGCGGCCACCGCGCCGCGGCTGCCCAGGGACAGAATCACCGACTCCGCGCCCATCTTGCGAATGCGCGCCACCGCGTCCAAAAAATGGCTGCGCGTAATCAACGCCGCGTCAAGCAGACGCTCCGCCTCCTGCTGATTCGGCCTCACGACCGTTGGACCCGCCTCGATGCCTTCGCGCAGCGCGTCGCCATCGGTATCGAGCAGGGTCTGCACCTTTCGCTCACGCGCGATCGCGATAAGCCGGGCATAGTAGTTCGACGGCACGCCCGGCGGCACGCTGCCGCAAAGCATAAGCCATTCCGCGCCCTTCAGCCGCGTGCGAACCAGACGCTCCAGACGCGCGAGCTCGGTGCGATCCATCGGCAAACCGGGCTCGTTGAGCTTGACGGTAAGGCCGTTGCGGTCGGTGATCGTGAGATTCGTGCGCGTCTCGCCGCTGACAGGCGCGATGTCGAAGGGAAATCCGGCCTGACCCAGGAACTGTTCGAGCTTCGCGCCCGCCGCGCCGCCCGCCGTGACGATCGCCCGCGTCTTCCCTCCGAAGGCGTGAATCACCGACGCCGAGTGGATGCCGCGTCCTCCAGCGGCCTCGCGGCTCGATTGAATGTACGCGCGATCGTCGAATACCAGGCGGTCCGCCGTGACGATCCGGTCGATAGCGGGATTGATGGTGAGGGTGACGATCAAGGATCTATTCTCCCACGTGTTACCTTTGTTAATGCGCCGTCATACCGATTGAAAAGCCTACCTGGCGCTCGTTTCCGTGTGCTTCTTCCGGGCTACGGCGTGCCTGGCCATCCGCATGGCGCTTGAGTCGTTTCCGCCCATGCTGCCGATCGGCGCGCGCTTCCCGATCTCCGGCTCGATCATGCTTGCGTTCCTGGCGATTCGCGGGACGCGCCTGCCACGCGGGATGGAACTGCTCAGCAGTGGCAGACGCCACGGGCATTAAATTGCCTAGAAATTGTTGTGATTGACTTTGACGGAAAGCGTTTATCGACCAGATCCACATTGCTCCCAGGCCTCTTGCTATTGCTTGGGTTCTTAGTCGCGGGTGGTGTGGCATCGGCCCAATGCCCAAGTCTCATTGATCTCGTGCCTTCCCGTCGGTTTTGGACTACCCTTGAATGGACCTACTCGGGAGGGCTGTCGAGGACGGCAGTCTCGGCAGGCGCGAGTTCCTGGAACGCCAGGCAGTCCTCCACGACCGTTCAGAGCGCCGCCTCTTGGAACGATGTCCAGATATGGGATGACAACGCTCTAATAGGACTGGGGGAGATTCAGGTGCACAACTACGGAAACGGACAGAGCCTCTGCTACCTGAAACAAAGCGCATCGTGTTCGAGTATATGTTTCAACGCGAAGCCGCATCTACTATGCTGATGTAAGGCTAAATGCCAACAATATCGGCGGGGCGGCTAATGACTGGGCCCGCGCTTGGGATATGCCTAACTCGGAAGCTGTCGACGCTCTGACTCGGGCGGTGGTCGCACACGAGATCGGGCATTTCTTCTGGCTCGCCAACGTTAATGCCGCCTCAAATTGCGAAAACCCAACTATTAATGTCGATTAACGACCAGTTCTCCTGCAAGGTCTTTGACCCGGCATCCTGCGACGGCAGTGCCGTACAGGCCGTGTACTCAGGCTGGAGCACAGTTTCGCGTGCAACGTGCGGCTACTGTAGCTCCGCCCCCAGTTGTAGCAATTAAGGAGCGATACCACTATGAGAACCGTAGTTTTATATGCAATTTTCGTGGTCGTTACGCTGCCATCGGTTATCGCGCAACCCGCCGGAATTCGGCTTGGCGATCCACGACCGTCTCAAGGAACGGCGGTACTGCGCATTACGCCGATGCCCGGACAAGTGCCCAATTCGCTGCGGGAGATGTCAAAGTAGTCAACGCTAATCGTTGACGGTACTGTGCAGGCGACGCTACCATCGCGCGAGACCAGTCCGCGCGCCTTAGAGACTGATGCAGTAATCGCGATCAATCGTACGCTGAAAGGCCCAGAAGGGCTTCGCGAGATCGCGATCTCGCAGCGAGGAGGCGCCAGTGGGATCTTGTCGTCAGGCCTGCCCAGTACTCGCTTGTACGCCCCGCTGAGCGATATATCCTCTTCCTTCAGGAGGATAAGCGATCAAGCATACCGCCGATAAAAGGCCTTACGCGATATCTGGTGACGGGTATTTGGTCCGGCTTATTCCGCTTCGAGGACGGTAAAATGCGGGTAACTGCAGACGAGCCAGACGCCCTTGGCAAGAGATATGAGGGTCTCAGCATGAAACAACTCACGGCTGAAATAGCAAAGTTGGCCGAACGTTAAGAAACACGGTGTCCACAAAGAACCGATTCCATGCGCGGCCCAGTGAGACCCTCCCGGAGATCTCGGTGTCTTTGCTGCCCGTTGCTTGGAGTGGTTTTTGCGGATTCCAGGCGCTATTTTTCGAGACTGTGTCGTCGGATGAGTGACGACGTTCGCAACCGGGGAGTCAGGAGCGGGTGGCCTTCCGGGCATGGGGAGTATGCCCGCAAGGCGCACGAGATCCGCTTGCCGGCGGGGAACCGCCGGGATCGTTGACACACTCCTCCGTTGATTCCGGTCCCAGCAGGCCGGCATCCTCCGCAAGGGAGATCATTCCCGTGAACCCTTGTTCTGTGCGGCCGGGGAATCGACAGCGCCGTTCCTGTCCGGCCGCGAAACAATTGCGGGGTGACACGCGGGTGGGGTGACACGCGGCGAGGAACCAACTCGCCCATTATGCGACCTCCGGAAGGGATAACCGAACGGGACTTGTGGCACTCCGCGACGCGGCCCTCAGGCCCTTCGAGCGGGGCCCCGGTGCGCGGTCCACAGCTCTGGCGGGCGGCCGATGTTTCGCTCAAGCGGCGGGAGCGGCGTTTGGATATTCCGCTCCGCAATGCAACACTGATCCAATGCCCCAGCCGCTCCCGCGACTCCGCGCCAATCTGGATTTCATGCCATCCCCAGCGCCGGATCAGCCGGGCCTGCTGATCCGCGACCCCTTCCACTACTCGGACGCTACTCTCATTTTCCCGCCTCCGCTCGTCGAGTGCCTCGCCTGCTTCGACGGCGAACAGTCCGATCTCGACCTTCGCGCCGCTCTCGTGCGCATCACGGGCGATCTCCAGGTGGGCGACCTCGAACGCAACCTCATCGAGACGCTGGACCGGAGCGGCTTCCTCGAAAGCGAGACCTTTGAAAGTCTGCGGGAGACCCGCCACCGGGAATTCAGGGAGGCGCCCACGCGCGAAGCCGCTCACGCAGGCTCGGCCTATCCGGACGAACCCGGCGAACTGACCGAGACGATGCGCGCGTACATGGAAACAAGCGCGCCCGAGTCCGAGGCCGCACCCGGAACTGACGGCGTCTTCGCCATTGCCGCGCCCCATGTCAGTCCCGAAGGCGGCTGGCAATCCTATCGGGCGGCCTACAGCGCCATGCCGAAGGAAGCGGGCGGCCGCACATTCGTAATTCTCGGTACGTCCCATTATGGCGAACCCGAGCGTTTCGGCCTCACTCGCAAGCCCTTCGTCACGCCCTTCGGCGAATCGAAAATCGATCCGGCCCTGACCGACTACCTTGTCCAACACGCCTCCTCCGCCATCGGCATGGAGGATTACTGCCACTCGATCGAGCACTCGATCGAATTCCAGGTGCTGTTTCTTCAGCACCTCTACGGCCCCGATATCCGCATCCTTCCCATTCTTTGCGGCTCCTACGCCCGCAGCATTTATGAGGGCGGAATGCCCGAGGACGATGAGCGCGTCCGCCGCTTCCTTGGTACGCTCGGCGATTTGTCCGCGCGCGAAGGGGACCGCCTCTTCTGGATTCTCGGCATCGACATGGCGCACATCGGACGCCGTTACGGCGACCCATTTTCGGCCGAGGCGGAGCGGGGCGAGATGCTTTCCGTGGGCGCGCGCGACCGCGAGCGCATCGCGTGCATCAATCGCGCCGACAACGCGGGTTTCTGGGACCGGGTGCGGGAAAACCACGACGACCTCAAGTGGTGCGGCTCCTCTCCGCTGTATACTTTTCTAAAGGCGGCGCCGCGCGGCCGAGGCAATCTGCTCCGCTACGAGCAATGGAACATCGACAGCGGCAGCGTGGTCAGCTTCGCCGGCATCGCCTTTTCGAGGGACCTATGAAACATCATTCGCGGCGGCAGTTCATTCGGCGCACGGCGGGGACCTCCATCGCCTGCACCTTTCCAGCGGGTTGGGAGTCGCTCTTGGGAGCGCAAACCCGTCCGGCGGCAGCCTTCGATCTCGTCGTGAAGGGCGGACGCGTCGTCGATCCGGCCTTGAACCTCGACGCCCCTCGCGACATTGCCGTTTCCGGCGGCAGGATTGCGCGGCTCGCGCCGAACATCGCCGATTCCGATGCGCGCCAAGTGCTTGACGCCCGCGGCAAGATCGTCACTCCCGGTCTCATCGATATCCACGTCCACGTTTATGACGGCGTGGCGCCGCTCGGCATTCCGGCCGATCCGAATTGTATCGCCAAGGGCGTCACCACGGTTGTCGATGCCGGGTCCGCCGGAGCGCACACGTTCCCCGGCTTCCGCAAATACGTCGTGAACGTCGTCGATACGCGCGTTTACGCCTTGTTGAATATTTCCGTTGTGGGGCAGTCGACTCTTTCCGAAGACAACCCGCACGGCGAACTGCTGGACCTGAAGTATGCGAATCCGAAGCTGGCCATCCGCACGATCGAGAGTAATCGCGACGTCATCCTTGGCGTAAAGATCCGTCTTACGCGCAACATTACGGGCGATCACGACCTCGCCGCGCTGCGCCTTGCGCGGGAGGCTGCCGACGCGGTCAAACTTCCGCTGATGGTCCACATCGGAGGCTCCTATTCTCCGCTGCCGGAGATCCTCAAGGTTTTGAAGAAGGGCGACGTGATCACGCACAGCTTTCGCGCGGGCGAGGGCGGAATTCTGGACGCGCGCGGCCGTATCCTGCCCGAAGTACGCACCGCCGTCGGCCAGGGAGTGAACCTCGATATCGGTCACGGCGCGGGCAGCTTTTCTTTCGACACGGCGGAGAAAGCGCTCAAGCAGGAGTTGCTCCCAGGCACCATATCGAGCGACGTCCACCAATTCAATGTGAACGGACCGGTCTTCGACCTGGCGACCACTCTCTCGAAGTTCCTCCACCTTGGCCTCACGCTCCCGCAGGTAATCGAGCGGGCGGCCACCAATCCCGCGCGCACTTTCGGCTTTCCGCAGGGGCTCGGCACGCTCCGCGAAGGATCCATGGCGGACATCTCCGTTTTTCACCTTGCCGAAGGCGACTTTGAATTTGCGGATTCCGTGCGCTCGAAGCGCGTCGGTCACCGCAAGTTGATTCCCGTCGCAACGGTGAAGGCCGGCAAGATCTACGGCTCGGCGTCGATTCCGGTAGTGACGGGCTGAGTTTCCGCCGATGGCGCTTCGGCACCGCTCGAACCCAAAATCGCTGTCGCGGTGGCGTCCGCTTCCCTTACAGGGATTCTCCGGCGGCGTGGCCCGAAGCCCACGCCCACTGAAAATTGAATCCGCCGAGGTGCCCGGTCACATCCACGACCTCTCCTATGAAGTACAGGCCAGGCGCCGCTTTCGACTCGAAAGTCCTGGCCGACAGCTCATCCGTGTCCACGCCGCCCGCCGTCACCTCGGCTTTCTCATAGCCCTCAACGCCACGCGGCAAAATCTCCCAGTTGTGAAGCCCCTCAGCCAGCCGTTCCAGTTCTCTGTCGGAGGCCGTCGTCACCGGCTTCGACACGGCGTTGCGCTCGAACCACAGATCGGCCAACCGCCTGGGGAGGTGCGCTGCAACGATAGTCTTCGTCTCCGTCCTCTCACTTCGCCGCGCGATAAGCTCCGCTAAAATCTCCACCTCGGGCAGCAGGTCGATACGCACGACCGCCCCCGGCTCCCAGTAGGACGAGACCTGCAGGATCGCCGGCCCGCTCAGTCCCCGATGTGTGAACAGCATCCGCTCGCGAAACTCCCGATCCCCGGCGGCCGCGACGACCTCGGCTGAGACTCCGCTAATTTCCGCGTAACCGCTAACCAGCAGCGGCGTGAGCGCCGGCCGGCAAGCGCGTACCTTGACGCCGAACTGCTTCGCCACGCGGTATCCCAAATCCGTTGCGCCCGTCTTTGGGATGGAGAGGCCGCCGGTCGCGATCACGAGCGCCGGAGCGTGGAATTCACCACGGCTGCTCTTCACCACAAACTCACCGGGCCGTCTCACTTCGCTCACTTCGCATCCGGTTACGATTCGCACACCCGCCTCGCCGCACTCGCTTCGCAGCATTCCTACGATATCGTGGGCCGAGCGATCGCAGAACAATTGGCCGAGCGTCTTTTCGTGATAGGGAATGCGATGCTTTTCGACCATCGCGATGAAGTCCGCCGGCGTGTAACGCGCGAGCGCGGACTTTGCGAAGTGCGGATTCGCCGACAGAAAATTCCGCGGCGAGCAATGGAGGTTCGTGAAGTTACATCGCCCTCCGCCCGAGATCAGGATTTTCTTCCCGATATCCGAGGAGTGTTCGATCAGCGCGACCCGCCGGCCGCGGCGCCCCGCGGCGATCCCGCACATCAGGCCCGCCGCGCCGCCGCCGATCACGATCGCGTCGAAGGCGTCGAACGCGCCGCTCACCGCGAATGCCGGTAGATCAGATTCAGCAGTTCGTCGTACATCGCCTCCGCCTCGGCCGGAGAGCCCTTCGATATCGCCTGCGCCGCGCAGTGCCTCAGATGGTTTCGCATGAGCGCCCGCCCCACCGCGTGGAGAGCCTCCTGGACGCTCGAAATTTGCACTAGGATATCGGCGCAGTACCGGTCTTCCTCCACCATTTTCTGCAGCCCGCGCACTTGCCCTTCGATGCGGCGCAGCCGCTTCAGATTCGAAGTCCGGATCTCCGGATCGACGGCGGTAGCCTTCCGCTCGTCGTTGCGCACTTCACAGCCGCAGGCCGCGGCATCGAGCTTCTTGGGCGTCACTGTCTTCCTCCGGCGTGCTCGAACCGAAACCGCCGCAGCCTCAGGCTATTCGAGACCACGCTCACCGAACTCAACGCCATCGCCAGGCTGGCGAGCACCGGGCTCAGCGACAGGCCGAATACGGGATAGAGCGCGCCCGCCGCGATTGGAATGCCCGCCACGTTGTAGAAAAAAGCCCAAAACAAATTTTGCTTCATGATCCGCATCGCCGCCCTGGCGAGCCCGATCGCCGCTGCCACATCCCTGGGATCGCCGCGCAAGAGCGTTACATCGGCCGCTTCGATGGCGATATCGGAACCCGACGCCATCGCGATCCCCACATCCGCCTGAGCCAGAGCCGGCGCGTCGTTTACGCCGTCGCCCACCATCGCGACCATCCGGCCCCCGGCCTGCGCGCGTTTCACTTCATCCACCTTTCCTTCCGGCAGAACGCCCGCCACGATCTTCGTGATACCCAGAGTTTCCCCGGCCTTGCGGGCGGCAGCCTCGCGATCGCCCGTCAGCATCCAGACATCCACGCCCATCCCGCTCAAGGTGCGGATCGCGGATGCGGAAACCGGCTTGACCGGATCGGCCACGGCGAAGAGTACGGAAGCCTGTCCGTCCGTTCCCGCGAACATTACGGTTTTCCCTTCTCCTTCGAGACGGGCCGCGTCCGCATCCAGCGCCTCGCAAGCGATGCCCGCGTCCCGCAGGAAACTCTCGCGGCCCACGATCACTTCCATGCCCCCCACGGTCCCCGACGCACCCAGTCCCGGCGTGGTTCGAAATCCCCTGACCTCCCCGGAGGCCAGCCCTCGATCCTTTGCATACGCCACGATCGCCTCGGCCAGAGGATGCTCGGACAGCGCTTCCAGAGAGGCCACCCGTCCAAGCTGCTCCTCGCTTCCGATCGCGTCCGTCACTCGCGGGCGTCCCTCGGTCAAGGTTCCCGTCTTGTCGAACAATACGGTCTTCAGCCTTGCCAGCCGCTCGATCGTTTCGCCTCCTTTGATCAGAATGCCCCCTGCCGCGCCCCTTCCCGCCGCCACCATTACGGCCGTAGGCACGGCGAGCCCCATCGCGCAGGGACAGGCGATGATCAACACGGCGATCGCCGCGGCGAAAGCGCGCGCCACGGGTTCCTCCGGCGCGGCCAAACGCCATACCAGCCACGTAACGGCCGAGATTGCGAGCACCGCGGGTACGAACACGGCGCTGCCGCGGTCCGCCAGCCGCTCGATCGCCGCCTTCGACCCTTGAGCCTGCTGCATCAACCTGACGATGCGTGCCAGCACTCCGTCGCTTCCCGAGGCCGTCGCCCGAAACCGGAACGCTCCCATTCGATTGAATGTGCCTCCGAAAACCGTGCCGCCCAAGCGCTTCTCGACCGGCATCGGCTCGCCTGTGAGCATCGACTCATCCACCGCGCTCGATCCTTCCGTCACCACACCATCGACCGGAATCCTCTCGCCAGGCCTCACTACCAGGATGTCGCCCGGCCGCACCCCTTCGAGAGGAACCTCGCGCTCAATCAGGTTGTGAATCACATTTGCCGTGCGCGGCTGCAGCGAGACCAGTTTGCGAAGCGCGGCCGTGGTCTCCGTCCGCGCCCGGCTCTCGAGAGCGCTCCCCGTCAGCACCAGCGCCAGGATGACCGCCACTGCTTCAAAGTAGACATCCGGCCGCACGCCTCTCGCTTCGAACCATGAAGGCGCAATGGTCGCGGCGAGCGAGAAAACGAACGCCGCTCCGGTTCCCGTGGCGATCAGTGTGTTCATGTCCGCTCTTCGCCGTCTCAACGCGGCCCAGGCGCGAACGTAGAAGTGACGCCCGGGCCCCGCCATGAGCGTCGCGGTGATTGCCAGAAGCGTGAAACGAAGCAGGTCCGCGTCCAGACGGTAGAGCCACGGGAAGAGGGCGGAGACGAGCGGGTCCACCGTTCGCATCGCCCAGTCGAGAAAGGGATCGGCCGCGTGGGAGCCGCCGGCGTGGCCGCCCGCGTTCATCAGAGGCATGGAAAGCCACATGGCGATCCCGGCAGCCGCGAGACTGACTGACGCTTTCATGCGCAGGCTCCGGTACTCGGCGGCTCCGGCTTTCTCCCGCAATTCCTGGCGTTCGAAATCCGTCCTTGCCGCCGAGGGCAGGTCTGCGCCATAGCCCGCTCGGCGAATCGCTCCAACCAGCGTCTCCGGAGACGTGACCGCGGGATCGTACGTCACCGCCGCTTGCCGCGCAACGAGACTGACGCCCGCGGTCTGGACTCCCGGCAATTGCGTAAGCGCGGTCGCGATGTGCGACTGGCACGAGGCGCAATGCATCCCTTCAATCGGAATCGCGATCTCGGCGAACTTGCCATCCTTGGCCATCATATACCCCCTACCCCTATATGATAAATACCCCCGTCCCCTATGTCAAGCGGCGCCGGGCTGCTATAATTTCATGCTTGTATTGGGGTGCTCTAGTTTTCCTTCTCCTGCTGTCGATTGCTGGCTGCGCCCGCGATCCCGCCTCCTATCCACCGCCCCCTCAAAGCGCGCCGCTTCCACCTCTTGAAGCAGGTGCGCTGCTCGGCTTTATTGAGATGAACGCCGTGGACGCTCCCTCTTATATCGTCAGGGACATCGCCCCTGCCGTCGAGGGAGCGCTTTGGCGCTGGGCGTGGCGCAGACCGGCGATCCGGGTCTCCGTGCCCGGCGGGGACGGCCTCCGGTTTGTCATGAATTTCGCGGTTCCCGAGGCACTGTTGTCGAAGACCGGTCCGATCGTGATCACCTTCGCAGTGAACGGCCGCATCCTCGATAAGGTCAGGTACGCCACGCCGGGCACGAAGACCTTCGAAAAACCCGTGCCGTCAACTCTGCTGCGGGCGGGGGAAATCGCAATCCTGACTGCGGAGCCGGACAAGACCCTCCGCTACGGGGAGGGTGTAGATCTGGGCTTTATCATGATCGGCGCGGGGTTCAAGCCCTGATGCGCGCCGTCTTTTACCTCCTGTTTGGCGCGGCATTCACCATCGCCGTGATGTCCTCCCTCGGACGGGCCCTTCTGCGCGCCCTGTCGATTCGCCTCTACCGCGAAGAGCACGCGCTAATCGGGTTCGTTTTAGGCGCGCCGCTGCTGAGCACTCTCACTTTCCTGCTCGCCGCCGCAGGCTTCGCCCGGAAAGGCGTCTTCCTTTGGACCGGAGTGGTCATTCTTCTCGCCGCTTCCCGCTTCAGGCGGACGCCGGGAGTCCCGCGGCCCACGCTGCCGAATCCTCCGAGTCCACGCTGGAAACTCCTGTTCGCGGCTGTGTTTGGCGTCTACTTTGCGCTCTATTTCCTAAACGCGATGGCGCCCGAACACAGCCCCGATGGCGCAACCTATCATCTGGGCCTCATCTCACGGTATCTTCGCGAGCATCGGCTGTCTCACATTACGGACAACATGTACGCCGCCATCTCGAACGGCGTCGACATGCTGTATCTGTTCGCGTTCTCGCTCGGCAGGCATTCAGCCGCGTCGATGGTGCACTTTTGCTTTCTCACTACGCTGCCGCTCCTGATGATCTGCTATTCCAGGCGTGTGGGGATTCCGGCCGCGGGCGTCTGCGGCGCTCTGTTCTTCTACATCGCGCCCGTCGCGGGAATCACCGGCACGAGCGCCTACAACGACCTCGCGGTCGCCACCTTCGCCTTCACGCTGTTCTATCTCCTTCAGATCTGGGACGCGGAGCGCCGTTTCGCATTTTTCGTCCCTATCGGGTTGCTCGCCGGATTCGGCTTTGCCGCCAAGTACACTGCCTTTATCGGCGTACCTTTCGCGTTGGGTTTCGTGGTTTGGAAGATGCGGCCGCGGAGTTTCGTCTCCGTCCTTAAGCCGGCCGCCGTGATTTCGGCGTGCGCGCTTATAGTCATGATCCCTTGGCTGGTAAGGAACACACTCTGGTTTCAAAACCCATTCGCGCCGTTTCTGAACAGCCTGTTCCCCAACCCGTACTTTCACATCTCGTTCGAAAAGGAATACGGCCTGTTACGGCGTAGTCAGCTCTTGAATGGCTGGCGTGATTTCCCTCTGGAAGCCACGCTCGGGCATAAACTCGGCGGCGTCATGGGACCTCTGTTCCTGCTCGCTCCCCTCGCGCTCCTCGCGCTGCGCTGGAGGGCGGGCCGGCAGTTTCTCGCCGTCGCCGCCGTCTTCGCGATCCCGTATCCATTCAACACTGACGTGAGATTCCTGCTTCCCGCGCTGCCCTTTCTCTGTCTCTCGATGGCGATGACGCTCACGGCATCGGGCTCCGCCGCCGCCGTTCTGGTGCTCGCGCATGCGCTCGCATCCTGGCCCCAGGTTCAGGAAATCCATGGGCATCCGCATTGCTGGCGGCTGCACAACATACCTTGGCGCGCCGCGCTCCGCATCCAACCGGAGGACGCTTACCTGACTTACGCGATGGAGGAGTACGGGATCGCCCGAATGATAGAAAGACTGGTCCCTCCGGGAGGGCGCATTTTCGCCTTCAATACGCCGGCGGAGGCCTATACAGCGCGGGAGATCCTGGTCGACTACCGTTCCGCATCGAACGAGTTGCTTCGCGACTTTCTCTTGACGCCTATCTCGAACCCGCCGGTATCGCGTCTCCGCTTCACATTTTCCACGGCTTCCGTGAGCAGGCTGCGCGTCGTTCTGACCGCGAGCGGGACTAGTGAGCAATGGAGCGTGAACGAGTTCCGTATCCTCCATGCCGCGCGTGAACTCGACCGTGCGCCCCAGTGGCGGCTGCGAGCCCAGCCGTTTCCCTGGGACGTTCAACTCGCCTTCGACAACAATCCCGTGACGCGCTGGCGTTCCTGGCAGGCCGCCTCTCCGGGCATGTTCGTCGAGGTGGACCTCGCACGAATGGAGACGGTGAATAGCGTGGTCCTCGAGTGCTCGCCCGATCAAACCAATCTCAAGCTGAAACTTGAAGGGCAAGACGAACGGGGTGTATGGCGCACTCTCTCGGATGCGCCCGTAGTGATTGATGCCGGTATCGCGGGGAGCCTTCGCCGCGGGGCCACCCGTGAACTCAAGGCGCGTGGCGTCCACTACGTCCTGGTGAACGACGAGAACTTCGGAGCCGATGATTTCAAGAACAGTGCGGCTTGGGGTATGGTGGCTATTGGCGACTACGGGCCCGCACGCCTGTACCGGATTCGATAATGAGACTCTTTCTCGGCGTTGACGGCGGCCAATCGAGTACGACCGCTCTGGTCGGCGGCGATACCGGGCGCATTCTTGGAACCGGCAGCGCGGGTCCCTGCAACCACGTGGGAGCTTCTGAAGGGCGCGAAAAACTGACGCTCGCGGTGCGGGAATGCGTCTCCCGCGCGCTCGAACACGCCGGTCTTAAAGCAACTGCCCGGCCGCAATTTGAGGCGGCATGCTTCGGCATGAGCGGTGGGCCGGACGACAAGCACGCGATTCTGGGTCGGATTCTCGAGACGCCTTCTCTTACGGTCACTACGGATGCCGTGATTGCGCTGTCGGGCGCGACCGCGGGTAAACCGGGAATCATCACTATTGCCGGAACCGGGTCCATCTCCTTTGGCCGCGATGCCGCCGGCAGGACAGCGCGAGTCGGCGGCTGGGGCTACGTCTTCGGAGACGAAGGCGGCGCGTTCGACATCACGCGCCAGGCTCTTCGGGCCGCCCTTCGGCACGAGGAAGGATGGGGACCGGAGACCGCGCTTCATCCGATGCTGCTCGCGGAAACGGGAGCCGCCGACGCCAATGATCTCCTCCACCGCTTCTACACTTCGGATTATCCGCGCCCCAGGATTGCCGCGTTCGCGAAGCTCGTGGATGAAGCCGGGTTGAACGGAGACCGGGTCGCGCGCGACATCCTGCATGCGGCCGCGCAACAGCTCGCCGCGCTGAGCGCTTCCGTTCGGATGCAGCTTTGGCGGACCGGCGATCCCGTAGCCGTCGCCTACATTGGCGGCGTGTTTCGCAGTAGCATGGTGCGGGAGAGGTTTCGTGCGCTAACGGAGCTCGAAGAGGGCAACCGTTGTGGTCCACCCATTTTCGGACCCGCCGCCGGCGCTCTTCTCCAGGCCTACCACGCTGCCGGCCTCGATCCCGTTTTAGAGAATGTTCCGGAGTTCAAAGAATGAGACTTTTCGCCCTTTTCCTTGCGGCTTCGCTGATGCCGGCCGCCGAACCCGATTGGCCGAGCATCGAGAAATCCGCCCTCGATTTTTTCCAGCGTTACGTTCGCATCCCGTCGATCAACCCGCCCGCGAACACGGTCGAAGCGGCGAATCTCGTCAAGAGCGTGCTTGAATCGAACGGCATTCCCGTTCGCCTGCTTACGAGCGGTCCCAACGGCCAGACGAATCTGTTGGCGCGGCTCCCCGGACGCGACCGGACAAAGAAGCCGCTCCTGCTGTTGAACCATCTCGACGTCGTTCCCGTCGACCGTACTGCCTGGAAAGTGGACCCTTTCGCCGCCGTCATTCAGGACGGTCTGATCTGGGGCCGCGGGACCATGGACATGAAGGGGATCGGCGCCCAGCACATCATGGCTCTGATCGCCCTGAAACAGGCCGGCGTGGTACCGGCGCGCGACATCGTGATGCTGTCCACCGCCGATGAGGAGACGGACGGTCATCTCGGCATCCGCTGGATGATCAAGAACCACTTCAATGAAATAGACGCCGAATATGTTCTCGACGAGGGCGGTTTCGGCTCGCGCGAGATTCTCGCCAAAGATAAACTTGTCTTCGGCGTGGCCGTGGGGGAGAAGCTCAGCGTGTGGCTGCGCGTGCGGGCCAAAGGGACGGCGGCCCACGGGTCGCAACCCATCCCGGACAATGCCAACGTCACGCTCATCGATGCGCTGCGGAAGGCGATTGCCCTGCCGGCCGCGAAGCAGCCTCATCCGGTCGTCGCCGAGATGATCCGCAATATCGGCGCGCCGCTCGCGCAAAACAAGTACACGGCGGCGATTCAGGTGAACACCGCGTCTCTCACGTCCCTCACCTCGGGCGTCGGCTCTCCTCCGAAAATCAATGTGATTCCTTCCGCCAGCGAGGCGACGGTCGATTGCCGTCTGCTTCCAGGCGTGAACCCGGAAGAGTTCATCTCCGAAATGAAGGCCCGCATTAACGACCCTCGAATCTCGATCGAGCTCGTAACCATTCCGGACGACCCGGGCGCGAGCAACAGCCGGACGCCGCTGTTCGACGCGATCCGCAAGGCCATCCTGAAGCACCATCCGAACGCCGTCGTGACGCCGATGCTCGTGCCGCACGGCACCGATTCGGTGAAGCTGCGGATGATGGGACTTACCGCTTACGGCCTCACGCCCATGGTGCTCGATCTCACGACCGCCGGCTCCATGCATAGCGATCAGGAGCGCATTCCGGTTTCGGAATTTCTCAAAGGCGTACATATTTTTTACGACGTCCTGAGTTCCGAGTTCTGAGCCGCGCCTGCTAACCTGAAATCATGTCAAAGTTGTCGATTAAGGATCTCGATCTTCAAGGAAAACGCGTCTTCGTGCGCGTCGATTTCAACGTTCCGCTCTCGAATGGCGGCCGGGAAATCACGAGCGACAAGCGCATCAAGGCGTCGATCCCCACGATTCAGTACGCTCTCGATCACGGTGCGGGGCTGATTCTCGCGTCGCACCTCGGGCGTCCCAAGGGGAAGCCGAACGCGGAGATGAGTCTAAAGCCCATCGCGAAACGGCTCGAAGAGCTTCTCGGTCGCCCTGTCCGAATGGCGCCCGATTGTGTTGGCTCCGAGGTTGAGGCCATGAAGCCTGCGCCAAGCGAGGTGTTGCTCCTCGAAAATCTGCGATTCCACGCCGAGGAAGAACAAAACGACGAGGCCTTCTCGCGGCAATTGGCCGCGCTCTGCGACCTGTACGTGAACGATGCGTTCGGCTCCGCGCACCGGGCCCATGCCTCGACGGTCGGCATGGTGAAGTTTGTGTCTCAAGGCGCCGCCGGCCTCTTGATGGAGCAGGAGCTCAAGTACCTCACGCTGGCTACGAAGAATCCGCCGCGCCCGTGCATTGCGATTCTGGGCGGGGCAAAGGTTTCCGACAAGATCGAAGTCATCGCGAATCTCATGAAGATCGTCGATCGTCTGCTGATCGGAGGCGCGATGGCGTACACGTTCCTCAAAGCCCAAGGCGTCTCTATTGGTAAATCGCTCGTGGAAGACGACAAGCTCGATCTTGCCGGGGAATTGATGGCGGAATCGGGAGACAAGCTTGTGCTGCCGGTCGATCACGTCGTGGCCGCGGAGATTGTAGCCGGTGCGGAATTCAAGATTGTCGACATCATTCCGGACGGCATGATCGGTCTCGACATCGGACCGCGCACGGTTGCCGACTACGCCAGTATCGTTAGCGCTTCGAAGATGGTCGTTTGGAATGGTCCGATGGGAGTCTTCGAAAAGCCTCCGTTCGATCGCGGCACGGTCGCGATAGCCAAGGCGGTTGCCGATTCGGGAGCGATATCGGTAGTGGGTGGCGGCGACTCGGAAAAGGCGGTCAAATCCGCCGGTGTCGCGGACAGGATTTCACATATTTCAACCGGCGGCGGCGCGTCCCTCGAGTTCCTCTCAGGCATGGAATTGCCGGGCGTCGCCGCGCTCAACGAGCGCCGGTAGCCCGCCCCCTCGGCCCTGTGGGACAGGCCGCCCGGCCTCGTCGGAGGCCCTGCGGCGCCTTCCTGCGGCGCGCCCCGCGAACTCCGTTTCCCCGCGTGAGCGACCCGCATTCGCGCTTACTGAATAATGACCAATTCCCGTTGGATCTCGCCCGTTACGCGCGCCTCGTCGTTCCCAACGAATACGTTGACTTCCGAGCGTACGCCGAATTCGCGAAGATAGATACCCGGCTCGATCGAAAAGCAACTGCCCGGAATAACTCGGCGGTCGTCGTGCGTCTCCAGATTATCCATGTTCGCGCCGTTGCCATGGACATCCTGCCCGATGGAGTGACCGGTGCGATGCACGAAGTATTCGCCGTATCCCTGGCTACGAATGAAGTCCCGGGCGGCATCGTCAACCTCGAAGCCGCGCAGGGCCTCACCCGCCCCGACAGCCGTCTTGACGCGGTCGATCGCCCGGTCTCGCGCCCCTCTTACGACGCCGAACACGTTGCGCATTTCGTCGGTCGGCGTCGCCCCGCAGTATCCGCTCCAGGTGATGTCGTAGTACACCGCGCCCGGTTGATCGAGCTTGGCCCACATATCGAGCAGCACGAAATCGCCCGCGCGAATCGCGCTGGACGAGCTCTCCGACGGTTCATAGTGGGGATTCGCCGCGTTTGCATTGACGCCGACAATGGGCCCGTGATCGGTCAACATTCTATTCTCGGCGAAGCGGCTGAGAATATAATGCTTCACGTCGATTTCGCGGATTGCCGCTCCGTTTCGAATGCACTCCCCAATCAATTCGAACGCCTCGCGGCGCACCCGGTCCACGCGGCGTCCGGCCTCCAGGTGCGATTCAAGATTGGCCGAAGTCCAGCGAGCCTCGAAATACTGGATCAACTCCGCGGAGCTGCTCACTTCGTAACCGAGGCTGCGGATCAATTCCACCGTCCCCGCGTCCACCATGGCGACGTAGGGAATCGCGCACAACGGCGAATACTGCATCGCCACGCGCTTCGCCCCGCCCAGCATCGCCGCAATTCCCTCCGTTTGTTCCTTCCAGCTTGAATACTTTGTTTTCTTCCCCGGAAGAGCGTTTAGCATCTCGCTTTCGATGCGATGAACCAATCCTTGCGGCTCGCCATTGGCTGGAATCAGATAATACCAGCGGCGCGTCGACAGTCTAGGCGCCTGAAAGCCCAGCACTCGGTACGCGAGCGGGTCGCGTTGGTGGTGGTCGAAGAACAGCCAGCCATCGAGTTCCTGCCGTCGCAGCTCCTGCTGAATTTCCGTTACGTTCATCGGGTTAGTTTCTCCTCTGCCGCGCCTTGCGTAATCCCGTCGATTTCGATCGCCTTCAGGCGGCTCGTCAAGCCGGTTCGGATTCGGATCCCGGCCGGCGGTACTCCCAACAATTCCGCCAGATAGGCGACGCACGCCTCATTAGCCCTGCCTCCCTCCGCAGGCGCGGCGACGTCGATCTTGAAGGCGTCGCCAAGCTTCCCAGCGCTCCCGGTCCGCTTCGCCCGCGGATGTACTTTGACGGAAATCCGCGCACTCACGTCCGTTTCACCTCGACTCGAGCGCGCAGATCCGCTACGCCCGCGCGCTCTCCCGAACCGGCGACCTCGAACGCCACTACGTCGTCCAGCCAGTCGTGGCTCGATCCGTCCGCGTGCTGCGTCGCCACTGTAAGCGTGTATTCCCGCGGAATCAGCCAGCAGGCAAACCGGAAATCGATCACAGCTTCCTCGCCGGCCGCGAAACTGCCCAAACGTTGATTTTCGATCCGCGTGTTCGTCCCGTAAACATCCATTCCCGTCCGCGTGCGAACCAGAATGCCGACCATCGGATCCGTCACGTCCCTGTGAAAACGGCAGCGGACGCGAACGGTCGCGTCTTCGCCGGCCGCAATCGCGCCTACGGGTTCGCCTGGCGCTCCCAGCAAGTGGACGGAAAGGATCTCGCTTGTGCCGTCGCCATGCCGGTTGCTCGATTCAAGAGCGCTCGAACGAACCGGCTCGCGCTGCTTCGCCAGCACCAATCCTATGTACTTGTTCATCACGTGACTCGGCTCGCCTTCCGCTTCGATCCTTCCGTTCAGCAGCAGAATCGCGCGATTCGAAATCTGTTTCACCAACCCGAGATCGTGCGATACGAACAGCACAGTCACGCCGTTTCGCTTCAGCTCCTCGAACTTCCGGATGCACCGGTTTGCAAATATGGCGTCGCCCACTGCGAGCGCCTCATCCACAATCAAAATTTCCGGCTCCACATGAATGGCCGTCGCGAACGCCAGCCTGACGTACATGCCGCTCGAATATTCTTTTACCGGGCGCTCGATGAAGGTTCCAATCTCGGCAAAAGCTTCGATCGACGGAAGCGACCGGGCAATCTCCCGCCGGCTCAAGCCCATGATCTCACCATTCAGGAATACGTTCTCCCGCCCCGTGAATTCGGGGTTGAAACCTGCGCCGAGCTCAAGCAATGCAGCCACTCGGCCTTGGGTGACTACCCTGCCGGCCGTGGGCTGAAGGATTCCGCTGACAATTTGAAGGAGCGTGCTTTTTCCGCAGCCGTTCGGGCCCACCAGACCGAGCGATTCGCCTCGTTCCAGGCCAAAGCTGATGTCGCGCAGCGCCCAAAAGTCTGAATGACGAGGAGATGCGAAGGGGAGCGATTCGCGGATTCGATCGGCGGGGCGTTTGTAAAGGCGGTAAAGTTTGGAAACGCTCTGAACAAGTACCAAACATCATGTTGGATGAGATGCCGCCGGGTGTCAATCAGCCTTGGCGCGTGCTGCGCCGGGCGCCTTTCTCAAGGGGCGTTGGATAGCCGATGAGGCAGAACTGGTCGAGAGCGAACAGTACGACGGACTCCATCCCTTCAGCCTTGCAAGCGCGAACCTCCCGCGCCCACGGCGTCGTGTAATCGCCGATTCCTATCAAGTGACTGGTCTTGTCGCGAGGAAATCCGAGTTGTGCCGGCAGCTTGATGGAATCTTTCGCCCTATTCATGTCCCGATTGCCCGTGTAGGTGAAGTTTTCCGTCTTCAGACACTCGAGTTTCGCGGGAGTCCACGCGCCCGCGGGAAAGTTCACGGCCGTGTTGAGAGGAGTATCGTTCACATCGGGTGGATACAGCACCTCAAAGCGCGCCGCCGGATACGTTCCCCGAACATATTGAATGATCTGATCGGTGAAGTTGCCAATCAGTCCCGATAGAAACTGCATCTCCTCCGGATACGGAACAGGCGAGGAAAATTGGTCCGCGAACACGTGCATGCTCCTCCCATAAGCCGCCGCGAATGTAGCGGTCGAGTAGGCATCGTGGAAGGGCATTCCCGATCCGTCGTAAGGAAAGTACCACCACTGTACTTCGCCGAATTGCAGATACGGCGTCTGCCCAGCCTCGGCCGTCACGGTCGCCATGTCAAGGTAAACCTGTTTCCAATACGTCAGACTCGTGGGGGAAAAATTCGTTTGCAGCGCAGGCGTGTTGAGCAGCACCGGATTCTGACTGGGATAGCGCTGTGCGATCCCCACCGCCGCCGACGGGTCGCCGTGCTGCAACTCCATGCTGAACGCCGACGCCACGGCGATGCCGTAGCTTTTCATCGCTTTGATGAAGCTCCGGCCCCAATCCCGCGCGGCCCGGTTCACCCGTGGGACCGATCCCAGATCGGTGTACCATTCGCCGTCGATCCCGCCGGTAAGCGCGCTGCCGCCGACCTGTCCGGAAAACGCCCCGCTCGCCGGACTCGCCGCAAGCGCAATCGCGTTCCCTTCCGCGCCCATCGCCCGGGCATGGATCGTCAGCACGGCGCCCGCGGCCTCCGCCCACACGCCCGTCGAGCCGTTGTTGATCAGTAGTTCGAATGCCCGCGCGATACTGGCCGCAGTGTCGCCAATCAGGTTCGCGCGCTCCAGAACCGTAGGCCCAAGGGCAATGCTCGTGAGCTCGCCAAACGCCGGCGAACCGTTGAACGTAACGGTCCCCAATGCGTACGCGTGCCCTTGCCGCACCAGTTCATAGAACCACAGAGCGCCAACGTAATGATTCGCTCTACCCTCGAACCCCAGCGACTTGATCATCCAGGCCGTTCTCTCCGGCGCAACGGCGATCGAGTGGTCCGTATCCCAGTCGGTGGCTAGGGTCGTCAGGGAGTCCGCCGGTACGTCGGGAAGGTTCTGCGTGGGAACTGCAATCTCGAAGAAATCGAGGTAGAAGAACTGTCCCACTGTTCCGATGTGCGTCGCGGTGACGGTGTGAACCGTGTTGGCCGCGAACGTGCCGAGCGGCGCTCGCACCAGCACATCCTCGATCGGAAGCGAGAGAATCTGAACGTTGGGCGTTCCGCCGTCAACTGTTATTGCGACCGTCGCGCCATTCGCCGCTTTCCGTGTGCCCAGATAGAGTCGATGCGTTTGCGGCGCCCGGTATGTCCACGATACGCTCGCGCCGGGCGACATCGTCCGATGAATCGATCCCCCCGAAAAATTTCCCCGCGATTCGCTCCACGTTCCGCCGTACACGAGATCCCCCGAATCGTCTTCCGCGCGCCAGCTTCCCGGCCCCGCAACCTGGTACACGCGATTGGTGCCCGTGACCTGCCAGTTTGACACCGTCACGCCGAACTCGCCCCTCGCGTACGCGCCCGCCTGCAAGTCTGTCGCGTACGTCCAGCGCATCTTGCGAATCGAAGCCGCCGGAACCTGACGGCCGTCGATCGCCGTGAGCGATCCCATGCTGAGACTCACCTGCCACTTCGACGGCGAAGCGCCTCCGCTCAATCTCTGCCAGGCAGCCGACCAGTTTTCGGTATGTGCCCCCGATACGTTCGCGGTTACGCCAATCCGGTTTCCGTTCGCGCCCGCCGTCCCCACATGAGTCAGAGTAATGGACTCCCCGCTCCGCGTCGCTTGCATGACAGGCGAGAAAGCGTTCACGCTCTCGACGATCGCCTGGGCCGCGTCCGCCAGGGTGTCGGCGCCCAGCAGCTTGTAGGTGTGATGCTCGTTTTCCCACGCTAGTTCGACATAGTCGCCCGGAGTGGGTTCGCCCTGCAGCTCGAACGTCGCTGAAGCGGACGTATACGAGCCTTCGAGCGGCGTCGCGTGGTCGAGTAAACGCACCTTATACAGACTCTCCACCCCTCCCGATTCCGCCCATATCCGCAGGTACGGCCAATCGACCGTCGGATACAAGTTCGAATCCATTGGAATGCAGTTCTGCCGCGTTTCGCGATACGTCAGCTGAAGGCCGCTCAGATCTCCGTCCGGCAGGTTGCGAAACGAAGGATGCTCGAACACGTTGTCGCGGTTCCATTCAACCACGGTCCAGTCGAACTGCTGCCTCCACGATCCCGACACCGTGAAGCCGCTTGCGCTCGTCTCGCTCAGCGCCGCGATCGCCGACGGCCGCTCGAAGTAGCACTGAAGATCGCGGTGTGGACTAAGCTTTTGTAGCGTCTCAGGCATCGGATCCTACAGCCTAACCGTGACGGTCAAATCTGAGCCGGGGGCCTCGATCCCTACCGCTGTCACATCCAAAGAGAGCCGCGAGCCGGCGGCGAGAGGCGGAAGTCCGAAGCCGTTTACGGCGTTTGAAATCGTCGTGCCCGCCGCAATAGTAAGTGCGCAGTAGACGGCGTCGTTCTGGCGAAGCTGCAGTTCGATCGGTCCGCCTATAGGCGCTTCTGAAACCACCGCGAAGACGTCGCGCACCGAGTGCGCCGCATCCACCACCAGATCCGGCGCTAACGCATTTTGAATCGGTAGGAAGCCCTCCACCTGAATCGAGTACTGCCCGCCCGACAGTGTTCTCAGCCCATAATCCGTGGTCTGTGTCACGCACACCGCGGCCGTTGGACCGTTACCCTGCTGGTTCGTTAGAAATAGCTCGGCGCTCGCTACCCTCACGTCTGGAATCGTCACCTGAAAGCTCCAACTGCCGCTTGCGGGGCTCCCGAAGAAGTCCCGTGGAAAGGGCGCGATGAATGCCTTTCTGCTCAATGGATACACACGGGAGAGCGCCGGATGCGCCTCTGCCGTACTGCCCAGAGCGCCCCTGCCGACCACCAGCAGCAGTCCGCCATTCTGCACCTCGGCCACGGCCAGAACCTCGCCCGCGATCTGCACGAACGAGCCGGCTGCCGCTGTCGTGGGATTCGACAAGTCGACTGTCGTAGCCTCCGTCTCCAAGGCTGCGCTCAGAGTCGCCTGCGGGACCTCCGCCAATTCGTCCCAGTAATATAGCAGGAGAGTCGCCGCCGCGACAGTTCGCGTGTTCACCAGGCTCGCAAACGCTACGCCGCTCAGATCGAGCCCTCCGCCCGATGGCGACACCCCCATGCCGAACACCGGTTCCGGTGGAACGTCGGCGTCGGAACCCGGAACCACCGCGCCCGCGAGGTACCATCGCGTCACCGTCGCCAGCGCAAGCGGCGATTCCACGTCGTTCGCGGCCACGCCCGTCACATGTATCGTCGCCCCAGCGCGGTTCGGAACCGCAAACTTCACCGGACTTGTCTTGCCCGTCGCTCCGAACCGCCAGCTCGATTCGGCCACCGCGAACTTGCTGGTCGCGTCCGGTTCAAAGTCCCACGCGCTCTTTAGAGTTAGCGTGGTGGCGCTATTCGCGGTCACCTCGCGTTCCTGTCCCGCGCCTTTTCCCTTAGTAATACGCGCAACCGCGCCGCGGTACTCATTCACTGGCGCGTCCATTGATGCATTTCCCACCGTTCCCGAGGAGTGTATCGTCGCGGCGAGTTCGGGCTGCAGCTCCGGCCGCCAATAGAAGTTGGCGTGGTCGAAATTGGAATCGGGCGCGGGAATCAGCTGCGCGGCCAGCCCCGTGTCCGTGAACTGCTCCGAGAGCGCCTGTCCGGATGCGATCCGGAATAGTTGGGCGGGATTGCTTCCCCGATAGACGTGGTAGCTCGCGGTGGCGGGTGGAAAACTGAGTCCCGTGATCGTCACCGAGTTCGTATTCGTCGCGCCTGGCGTTTGCGCGGTCACCAGGAATGAGAGCCCGGTTTCCCGCCCGCCGCTGTCGACGGCGCTTGTCCCGTAAAACAGTTGCCGGTCTCCGGCAAGCGTTCCGCCAACCTGCTCGATCGTTGCCACGAGGCTCACGAGCGGAATCCTCAAGTCGCTCGGGCCTGCGCTGACGGGCGAGAGAAATCCGGCGGATAGTTCAACGGTCTGCGTGCCGTCAGTCCCCTCGGTTGCGTTCTCGGACAGGCCAAACTGAATCGCGCCGTCGGCATCCGCGACATCCCCGATGAGAGGCCGCGGCAATCCCATGCTGAATCCCGGCTGCCGCCCTGGGGAATTCCCGTCGACTTGGCCATTCGTGTCCGCGTACCAGGCGTCGCTGTGAATCTGAGCCGTGATGCGCGCGGTCCTGTAATTCATGCCGGGCGCGATACGCAGCACGCGAAACGGCTGCCGCAGGAAGCCTTCCTTCAGGTAAGTAAGGGTAATGATGTCGCCGGGGCTCAGCCCGATCGCTCGCACGCTGGTCTCGAACTCGACATACATGTTGCCCCTGAGCGCCTTGTCCAGATTGAACTTCAGAATCCGCGCGGCCTGCTCATAGCTCGGAATTCCCAGAACCGTAAGGGGAGCGGTGATCTCCTGCCCGGTCTTGTTCAGATCGTCCACATCCACCAGCGAGAAGCTATCCTGCTGATACTCGTTGAACTCGTCCTGAAACTCCACGGAGAATCGATTCGGCGTGTCGGCGCTGCCGCGGGACCAGAGGCGCACGCTCGGCTCTCCGTTTTCCCTGCGCGCGATTCCGGAGGTCCCCGATGCCCCGTCGCCAAATTCGTAGCTCGGCCAGGCGCCGTCCAGCGTCGCATTGGCGTTACTCCAGGCCGGTTTCACCGCGTGCTGTAAGGCCAGCGCGTTCTCAACCCGCACTTGGAGCAACCCGCCGCCCGTCCCGTAGGTAAGATACAGCCGCGAGGCGTTGCGAATACCGCGAATCACGTCCGCCGCGCTCCGCCGGCTCTTCAGCACCAGGTTGCAGTGGAATCGCGGCACGTTCACCGTATTGCCGTTCAGGTCGGTCGCCTGGATCGACTCGTTGCAGTAGTCCGCGGTCCGGGCGAAACTCGAGAGATCGATCTCCGCCAAAGTCCAGCCGCTCCTTCGCAGAAGATCGAGCAGAATCCATGCGGGATTGCTCGAGAACAGCAGATCCACGAATGTTCCATCCTCCTGAAATTGCGGTAACTTCATGCCTTGGATCAGAACCTTGACGTGCGGCAGGGAGCGCCCGTCGTTGACGCGATTCGGAACCACCAGGGAGAGGTAGACCATACTCCCGTAAGGGTCGCCCGCCGGATTGCCTCCGCCATCCTTGAAATCCAGATTGAAATTGCCCGTCCGATTGCCCGAGCCCGGCAGATTGTACCAGCCGGTCCCGCCCATGTTTCGTCCCGCCTGTCCCGGCGGAATCTCGATATCGTTCACCAGCACCTTCAACAAGCCCTGCATTTCGCCCATGCCCAGCAGCACTTCCATGTGCGTCAGATTCCCGTCGTTCCGCGCGAAGACGATCGACGGCGTGTGCCACGCGGTCCCATAGATTAGCGGTACGAAGTCGTTGTACCGCGCTTCGTTCGCCGACAGCGCCGAAGTGTGCATGCCCTTTTCGCCGTAGCTTCTCACCAGCACCGAGGAAGGCACGAACTCCACGCCCCCGAACCTGCGCGTAATCTGGCTGTTCTGGTCGCTGCGGAACATCCCGCGCGCCTCGCAATCCGCGCGCGTGTAATTGCACGACGTATACGGCGTCGCCCCGTTCAGATTACCGGCGCCGCCCTCTATGTCCGGCGAGTACCCGCATCTGAAGAAACGCGAATACTGCGCCTTCTCGCCGCCGGTGATCGCTTCTTCCCGCTGCGCCGCCGTCGCTGGAAACTCCCAGGGGCACCGCCGCTGCACCCGTACATCGGGCAGCAGAACGCGCTGCATGCTCATCCGGTTGATAGCCGTTACCCGGAAAGTCGATTCCGTGATCTCGTCCGGCGGATTCGCAATTCCCTGAAACAGAATCGTGCTCTCGCTCGCTGCCGTATTCAATTTCAAATTGAAGAATAGAAACCGTACCGTGAGCTTCGCGCCTTTCCACCCGACCGATCGCTCGAGCTGCGAAAAGTGAGAATCGGCGTTCCCGAGCGTAATCGAAACTCTTGGGATCCCGTCCACCCCTTGATCGGACGCGGTCTGCATCTCGAACAGGTTGTGCCGCAGGACCCGCGGCGCGTACTCGTCTTCACCCACCGCCGCGCGGTGCGTGCTCCACCGCTCCGTCTGTCCATCCGCGAACCGGCAGTCGAACAGCAGGAGCGGCGTTTCAAGGACGGTTTCTTCCTTAAGTTCAAATATTGTTGGCATTGGCAAGCACTCTCAACACGCACGAATGTGCGTTAGGCCCGGTTGTCGTCACTGTTAACCGGTCTTCCATGAATCTCGCATCCGTGTACACGCCGCTTCGCGACGTAGTCTTCCTGTAGACGGAGGCTCCTGGCTGCGCTTCGAGTTGCGGACCAAACAGATCCACCGCCGTCCCAGCCGCAAGTTCCAGCCCGAAGCTTGTGGATTCCACGCCCACCTCGGATCTTCCGTGCACGCGAATTCTCTTCCACTCCGGTCCAATCTTCTCCGCTGAGAACGTGGCCCCTATGGACAAGCGCACCTCGGTACCCGCCGCCCCTCGCGCATACACGCTGAAGCAATACTCATAGGGCCTCGAAATATTTAGCGTCTGCTCGATGCGCGCGGCTGCGAATCCATTGTTCGTCGCGTTCCATGCCTTCGTCCCGCCCCTCGGATCGTCCACGCCGCCTGAGACCGCGAGCAGTGGACTTTTCTCCCAAACGTCGCGGGCCGGATCTTCCGTCCACAACAGAAGGTTCGCCGTCGGGTCCACGAACAGGAATGTCTTCAGCCTGCCTTCAACGCTCTCGAAGAAATCCTGCAGCAGTTGCGCCTCATCGTCCGAAAGCCCCTGGTACTCGAGCTTCCACTCGCAAGTCTGTCCCCAATAGTCGGCGAACCGGACCGTACTCCCGTCCAGGCTCTCGTTGACGATCGTTCGCGTTTTTCTGATCTTCCGTACCGGATACTGGGCTGTCGCTCCGGACGGCAGTTGCGGATAAACTAACATCGATTCTCGGCGCCCCCTCGCGCTCGCGGCCGGCCGGGCATCCGATCGAGCCCGCTATGCCCGGTTCTCACGCACTACAAACGTTGTCCTGCCGCGCATCTCTTCCACAAAATCGGATTCGAATTTGTCGCTGTCCAGACTGCAGTTCGGGTATTCCGTTTCAGTCCAGGGTTCAACGAAGGTGAAGCTTCCGAACCGTCCGTCCCGGTCCAGGAAGAAGTCCTCAAGCGCGGACAACTCCGCCTCGTCCAGCAGGTCCAGCCGAATGATCCAGCGCCTCAGCGGCGCTTTGAAATCGCGGTAACGCTGCTCGGCTCCGTCGACGAACTTGACGATACCCGTCGAGTACGAGGCATCCTTCGCCGCCGGATACTGCATCACGGCGCCGGTTTTCAATTTAGGTAAAGTCGACATGGCTGGTTACAGGTCGTTCACGACGTCGTTCATCGGATGCATGTTCAGCATCGCCTCGCGCACGGCCCGTGCGATGTCGTCGCTATGGTCCATGAACGAGCGGCTGTCCATCGCCTGCACCTGAATCGTTACCTGCGGCGAGTATGACGCGGGTCCCCCGTTCGATCCGCTTGGTCCGCCCGTCAGCCGTGGATTCCCTCCCTGCCCATAGCCGATCGACGTAAAGCCGCCCGGCACATTTCCCGCTTCGAATCGGAGCGGCGGAGGTGCGATGTACTTCGGCAGCGCTGGCGGCGCTTCGTCCGAGCTTCCCGTGAACAGCCCCAATAGCGCCTTCACCGCGGGCGCCAGACCAAGGCCGCTCCCGAGTACCGAGGCCAGCGTCGTTCCGGTTGAGGTGATCCCCTGCCTGATTCCGCTCGTCTGCGATACCGTGCTCTCCAGTACCGCGCGCGTATTCGCGGCTGCCGCGTCGATCTGCGACAGGCTGGCAGCCCTCAAGGCGCTGAGCTGTCTGGACAGTTCTCCCAAATTCTCCGTCGGCGCGAAGCCATCCTGCGCCCCGCCGCCAATCGCCGGACCGCCCAGATCGCCGCCGCTCCTGCCCCCGCCCGCCCTTCGCAGCGCATCCCCAATTACGCTCTCCAAACCGGCCGGATTGTCCCCGCCATCCCGAGCCGCGCCGGTGATTGCCGGACCGGCCGGATCTCCACTGCTTCTGCCCCCGGCCGCCCTTCGCAGCGCATCCGCGATTACCCTCTCCAAACTAGTCTCGGCCACGCGATTCCTCCGCCAATGTCTGCTCTTCCAAAATCAAAAACGCCTCTGCCTGTTTCGCCCCCAGGCGGTCGAGCCCGGTTCTCCCGAACCTCCGCCACGCGTGAAATTCGTCAATCCACGTCAGGCTCCGCGGCGTGATGTACGAAGTCGGACAGCTCGTTACCGAAATCGGACCGCGCGCCCAGACCACCTTCTCCGGCGTTTCCAGCGCCGCGGGCACCCACCCGCACCTCCGCGTCATCTCCAAACCGGACTTACGGCAACTGTCGCACTTCCACCCGGCCTGGTTGGAAAACTGAAAATGAAAGGCGACGATTAGTTTTTTATTTCCGCTTCCCCAAGTCCGCACTCGGCCTTCACGGCGCTCAAGGCCTCCCGGAACAAGGTCTCGGGACCGGACTCAACCAGCGACTCCGGCGTCGCCGCTTGCCCGTCGATCGTCAGCCCGCTCACCTCGCGGAGGGCCCACAGCACATACAAACGATCCACCTCCGCCGACAACACCGCGGCCTCAATCTTCTCGCGAGGATCCGTGCCGGCGTTCAGAAACTCCACCTTTCGCCACACTTCCCGCACCCTCCGCGTTAACTCCATCCTTCTTCCGAACGACACCCGCGCCAGCCGGTACACCACTCCCGGCTCCGTCTTCGATTCCACCGTCAGTTCGCTTTCGTAGTTCATGGCTCTATCCGAAGGCCACCGCGATCTCGTCGTCCACCGTGCCCTGTGCCCGCGAGTTCCGGAACCGCCACTGTAAGCGCGGATCCCTGTCGTCGAAGTCGGGCACCTCGGGAACGACGCTCTTCAAATAAACGCCGAACAACTGGCCTTCCTGCTGCCCCAACTGAAACATTACCGGCACCGGTGACTCCTGCCTCGCCGCCTGATACAGCCCGAGCGTCGCCCCCTCGTCGTCTCCATACAGGTCGAAGTCCACGCTCACCTCTCTCTTGCCTGCGGTGATGCACTGCGGCAGCGCTAGCCCGAACTCGTTCGATCTCAGATCGAGGTTGTTATCGAGCGCGAAAAGAGCGCTGGTGATCGTCAGGAATCGGTCTGGCGCGTAGCCCAGCCACGCCTGCCCAAGATGCCCCGGCACCGCCTGATCGTACAGTTGTTCCACCAGCGGCTCCGCGGGAAAGGCGGTCAGCGCGCCGAGCCCGGAAGTGAAGCTGCTGTTGTCGATTAGGTCCTGCGCCGGACCGCTGAACTCGAACTCGTGAAAGTCCCCATTCACTTTGATCGTCATCTTGTCCACCGAAGCTCCGGAAACGATTCGCTGCACCGTCGTCGCGGGGGTCCAGTAGTCGAAAATACTGACGCTCGGCAGTTCGTTGGCCGGAAAATACGTGACCGTAGGCCCGATCGGCGCGCCCGCCGCTGGCGCTGACGAGAACGGAGCGTTAAGGTGAACCGTCGCCCCGTCCACAACGGCCGCCACGAACCGAAGTTCTCCTTGGTACGTCACCGCCTGCCCCGAAACCAACCCGTGTGCCGCGGAGAACGCCAGTTGCGACGCCGTCGACCCCTGACCCGCCGTCCCGCCGACGTAGTAGAGCGGTGCGCCGCCCAACGCTCCTTGCACGAGCGGCGCGTACCCCGGCAGTTGCGTCCCGCCGCCCCATCCTGTCAGATAAAGCTGCAACTCGAAATTCGTCTTTCGCCGCTGTCCCACGGGCGCTCCCTGAAACGTGCGGCTCCCCGTCTTATCGCGCCGCTCCGCCCGCGCCGAGCGCTGCCGCGCCGTCAATTTGATGGCGGCGAATCGATCTTCCGGCCCCACTAGCGGCACAGCCCCGAAGTCGCTCTCCAGCTCCGCATACAAGCGGTTTGCGTTTGATGATATGTAACAAGACAATTGACTCTCCTATCGGTCTCTCTTAAAGGTGGGGCGGGCGATCGTTGTTGGTCGCCTGCCTTTCGTGCCGCGCACGTGGCAGGCCGAAAAAGACGATGGCCCGCCCCTCCCTCACCACAGTCCACACCCAAAAGTTGCAGCGGCGCTTCTTGCAGTTCTAGAGGCTCACCTGCAAGTCATAGGTGATCTTCGCGGTTTGGATATAGTTCTTTCCGCCCCGCTTCACTCCTCCGAAAACGGCTTCATAGCCTCCGGTGTAAAACATCCCGCCGCCCCAGTCTCCCCGGCTCTTGTCGAGCACTTGCGTCACGGCGTCCACATACAACTGCAGACGCTGTTCGAGCCCCTGCAGACGGTCGTTCGAAACTCTCACCTCGACCCCCATCCGCGCCTGCCCCGAAAACGTCCTGAAAGTCTCCTTCAGCGTGTTCGTCAATTTCTCGCAGTAAAGATGCACTGCCGGATAATTCGTTTCGAGGTCCCGCTCCACGATATCCGCCGCGACGTTTTGCGTGAACACCTGCTTCGCGGCGATCACCGGCAGCGCCACGCTCTCTTCCCGCGAAATCGTTCCGATACTTGCATTCAGCCCCGCGGGCGCCGTCAGCAGTTGAAGCGCCTTCAGCGTTGCGGCATTCCCTATCCTCGGCATCGTCTACCCCCTCAACTGCACTCGCGGCACGATTCTTAGCGCGTCCGGTTCCTGACCCGTGCCTGGCCTCCGGCCTGATATCAGGCCCGTCGGCGGCATCACCCACGGCTCGCCCACCGGCATCGGCGTTGCATTCTGCAGCGTGACGCCTTCACTCGATGTCCCGGCGTACACGTTCCACCCCGTTGCCGTCTCAGGAGGAACTTCCGGAGGAACTCCCGGCAGGACCGTGAGAGTATACCCATCGTCCGTCGCCAGACCGGCCACTTCTCCAGGCATTCCCTCTTGCCCCGCGGCGTTTGTCCACGCGTATTGAACAAAGTAAAGGTTCGCGGCGCCGTCGCCGGGGATGCTGCCTAGAATCGGCGTCCCCGCTCTTGCCAGCGGCTCGGCCGACACTCCAAGCCCCGTCTGTATGAGCATCTCCCGCGCCCACTCGGCAAGGACTTGGTACTCTCTCCACTTGCCCTGATACCGGTCGTTCAGTTGATTGAAGTACGCGTCCCGGTACACCATCGCCAGCGTGTGGAACACGTGCCACAACTTCAGTGGCGGCGTTACCACAATCCCGTCCAGAGCCCCGCTGCGCAATCTCGTCCGCTGTACGATCCGAGTCAGCTCGATCGCCACTTCGTCCTGCGCCAGCTTCAGCTTCGTGGTAAGATCGATCCCCTCCGCGCTCGCAACTTCGTATAGATGCGTTTCCTGCGCGCGCAGGTCCGCGAGCGTTGAGACTATTCCGTCCGTAAAGAGTGGCATCGCCGTTCCTACGCTTTCGCCGGCTTCGGCGCCGCTTTCGCGCTCCGGGGGTCCGCCGCCGAAACTACCGCGAATTGCAGGCGGCCGGCTTGCGCCAGTACCTCCGCCGCTTCTCGCTCCCGGCCTGCCTGGAGCCTGTATTCCTCCGTCTCCTCGGGCGACGCCGCGCGCGCGCTTTGTTCCACAATCATCCTGGCGGCCACGCTCCGTGTGACTTCCGTCATCACTCCGGCCTTTCCCCCGTCGCTTGTCGCGTTGCTCACCACCGTCACGAAGTCGGAAGTCATTTCTCTTTCCGCTTCGCGGATTTTCTCGAAATACACTCGTAGATCCATAGGTTTTCTCCCTCCAGAAAATGCGAAGGGCTGGAACCCGAAGGCCCCGGCCCTTCCCTGCCCTTACCGTGCTAGCTCTTGACCTGCACGCCGAAGCTGTTCCGGATCACCGCGGCGCCGTACAGTACGTCCACCGTGAACTGCTGTGCCAGAGTGTTCGGCTGATAGCTCATGATGACGCGCATGCCGAAGTTACCCAACTCGGCGTACTCCGCGATCGCGCCCGTCCCGGGAAGCGGCTGCGGCAGGCGCCGGATCACCAGGCCGATCGCATTCTTCGAGAACGCGATGTTATTCGTGGTCACCGGCGCGCTTCCCGTCTTCTGCACGAACTGCGAGCGGAAAACGAAGAAGTCCTTGATCTTGCCCACGCTGCCGTCCACCAGCGCGCGAAGTCCCGCCTCGCCGGCCGTCTGGAACTCGCTGAATCGCGGAATCTGGCGGAGCTGGGAGTACGTCGCGCCATCCACCACCAGATATTTCCCCTCGCTCGCCGGGAGCTTCGCGTTGAACAACGCCGTCTCCGCCAGGTCGACCGCGGCTTCGGTCAACGCCGCGCCGGCCGTACCCACGGTTGGGTTGCTCGAGAAACTTGCATAGAGGTTCAGCAGGTCGCTCTCGATCTTTTGTGCGATTGCGATCACCGCCGGACGCATGTAGAGGCTCAGCAGGTCCGGCACCGCCAGGACCTTCGTCACATCCGGAATCAGAAACGTCGCTTCCGCGTGCGTGTTTAGGACGATTTGCGCAGTGCCCACATTCGGATTCTGCGTCTGCACCGTGCCGCCTTCCGCGATGTTGTTTGCCACGAGCGTCGGTGCGATCGGGATATTCACCGTGTCTCCGGCTTGCGCCAGAGTCGGCTCGTAGTCGCGATTGACCAGGTTCCCCATAATCAGGTTCCCCACCAGCGCGGGCAACGCATCGGCCGCCACGAGCTTAACGATCGCATTCGCGAGATTTGCTGAAGTAATTGCTGCCATTGTGTTTGTTTTCCTTTTGATTCGTTACTGCACTCTTCCGACTTCTACCGCAGTGTCTGGGACGCGACACGCAGAATCTCCTGCCGCACCCGGTCCATTTCTTCCCGGCTCATTCCCGGCCGGATCTTATCCAGATCGACACTGCCTCCCGAGGTCGACTGGCTTCGTTGCGCGCCAGTCAGCCCGGTCCCTCCGGATATCCGCGCCGGCAGGAACTCGGGATTCGAGTTCACGAAGGCGGACAGAAATTCCTGCACGCCCACCTCTCCCTGTTCCCCCTTCGCCACCAGTCGCCCGTCCTCCGTCCGCACGATGTCGTCTCGCACGGCCTTGAAGGCCAGCTCCACCTTCGCCACGCCCAACCGGTGCAATTCCGCCCGGATGCTTGAGCCGCGCTCCGCCTCCTCGGCTTGTTTCCGGCTGCGGCGGTTTTCCTCCACCAGTTCATTGAGCCGCCGTTCCAGTTGCTCTCGCCGCTTGCGCTCTTCGAGCAGTTCGGTCTTGTATGCCGGTTCCGTCCGGGCGGTCTCCTTTCGGGCGTATTCGTCTATCGCCTGGCGCACAATCGACGTTACGTCGCTTGCCGGCTGATTCACCTGATCGTCCGTTCTTTCGTCCATTCATCTCCTCGCTTCGACGCGCTCGCGCGCGCCAAACTTGTTCTCCCAAAGCTTGCCTCCGCGCCGGGCAACTGCTGCAAGCGGCAGCCCGGTGGGGCAGGCGATCGTCTTTCGTCGCCTGCCTTCCGCCGCGCATCCGGCAAACCGCAAACGACGATGGCCTGCCCCACCGGGCTGCCACAATGCCGTCGGGAAATTCGGAACGGCTACTTCCCGGCGAGCCCTAGGACCTCGCTCCCCGTCACCGCTTCGGCCGCGGCGCCGTCCTCGCAAACGACGCGTCGATCTCCGCCGCGATCTTGCTTTTTACTTCCTGCCTCGCGTCGCACAAATACTTGAACGACAGGTTCTTGAACAGGAATTTCTTCAGCGTCTCGGACTCGATCCCCATCTCGAGCAGCTTCTTCGCGTCGTCCAGTTCCGTGCTGAAGTCTCCGATGTCGAATTCGTCGAGTCCCGAAACATCCACGGTCAGGTCGTCCTGCCGGGCCGCGCCGATGGCCCGCAGCACCTGTTTCATCGAGTCCTTTACCGCGTCTCCATAGGCCCTCAGCACTTCCTGTGTCACGCTGAAGTCGCGCAGCTTGCTCAGCCCCGATTGTCCGGCGCCCTGCAGCCCTCCCCCGCCGGCTTGCGCCATCAGGTAGCAGACCCTGTAAATTTCTTCTTTCAGCTTCACCAGGTTCTCGGCCGCGATCTGATAAACCTTACCCTCCGGCTCGGTCCATCCGAACTTGTCCTCTTTGCCAAGCTGGATGTAGTACGATTCGCCGACAATCTGGTTGAACGATCTGTCCGAGTAAATCACCGGCATCGCGAACAACCCCATCGTGAGCGCCCAGGCGAGCGCGTTCGACTTGTTGAAATGCTCAAGCTGCACGAGCGCCGCTTTGTTCATCAGCCACAGTCCTTCGCTGATCTTCAGCTCGAACACGGGCACTCTCTGTTGAAAGGCCATCCCGTGGCGCCCTTCGTCGATGAGTTCGATCGGGTTCGAGCTCCCGCTTCCGTCAATCCGAAGGCCGGCGCCGCTCTCGATCCGCCGGAACACTTTGAAGTTTTCGCGGTCGTAGTAGACCCAGTGCGTCTCCTTCACCCAGTCGATGTCCGTCACTTTCTCCTGCCGCAGCGAAGACGCGCGAAGCACCACCCATTCCAGATACCCGTTCTGGTCGTAGCTCCAGTTGATGACTTCCTCCGGCGAGTACTCCACCAGATACGCGCGCGACCTGCCCAGATGGTCCTCTTCGGCCCGCGTCAACGCGTGTTCTCCCGCCCTCGGAAAGTCCACCACGATGTACGACTTCCCGCAAACCAGCGCCTCGACGAACCTCCGCCGGAAGAAATCCGTCAGGGTCGTTCCCTTCAAGTCGCAG
Organism: Candidatus Sulfopaludibacter sp. SbA3; assembly: GCA_945893365.1. Lineage (GTDB taxonomy): Bacteria > Acidobacteriota > Terriglobia > Bryobacterales > Bryobacteraceae > SYKU01. The sequence continues at coordinate 15,067 of CAMDED010000033.1, read as the reverse complement.
TTTTCGGAGATCGCGTTGAAGAACCGCTTCGCCGCCTCGTTCGAACCGTCGTACGTCAGGACCGGCTCGCGCCGCAGGAGCGTGGCCGCGTACCAGTCGACGATCGAGCCGATATAGTTCTCGTAGAAGACGCGGCTCAGCCTCTCGGCGTATATTTCCGCCGGTTCCTTGCTTCGCTGCACCAGATACTCCTGGGCGCTTTCCCGAAGCTGCTCGCCGCCCGCATAGAGATCCTTGTACTTCTTCCATGTCGCCTTGCGCGCGACGTATTCCGGATGTTCTCGATTGATGTAGTTCATACCAGACGGCCGTCCTTCTTCTCTCCAAACGTCAGATCCCTGCGCTCCTGGCAGATCAGATACCCGAGCGCGTCCGACAAGTGCGTCCGGCTTCGATCCCGGTCCTTGTCGATCTCAAGACTGTTCTCCTTGTAGGAGACCTGCTCCAGATCCTTCACAAGCTCCTTGCACCGCGGATCCACAAACAACCCAACCGCGCCCCCCGCCGTCCGCAGCTTAGCGTTCATTTCCGTCACCCGCTCTTTTACCGAAGGGTTCTTCGACGGAACTCGAAACGAAGGAGCGATCCTCGATTTCGCCCGGAAGAACTCTCGCATCGCGTCGTAGTCCGAGCTGCCCGACGTCTTCCTGCTGTTGCCGGACGCGTCCCCGTAGATCGTCAACCCCGAGGGCCACGCTGGAAACCGCTTATAGAACTCTTCGCAGGCGTCGAGCGTCGTAGCGCCTCGCAGTACGATCTCGTCCAGGACGTAGAACGTGTTGCGCCACCGCTGCGCGACCACCGAACACATCGGGTCCACGTTGAAATCCATCGCCCACAACAGGGGCATCCCCGGCTCCGCTCCGCAGTTGAGCAGATTGTCGTTTCTTTCGAACGCGCTGTAGACCCGGCCCGCGTTCAGGTTCAGGTAGGCCCCCAGAGCCTCCTGCTGGTAGAACGTTTCGTCGTAGCTGCTTTTTAGCCGGTCGTAGTAGTCGGGAACGTTCGCCAGCAGGTGCCGGTTCTCGAACGGTTTGGCCAGAATGGCTTCGTACGCCGGTGAAGGCGTCGCGATGAACCGGTTGTAGACCCAGTCGTAACCCCGTGGTGTCCAGACCGCAAAACCGCACAATCGCTTCGCGGCGGCATCCCGCACCCGCCCTTCGAGCGTCGTCCACGCCGGCTCGGATGTGTACGTCAACTCATCCAATCCGAACCACGCCAGATTCGTTCCGCGCAGCCGGTCGAACTCGTCCACGGACCGAAGCAGTATCCTCGAATCCGTGTCCTTCATTCGCAGCACATTTTCCGCTTTGCTGAATTCGTGGGGCAGCTCGTTGATGTCCAGAATTTCCAGTAAGGTCGTCAGCGTCGCGTCCCGCAGCATCGGGTATGTTGGCGCTCCCAGCAGGCCCATGCGGCCCGGGTTCACATAGCTGAGCTTGATCGCCTCCTGGCAGAGCGCCTGGCTTTTTCCCGACCCGATCGGCCCTGAGAATCCCTTGAATCTCGACGTCGAATCGTGAAATCTCTTCTGCGACGGCAGCGGACTGTACTTGATTCCCCGTCGAAGGGACGTTTTTAGTCCACCCATGTGACGATGATTTCCTTAATTTTCTGAGCCTTCATCTGGTCCTGCAACTCCAGCAGCCGGATGAATTCGCCGACCGTGGGTTTGAGTTTTGCGTTCTCCAGTTTCTCCCGATACTGTTTGATTGCCTCCGACACGATCTTTTCGTTCGACTTAGCCCTAGCTGTTGGCATACTCTCCGCAATCTCCCGGGACCAAATGCAAAAGGCCTTCCGCATGAATGCGGAAGGCCCGATGTCCGGCGCTTTAGCCGGACGGCGCTTTCTTCTGATTCGAGACTAACACCGCGCGTAAGCGGCGCGGACCCGCGTTTGTCTGTAACTTATTGAATTAGCAGGTTGAAAAAAATCTTGCCGATCTGTGACTGACGAAACTGGAATCTTGCGGGGCCGACCGATGGAGCCTAACGAATGGATATTAACTAGTTACGTAGCAATAAGTTAGGTGAAATGTACGGCCCCGCGGACCGCAGCGAAACGTGCAGTTGCCGCGAAGGGTCGGTATTGTTGATCCACGCGATCGGCGCGGCGAACGTCGCCCGCGGCGCGGTGACCTCTCCATACACGCCATTCACTGCTTGGTCGGGCTACGGCTCCCGGTCGGCAGTTGACGCAACTCGGAGCCCGCCATCGTCTGGCTCACTTCGGGAGCGTTGCTGTCCACGCGAAGCAGCCCTTCTTCAACCACTACCGCCTGCCGCAAGTCCCCCAGCGCCAATTTCACATCCACTCGTACGGACTCGCTTGCCGGACGCACGTCCTCGCGCGTCGCCGGTCGAAACCCCTCAGCCGTGGCTTCGAGCGTGTAAGGGCCGCTCGCGTCCACATGACTGGCGAGGCCGCGTAAACGGCGTCGGTTCGCGGTGCCTTCGGGCGCTTCGCCGATGGCCTGCCGGCGGACGGCTTCACGACAATGCCCGCCACGTCGGTCAGCCTGAAATTGCGGCCGCTGTAGGGGTGAGTGAGCTTTGTGTGGTCGAGGCCCATCGGATGGAGAATATCGCATGCAGGTTGTTCACGTGGACCGGCTTGTCGATGGCTTTGTCGCCGAAATCGCCGGTCGCTCCGTACGTCATGCCGCCCTTCACGCCGCCGCCCGCCGCCAGATACGTGAATCCGGCGTTCTTCTGGTTGCGGCGGTTCCGCACGTTGATACGCCGCCCGATTCCACCCACGGCCTTCGCCCGAACTCGCCGCCGATCACGACCTTCAGCAGGCCGGAGGCCTTCAGGTCTTTCGGCGCATCGCTCCGGAATGATATCGTAATACGACATCATGAAGCTCCCATCGCGATTCGTCCCCATCCTTGTGGCGCTTGCACAGGCCGCCCTGCTCAGCGCGCAGACCGTCCGTCCGGACCTGACCATCCACGTCAAGACGCCGATGGCGCCCCCCGCGTGGGCGCTGCTAGAACGCGAGCTGCTCCGCTACAACTCCATCGCCGTCGAGCGCTTCGCCGCCAAATACCTCGACGAGCGCGGCTACCTCGCGCACACCCCCCGTTGGGGTACGCTCGACGGTCCCGACGACGCCATCGAAACCTTCTGGAACTGGACTCTGCTGCACGCGCTCGGCGGGTCGGACTCCGTCCTCAATCTCTTCAAGAAGGGTCACGAGGGACACTTGAGGCAGTACGGCGAACTCCGCACCACGCTGACGAAGCTCGCGGTCAATGGCGCATACAGCAAGGAATTCATTACTCAGTCCGATTGGTTCCACAGCGGCGAAGGCATGCGCGCCTTTCTCCTGATGGGCCTCTCCGATCCCAAGAACGACGTTTACCGCGAACGCTCCCGCCGCTTCGCCAACATGTACACCGGAGACGATCCGGAAGCGCCCAACTACGATCCGGTGAACAAAGTCATCAAGAGCATCTGGACCGGCAGCAAGGGTCCGATGATGCACAAGGCGACCACGTATGACTGGGTCGGCGATCCGGTCCCCGGCACTTTCCACTTACTCCATAACCCGGCCGGACGCGGCAAGCTTCTCGACCTTCAGGCGAATTACAAGAAGATGCTCGCCCACTGCGACGAGTATCTGGATAGCGTCGGCGACACCCCGCTCAATCTCTCCTCGACGATCCTCGGATTGAACGCCTATATGCTGACGGGCGAAGAAAAATACCGCAAATGGGTTCTCGATTACCTCGGGGCGTGGAAGCAGCGCACGGAGGAGACCGGCGGTAACATCCCCACCAACGTCGGACTCAACGGCAAGCCAGGCGGCGAATACAACGGGCAGTGGTGGAAAGGCACCTACGGGTGGAACTTCACCATTTTCGACGGTGAACTGGAGCAGATCGCGCATCGCAACTCTTTCGCCAGCGGCTCGTGGCCCGGATTCGGAAATGCGTTCCTGCTCAGCGGCGATGCGTCGTTCGTGCAGGTCCTGCGGCGTCAGATGGACAACCTCTACGCCCAAAAGAAGGTCGAGAACGGCCGCACTCTCCTGCCTCACGGTTATGGAGATCCGCGCGGATACAAGTACAACGGTGCGCCAAGCTGGTACCAGTATTCGCCGAATCTCTATTTGGACCGCCTGGTCGAGATTTATCTCTGGTCGATGGACCGCAAGGACATGGAGCGAATCCCGGTCGCCGCGTCGTTCAACCCTTCTCAAGGCGGGCGTTCGGGCGGCTACGGCGAGCCTGACCGTTCGCTGCCATGGCTCGGGTTCCTCGAAGGCAAGATTCCCGACTTCCCCGAAAAGGCTCTGCAAGCCGATCTGGCGCGCGTCCGCCGCAGACTGGAGGCGATTCGAAACGACGATACCACGGCTGACTCCCGGCTTGCCGACTACCTTCTCGACCTCAATCCCGCGACCACCGACGGGCTGGCGCAGCTGACGCTGGGCGCGTATATGTCCCCGGCGCGAGTCTGGGTTCTGCACAGCCGCTTCCGCTACTTCGACCCTGTCAAGCGCCGGGCCGGCTTGCCCGAAGATGTCGGCGCGCTTGTGGAGAAACTCGGCGCGGATTCGGCCACTCTCACTCTGGTCAACACCAATCCCGTCGAGCCCCGCGAGATCTCGGTGCAGGCCGGCGGATACGGCGAGCATCGCTTTGACGCCGTCACTGTGGGCGGCAAGAACACCGCATTCAGCGGACCGGTCTTCACCGTTCGGCTCGATCCCGGCGCCGGCTCCCGTTTGGAATTCAAGATGACCCGCTACGCGAATCTTCCCACGCTGGCGTTTCCGTGGGACCGCGGCTGGTACCCGGCAAAATAATCCATTGGGCCGCGGCCATCCGTCCCGCCGGAATCCACGGCATCAACGCCGGCCGCGGTACAATTCCCTTGCGCGGCCCGGATCCACTTGGGCGCGCAAGACACATATGGGAATCGCTCTTTTCATCCTGTTCTCGATCGCGGCGGTGGCGTCCGATTCCGGCAACTGGCCGATGTTCCGCGGAGTCTCTGCGCTCGGCGTGGCCAAAGGCGCAGCCCCGCTTTCCTGGAACGCCGACGCGGATTCCGGTCCGTTGCGGAACATCAAATGGAAGACGCTGATTCCGGGTCTCGGCCACTCGAGCCCGGTGATTTGGGGCAATCGGCTGTTTGTCGCCACGGCGGTAAGCGCTGCTGGAACGGCTCCCCTGCGCGTCGGCCTCTACGGCGATGGAGCGTCCGCCAACGATAACGGGGAGCAGAGCTGGATAGTCTACTGCCTCGACAAACGCACGGGAAAGATTCTGTGGGAACGCACCGCATATAAAGGCGTCCCGCGTTCGAAGCGCCACACGAAGGGCACGCACGCGAATACGACGGTCGCGGTGGACGGCAAGCGGCTGATCGTTTTCTTCGGCTCCGAAGGGCTCTATGCGTATGATCTCGATGGCAAGCAACTCTGGAGCAAAGATTTCGGCGTCATCGATCAAGGCCCCAAAGGCTATGACCTCTCCTGGGGTTTTTCGAGCTCTCCCGTGTTGTTCGAGGACAAGGTGATTGTGCAATGCGACGACCGCAATCGGCCCTTCGCCGCCGCGCTCTCGGCGCTAGACGGCAAAGAGCTGTGGCGCACGTCGCGCGCGGGCGCCTCGAATCACGGCTGGGCAACGCCTGGAGTTGTAAGCGTGGGCGACCGCGCTCTCGTCGTTCTGAACGCCTGGCCTTTCATAGCGGCTTACGATCTCGCGACGGGCAAAGAGCGCTGGCGCTTGCGGTCGGAAGGGGACATCCCGGTTCCGACGCCGATCCTCGCGCGCGGACTGATTTTCGTGACGAACGCGCACAGCGGACCCGCGCCGCTCTACGCGATCAAACCCGACGCGGAAGGCGACATAACGCCCGCGGACGGATTACGCACTAGCGCCGGCATCGTCTGGAGTGAGCCAAAGAACGGAGCGTACATGCAGACGCCGCTTGTGGTTGACGACCTCCTCTATAGCTGTTCCGACCGAGGCGTGCTGAAGGTGTATGACGCCGCGACGGGCAAACTGCACTATCAGCAGAGACTCGGCGCGGGAACTACCGGCTTCTCGGCGTCGCCGGTCGCCGCCGGGGGCCGCGTCTACTTCACAAGCGAGGAAGGCGAGGTCTACGTCATCAAGGTTGGACCGCACTTCGAATTAATGGCGACCAATAAAATGGGCGAGATCTCGATGGCGTCCCCAGCCGTGTCCGAAGGCGCGCTGTTCTTCCGCACGCGTGGACACCTGGTCGCGATCGCCGGGGCGAAATAGGGCGGCGGCCGCCGGACGCGCAGGGCGCCGGTCAATCGAATCCAAGGTAGTTCCCGGTCGCCAATGCTCGATACGCCCGCTTGCCGGCGCCGCGAATTCATCCGGCAAACGCCGGAGCGGGCGGTCGCTTGTTCCGTGGACCGAATCGGCGAGCACAAGTCGAATTTCTATCGGCGGTGAGAATTCCGCGAGTCCGGGCGAATTCAGCGGCCTTGCTGGAATGGCGCGGGCCGCACCGCGCTTCGCCGGCGACCAGCCGGCGGGCGCTGTTCAGGCCCACGCTCAACCGAGCGCCCACACTCAAGCCCTCCACTCAAGCAATGATGTCCTTCACGACGGTGCCCGCCACGTCGGTCAGCCTGAAATTGCGGCCGCTGTACGGGTAAGTGAGCTTCGTGTGGTCGAGGCCCATCAGATGGAGAATGGTCGCATGCAGGTCGTTCACGTGGACAGGCTTGTCGATGGCTTTGTAGCCGAAATCGTCCGTCGCTCCGTACGTCATGCCGCCCTTCACGCCGCCGCCCGCCAGCAGATACGTGAATCCGGCGTTGTTGTGGTTGCGGCCGTTCTGCACGTTGATGCGCCCGCCCGATTCCACCCACGGTCTCCGCCCGAACTCGCCGCCGATCACGACCAGCGTGTCCTTCAGCAGGCCCGAGGCCTTCAGGTCTTTCAGGAGCGCCGCGATCGGCTGATCCGCCTGCATGCCGAGGCGCCGATGCACCAGAATGTCGTGATGGCTGTCCCACGGCTTGTCGTTTCCGAAGTACACTTGCACCACGCGAACGCCGCGCTCGATAAGTCTGCGAGCAACAAGACACCCGCGCGCAAAATCGCCGTCGCGGGTTGCCGACTTGATCTTCATCTCCGCCTGATTCGGATCGCGCGTCACGCCGTAGCGCTGGCGTGTCGAGGCGCTCTCCTTCGAAATATCGAACGCCTCCAGGGCCTCGCTCTGCATCCGGTACGCCACTTCCATCGACTGGATGCGGCCTTCAAGCTGAGCGTCCGGCCCGCGGCGGTCCATCTCCATCCGATTGAGCTTCGCGAGAAGATCCAGTTGCCGCCGCTGCTCGGTCCGGCTCACCTGGCTGTTCCGCAGGAACTGAATCATCTTCTCCGGGTCGTCCTCATCGCAGGGTACGTAGGTACCCTGGTGCACGGCCGGCAGGAACGCCGAGCTCCACAATTGCGCGCCCACGTCCGGAACGCCCGCGCAGAGCGCGATGAATCCCGGCAGATTCCGGTTTTCCGTTCCAAGTCCGTAGGTGAGCCACGAGCCCCAGGACGGGAAGCCGGGAATCAGGCGGCCGACGTTCATTTGCAGAATTGCCTGCGGGTGGGCGGGCACGTCGGTGTGCATGGAGCGCACGACGCAAATGTCGTCAATGCATTCCGCGGTCTTCTGGAAAATCTCGCTGACCTCGATACCGCTCTGGCCGTACTTCTTGAATGAAAACGGCGAACGGAGCAGGTTGCCCTTCTCCTTGCTCGCGGCGGAATCCGCGCCGGGCATCGGCGTTCCGTGAAACTTGTCGAGCGCGGGCTTCGGATCGAATGTGTCCACCTGCGACGGGCCGCCGTTGAGGAACAGAAACACAACATTCTTAGCGCGGGCCGGGAAATGCGGAGCGTGCGCTTCAAGAGGTCCGATAGCGGCGGCGCGGCCTGAATCTGCAAGCAGACCCGCCAGCCCCACCATTCCAAATCCACCGCCCGCTACTCGTAATGCTTCACGTCTAGTCATTCGACGGCTCCATCGGATTTCAAATTCACGGATCTCAATTCACAAACAGAAACTCATTCGAGCTCAATAGAATTTTGGCGAAGCCCGGCCAATCCTCTTTGCCGGCCTTGATATATTCGAGCGACGTTTTGAGCTCATCGGCGGCCGGCAGACGTCCCAGAATCGTCTTGTACGCGCCGCGGATGCGAGCCTCCGGATCACCCGCCAGCTTCGCGGCCAGCGCTTGTGCCCGATCGTTCACGAAGGCGCTGTTCAGGAAGTAGAGCTGCTGCAGCGGCGTTAGCGTCACCAGACGCTGTTCAGCCGATGCGTTCGGATTTGGGAAGTCGAATAGCGAGAGTGTCCCATCCAGTTTGCGCCGGCTCACGAATCCATAGACGGTTCGCTTGTGCATACCCGCATTTTCCATCTTGAGCGGGGGACCGCCGGCGGATCTATCGAGATCGCCCGACACCAATAGCAGGGAATCGCGCAGCGCTTCGGCGTCCATCCGCTTGCGATTCGCCCGCCACAGGAGGCGGTTATCGGGGTCGACACGAAAATTCCTGTCGGACATGTCCGCGCTCAGCAGATAGGTCGTAGAGAGCATGATTTCCCGATGTAGCGCCTTGATCGACCAGCCGCTCTCGACGAATCGCGACGTAAGATAATCCAGCAGCTCGGGATGGCTCGGCTTTTCGCCCATGCGCCCGAAGTTGCTCAGCGTCCGCACCAAACCCTCGCCGAAATGGCGCTGCCAGATGCGATTGACCATGACGCGAGCCGTGAGGGGATTCTTCGCATTCGCGATCGCTTCGGCTAGTTCCAGCCTCCCACTGCCGTCTTTGAAAGGCCGCGGCGGGCCGTCGCACAGGATCGAAAGAAACGCGCGCGGCGCTTCTTCGCCCAGGTTCTCTTTCTGGCCGCCAATCTGTATGCGCTCGTTGTGAACCTTCGCATCTTTGATGATGTGCGCGAAGGGATACCGCGCCGGCAGATCGCTCCGCACCACACGCAATTCGGCCCGCATGGCTGCAAGATGGGCTTTCCACGGGCCGTCGAGGAAGCGCTCGATCGTCCCATCCGATTTCAAGTAGCCGCGGTTCGGGCCGTAGTAGAGGATGCCGTCTTCTTCCTGCTTGAATTCATTCCCGTAGAAATCGCTGAAGAAAAGATCGCGCCAGAGCTGGAACTTGTCGAGCGGCAGAGCGACGGCGACAAATTCCTGAAGGACCTGCTTCTTCGCACCGCCGCGGCGAAGGAAATTCTCGTCGTCCACCGCCTTCCGCTCTTTCAGCACGTTGAGTGCGGTTTCGCGGAATTTAGCGAGGTCGAACGATTCCTCCCGCCAACCCTTCAGATGAGGGTTGTCCATATTCGGATCGCTCAGGAGCTTGACCCAGCGATCGAGCGTCTCGGCATCGAGCCCGTCCTCGGCTGCGATGCGCTTCGAATCCGCTCTCACACGATCCGGCTTCTTCTGATCGGCGACAGGACCCAGAACCTTGCGCGCGGCGCGGATGTACCGCGGCGATTCGGATGCAAGAATCTCCGCCAGTTGACTCGCCTGATTGTGGAGGAAGGCGGTGATGCGATCCTCCACTTCCTTGACCCTCTTCTCCTGCGCCTTATACTTCGCCACGGTGTCCGCGGGCGCAAGTTCCATCTCGCCGCGGCGCGTGCTTGTGAAGACGCCCGAAATCGCGTAGTAGTCCTTCGTCGGTATGGGGTCGAACTTGTGGTCGTGACACTGCGCACAGGCGCCGGTCAGCGCGAGAAAGCCTCGCGTTGTGACGTCGACGCTATCGTCGGTGAGTTCGGGCCCGATGCCGTACATGCCGAGCCCAACGGCGAGATCCTTGTACTTCGCGTCCTGAATCTGATCTCCGGCGATCTGCGCTTTGACGAACAAGTCATATGGCATGTCGTCGTTGAAGGCGCGAATCACCCAGTCGCGATAGCGGAACGAATTCGCGTATGGATCTTCTACGTCGTTGTTTAGCTTATCGTCCGCATAGCGCGCAACGTCCAGCCAGTAGCGTCCCCATCTTTCGCCGTAGTGTTCCGATTGAAGAAGCCGGTCCACCATCGCCGGGTACGCGCCGGGCGAGGCGTCGTTAGCAAAGGCCTCCACTTCGTCGAAGGTGGGAGGGAGTCCGGTGAGGTCGATATACGCGCGGCGGATCAGATCCCGTTTCGCCGCGGGCCTGTTGGGGGCGAGGCCTTTGTCTTCGAGCTTCGCGAGGATGAAACGGTCGATATCCCCCTTAGCCGACTTCTCCAAAGCTCCGTTCTTCACGCGCGGCGGAGCCGGCTTCGTGGCTGGCCGGAAAGCCCAGAAAGCGCGCTGTTCCGGAGTAATGACGTAGGACGATTTCTTTGTCGCCGCGGAGGCATCGGGCAAAGCCGCGTCCGGCCAAGCCGCACCATCCTTGATCCACGCGGCAAGATCCTCGATCTCCCGCGCGGAGAGCCTTTCGGCCTGCATGGGCATTTTCAGCTTGTCGTCGGGCTGGCGGACAGCTTTGATGAGGAGACTTTCCTCAGGTTTGCCGGGAATGATCGCCGGCCCGTTATTGCCGCCCTTGAGTAGCGCGGCGCGCGAGTTGACCGCTAATCCGCCCATGGGCGCGGTCGAGTGGCACCCGTAGCAGCTTTTTGCGAGCAAGGGCCGGATGCGCATCTCGAAATGCTCGGAATCGGGTGCGGCAGGCGCGGCAGTGCAGGCGCAAACGACGGCGATCGCTAAGCGGATTGCCCTACGGTTGTTCATATGTCTTGTGCTTAGGGCTGAAACGCCCACTGACTCGTTATACCATTGTTTGCTTTCCGCCATTTTCTCCGGGGATGAGCGGATCGAGATTCGGCTGGCGGTCTTTGTGGCGGACCGTCATGGGCCCGGCTCTACGGGCGCCATGGAACCGTGCCGGAAGTGGAGCACGTAGACTTGTTGACCGAGCACGACGAACGGAATTCGGTAGGCGCCTCGATTTCCTCTCCCGCTCCTCAAAAGAAATACTCTCCGGAGCGAGTGGAGCGCGCTCCGGGTGACGCGCAAGGCTCCTAATTCTCCGCCTGGCGCCTTGACCCACGCACGCGCGGCATCCGGAGTTCGATCGCGGATTTAGGCGGAGATCATCTTCAGCGTTCGGAGTGATGACGACACGATAGGTAACGCATTCCGTTCGAGGTCGGCAATAACGTCATCCACGGAGCGGCCTAGACCCATTTTCGCCTGAGCGAGGCCTCGACGTATGCCTTCAACGGTGTCCACCCGATCCGCCACTTGCTGATAGGCGTTGACGTCCATGGAGACCACTTCGGCCTTACCCTTCACCGTCAGGACAAGCGAGCGGCCGGTTTTGCGTATCCGTTTCATGAAAGGAGGATAGCGCGGAAAGCAAAACGGGCCGGGACCCGCTCCTTGGAGCGCGGTCCCGGCCCGTCTCACATGAAACTTGTAACTACTTCTTCACGGCCGGAGCGACATGCGATGCCGCCGGAGCCGCATTGGCCTTTTTGTTCTTCTTGGCATGCTTACGGACGTGCTTCGCTTTCGCGGAACCTGCCGGAGTCGCCGGAGTTGCCGGTGTCGCAGGCGTGGCCTGCGCGAACGTCGTGCCGGCGGCGAGCGCCAGAGTGGTCAGTGCAATAGCAATCGTTTTCATATCGTTTCTCCCGACCGGCCTTTTTTCTTTTCTGCCTGTCTGAAACCATCATGAGGCGAATCGCAAAAGCGTGAAATAGCCTCGACAGGCTAAAATCACACCCTGTTTCACGGGATGGGCCTTCCCGGCCGTCCGCGCGATGAGATTTCCGCCCCTGACGCTCGCTGGCGGATAGAATGGAATCTCATGCCCGAATTCGACATCGTGGGTGTTGGCCTCAACGCCACGGACACTCTTCTCCTGGTTTCGCATTTCCCCGCATACGCAGGCAAAGTACCCTACGACGAGGAGATCCTCAGCCCGGGAGGGCAGGTCGCAAGCGCCATGGTGACCTGCGCCGCACTCGGATTGCGCACGAAGTACATCGGAACGGTTGGAGACGACGAGCGGGGCCGAATCCAGATGGAAAGCCTGCTCAATTCCGGGATCAATCTCGACCATGTCCAGCTTCGGAAGGGCTGCGCGAATCAGTCGGCCTACATCATCATCGACCGCGCCACCGGGGAGCGGACGGTGCTTTGGCGCCGCCCCGAATGCCTCCGCATATCGCCCGATGAGATCGGTCCCGAACAAATCACCTGCGCGCGCATGCTGCATATCGACGGACACGACACCCCCGCCGTCGAGCGCGCGGCGCGCATCGCGAGGCAGGCCGGAATTCCCGTCACCGTGGATGTCGACACCATCTATCATGGTTTCGATCGCGTCCTGCCGCATGTCGATTACCTTGTTGCGAGCTCGGAGTTCCCGATTCAATGGACCAACGAGAGCGATCCTTTCAGGGCGCTCGAAATGATTCAGTTCGAATACAAGATGCGCGTGGCCGCGATGACTCTGGGGGCTCACGGCGCGCTGGCTCTTGAGAACGGACGCTTCGTCTATTCACCCGCGTTTGTGGTGAATTGCGCCGACACCACCGGCGCGGGCGACGTCTTTCATGGCGCTTTTTGCTATTCCATACTGGAGGGTATGCCGATGCGCGAGGCGCTCGATTTTTCAAACGCCATGGCGGCGTTGAATTGTATGTCGATCGGCGCGCGGGGCGGTATACGCGGGGCCGCCGAAGGCCGGGCGCTCATGGCGCGGGCTGAACGGCGGTCGCGTCCTGAATTTGAGACGCGGGGACCCGGCCAATGATTCCGATCCGCGACTCGCAGCCCAGTTATGTCACGCCGCTCGTGACCATTGCGCTGATCGTGGTCAACGTGTCCGTGTTCCTTTTTGAGGTCTCGCTCGACCCGTTTTCGCTGAACCATTTCATCGCCGTCTACGGCGCGACTCCCGACAGGCTCGCGCTCTTCTCCGTTGTGACGTCGATGTTCCTGCACGGCGGCTGGATGCATCTTATCGGCAACATGTGGTTCCTGTGGGTGTTTGGAGACAACATCGAGGCTGTGCTGGGGCGCGGAAAATACCTGCTGTTCTTCCTCGCGTGCGGGGTAGCGGCCGCGCTGACGCACGTGTATCTCAATCCTCTTTCGCGCGCCCCAATGGTGGGAGCGAGCGGCGCGATCGCCGGCGTCATGGGGGCGTACATGGTCAAGTTCCCGCGCGCGAGTATCACGACCTTGATCCCGATTTTTGTATTTTTCACAACCATCGAGGTTCCGGCGTACCTGATGTTGCTCTATTGGTTTGCCATTCAGCTCTTCGGCGGATGGGGATCGATCGCGCAGTCGCACCTGTCGCCCGGGGGCGGCACGGCGTGGTTCGCCCATGTCGGAGGATTCATCGCGGGCGCGCTTCTTATCCTGGCGTTGAGGCCGCATCCCCTGCGCGACCGCCGCGGCGTGAGCTGGCGATGACGTCCAATCTACCCAACGTTACCTTGTACACGCGGAAGGGATGCTGCCTTTGCGAGGAAGCGAAACGGGTGCTGCTGCTCGCGCGGACGCGCAAGCCGTTCGACCTCGAAGAAGTGGATATCGATCTCGACCTGGCATTGCGCGCCGAATACAACGAAGAAGTGCCGGTGGTCGCCGTCAACGGGCGCAAGCTGTTTCAATACGAAGTGCGAATCGCGGATTTCCTGAAAGAGCTCGCCTGAAGAATCTATGACTCTCGACGTGCTGGCAATTGCCGCCCACCCCGACGACGTGGAACAAACCTGCGGGGGAACGCTGATCAAAATGGCCGAAGCCGGATACCGGACGGGCGTGCTCGACCTGACGGCCGGCGACATGGGCACGCGCGGCACGCCGGAGCTGCGGGTTGTGGAATCGGCTGAAGCCGGCCGCGTCATGTTGCTCGAATGGCGCGACAACCAGCATTTTCCCGACGCGCGTCTGCAAAACGACATCAGCGCCCGCATGACGCTAGCGGTGCGGATTCGCGAGCTGAAGCCGCGCGTCGTGATTCTGCCGTACTGGCAGGGAAGGCACCCGGACCACTACCGCGCAAGCGAGCTGGGCTACGAAGCCTGCTTTCTCGCGGGCTTGAAAAAGCTCGACGAATACTCCGAGCCGCACCGCCCGTTCAAGATTCTCTATGCTTCGCTCTATGCCAACGTGACGCCGTCGTTCGTCGTCGATATTTCGGCTCAATTCGAGCGCCGCATGACCGCCTTGCTAAGCTACCGTTCGCAGTACGGCGGCGCGGAAGGCAGTGAAGGCATCGGCCTGTTTCCCAACGAAACCGAAATTCGCGAGCGCCTCGCAGCCGTGGCCCGGTTCTACGGCAATCTGATCGGCGTCAGGTACGGCGAGCCGTTTGTGGTCAAGGAATCGATGAAAGTAGACGACATCGTGGCGCTGGGCGTGCGCAGCTTCTAGATCGGCGGTCACGGCAGTCCGAACGCGACCACGCTTCCGGCCGCGGCCACCGCCACGTATTGTTTTCCCTCCACCATGTAGGTCATCGGCGAAGCTTTCCATGTGTGGTTTGTCGGGAAGCTCCAGAGTTGTTTACCCGTGCGGGCGTCGGCGGCGGCGAAGCTTCCATCGTCGTGTCCGAAGAACACCACCCCGCCAGCGGTCGAGAGCACGCCTCCCCAACTCTGCGCGCGGCCCTCCTGCGGCAACTCCCATACGGTCTTGCCGGTTCCCGGATCGAGCGCCCGCAGATATTTCTTTCCCTGTTCGCCCGGCACACGCCGCGTGGTTCCGCCGTAGAACGACTTGCCCTGCTGCCAGGTCTCCGCCTGCTTTACGTAGATGTTGCACTTTTCGAGCGCCATCACATAAAACAACCCGGTCGCGGGATTGTATGCCGTGGACATCCAGTTCGTCGCACCCTCGACCGCCGGGCAGGCCTTCACTCCAGCGGCGGTTGGAATCGCGCCTTCGAGAAGTTGAGGCCGTCCGTCCGGCCCGATCCCCGTCGCCCAGTTCATCTTTTCCACAAAAGGCTTCGCCAGAAGCAATTCCCCGCTCACGCGGTCGAGCACGTCGAAGAAACCGT
>CAMDED010000032.1 GCA_945893365.1 Candidatus Sulfopaludibacter sp. SbA3 | reverse complement strand
TCGCTGCCCCTGTCTACGCTTCGGACCGCACCTTACGATGCGCTCCGCAAGACTCGGGGTCAGGATGGATTCGCTCCTCCTTTCCTGCCGGACTCTTTCATTCCTTATTGCATGCCGGTTTATCCCGGCGCTCCGCCCGCCCCACTTGCTCAACCAACGCCCGGCTACCGCTCAACGGATTCCGTCCGCTACACTGGTCTCGATGATCCCGGCGAGAAGGCGCCCTACACTCCGTGAACGCGGTTGAGTTCCGAGGCGTCTCAAAAAGCTACTCGATCTATGATTCCCCAGGTGACCGCCTGAAGGAGCTCGTCCTATTCAACCGGTTCCAATTCCATCGGGATTTTTGGGCTTTGCGCGAGGTCGATTTCGAGGTGCGGCGCGGGGAAACGTTTTGCATCGTCGGAGAGAACGGGTGCGGAAAGAGCACGCTGCTGCAACTGGTTGCGGGAATCCTGCAGCCTACCGAAGGAACCGTCAAAGTGAACGGGCGTGTTTCCGCGCTGCTCGAACTCGGCGCGGGTTTCAACCCGGAATTCTCCGGCAGGGACAACGTTTATCTCAACGGCTCGATCCTCGGCCTCTCCCGGCGCGAACTTGACCGCCGCTACAAAGATATCGAGGACTTCGCCGAGATTGGCGATTTCATTAACCAGCCAGTCAAGACTTATTCGAGCGGCATGGTCGTGCGGCTCGCGTTCTCGGTCGCTATTCACGTCGACCCTGAAATCCTG
Source organism: Candidatus Sulfopaludibacter sp. SbA3 (assembly GCA_945893365.1). Taxonomy (GTDB): domain Bacteria; phylum Acidobacteriota; class Terriglobia; order Bryobacterales; family Bryobacteraceae; genus SYKU01. The sequence goes on along the minus strand of CAMDED010000032.1, from coordinate 56,260 downwards.
CTTGTCGACGAAGCGCTCGCCGTCGGGGACATGTACTTTCGCCAGCGGTGCATGCGCAAGGTCCACGAACTGCGCACTCGCGGTATCACTATTCTTTTCGTCTCGCACGCCGCGGGCGACGTGAAGGCGGTCGGCGACCGCGCGATGTGGCTCGGTCGCGGACGCGTGCTCGATATCGGCGAACCCGATGTTGTCGTTTCGAAATACCTCGCCGCGATGGTCGAGAAGGATTCTTCCTATCTGCATCTCAAGAAGCGCCCTGCCCGCGACCCCGTTGCCGGCGTTACGCGAGCGCCTGAGGTTGTCGACCGTATTCCAAATATCGACCATCGCCACGGAGACGGCCGCGCGGAGGTGATCGGAATTGCGGCGCTCGATCCGAATGGCGATCCAATCGGACTCTTGCAGCCCCAGTCCCGCATCGTAATTCGCATCAGTATTCGCGCAAAAGAAGAGATCTCGCTGCCCATCGTCGGCTTCATGATGCGCAATCATCTCGGCGTCGATTTTTGCGGCACCAATACCGCCCGCGAAGCCTGCGAGATCGCGCCGATGTTGCCTGGAGACATTCACACCGTCGATTTCCACCTCGACCTTCCCGAGCTCTATCCCTCGACGTTCTCGTTCTCTCCCGCGATCGCCGACGGCACGCTGCACGGCTATCGCATGTGCGACTGGATCGACAACGCGCTCGCGATCCAAATGGGGCACAGTGACGGCCAGATTTACGGTTATCTCCACCTTCCCTGCCGCGTGGAGGTGAACACGCGTCTTCGCGACACGGCCGACCAGCCACTACACGCTTCGAGGAAAGCTCTTGGCTGAGTTTACCGGTGAACGGGTCATTCCGGGCCAGGTCGACGATAATCTTTTCAACGAGCATTTCGCCCGTTACGTGTTTGCCGCCCGCCTCGCGCGCCGCAAGCGCGTACTCGACGCCGGGTGCGGAGCCGGCTATGGATCCGCCGAACTGGCCGCCGCCGCCGAAAGCGTACTGGGCGTGGACATCGCTCCGGAGGCCGTCGAGCACGCGCGCGAGCACTATGGCCACTACTCGAACGTCCGCTTTGAGCAAGCGTCCTGCACCGCTCTGCCGTGCACGGCCGGTTCAATCGACCTCGTGGCCGCATTCGAAGTCATCGAGCACCTGGCCGACTGGCGCGCCTTTCTGCTGGAGGCGGCGCGCGTGCTCTCCCCTGCCGGGCAGCTTCTCGTCTCTACTCCGAACAAGCTCTACTACACGGAATCCCGAAGCCATGCCGGGCCGAACCCGTATCACGAACATGAATTCGAGTTCGAGGAATTTCGCGCCGAGCTTTCCGCGGTATTCCCTCACGTTTCGATGTTTCTGGAGAATCATGCCGAGGGCGTCGTATTCCAGCCGATCGCATTCGAGCCGCTTGAGTCCAGCCGCACCGTGGAAGCCCGAGTCGGCTTTCACCGCGCCGATCCGGCGTCCGCCCATTTTTTCCTGGCCGTCTGCGCCATGCGTCCGCAAACCGGCGCGCCCGTTTTTGTTTATATGCCGGATTCCGGCAACGTGCTTCGCGAGCGCGAGCGCCATATCGGGTTGCTCGAACACGAGCTTGCCGCAAAGGATGCCTGGCTCGAAAAAGCCAAGCAGGATCTGGCGCGGCTTCAATCCGGCCACCAGACGCTGGTCGAGGAGCACACTGCTCTCGGATCGAACTTCAAGAACCTTCACGCCGAGCTCGAAAAGTCGAATCGATGGGCGGAGAGTTCGCGCGTGGAGCTGAAGGAATCGTATGCGCGCGTGATCGAGCTCCAACAGGAGATCGAGGAGAGCCAGGCCGCCTGCCAGGCGAGAGTAGACGAGCTTGATCGCGAGCTTGTGGCTCGCACGGACTGGGCTCGGGAACTCGACGCCGCCTTGGAGCGGAAGAGCTTGGATCTGGTGAAAGCCCTCGAGTCATGGAGAACTGAAGTGGATGGCCGGGCCGCCGCCGAAGCCCTTGCCGATGAACGCGCCGCCCGGGCGGCGGAACTTGAGATGGAAATCGCGCGTATGAAGGAGGAGTTGGCCGCTGTCCGGAATTCGCGCTGGGTGCGGCTCGGCGGCCTGTTTCGACTAGGTCCCCTTTCCTGACATGGGGACGTTTCTGCACTTTCTTCGCGCGCTCCCGCTGCTGATGATATCGCCGATGCTCGTCCTTGCCGCGGCGCTGGCGTTGGCGATCGATGACGTGCTCTGGCTCGCCTTCGGTACTCGCGCCGCTGAGTCCGCCGCCGGTGAGACGGCGCCTCCGCGCTCCGCGAGCGTCGTCATCCCCAACTGGAACGGCCGCGATCTGCTGGAGAAATATCTGCCTTCAGTTGAGGCCGCGCTTTCGGGCAACGCCGGCAACGAGATCATCGTCGTCGATAACGGATCGACGGACGGCAGTGTCGAGTTCATGCGAACGGCACACCCTGGCGTACGCATCGTGGCGCTGCCGGAGAACCTCGGATTCGGCGGAGGATCGAACGCCGGTTTCCGCGCCGCGAAGAACGGAATCGTCGTGCTGCTCAATAGCGACATGCGCGTGGCGCCGGATTTCCTCGACCCCCTGCTGGAAGGCTTCGCCGACCGCCGCGTCTTCGCGGTCTCCTGCCAGATCTTCTTCAGCGATCCGGAAAAACTCCGCGAAGAGACCGGTCTCACGCAGGGATGGTGGAAGGACGGCGCGCTCCGCGTTCGCCACCGGATCGACGATCGCGTAACCGGGTTGTACCCGTGCTTCTACGGCGGCGGAGGCTCCTGCGCTTTCGACCGCGGGAAATTTCTCGAGCTCGGCGGGTTCGACTCCGTCTTCGAACCCTTTTACCTCGAAGACACCGACCTTGGATACCTCGCCTGGAAGCGGGGTTGGAAAGTTCTTTATCAGCCGAAAAGCAGGGTGTGGCATGAGCATCGGGGAACCATCGGCAAGCGATTCCGCGATGAGGAAATTCAGACCGTTCTCAAGAAGAATTTCATCCTCTTTTGCTGGAAGAATATTCATGAATGGAACCGGCTCGCCAGCCATTTCTTCTTTCTTTGGTCGGGAGCTCTGCTCAGCCTGTTCTTTGGAGACGAGTCCGGACGGGCCAATCTTACGGGGCTCTGGCGGGCTTTTCTCAGCTTGCCGCGCGCTCTCCGGTCCCGCTGGCGATCGAGGCAGCTTGCCGCAGTGTCCGACTCCGAAGCTTTTCTGCGGCCGCTCGCCGGCTACTTTCGGGATCGCTTCGATCCCATCCCGGCGGACCCGGCGCGGTTGAGCGTGCTCTTCGTTTCGCCCTATCCGATCCTTCCGCCCGTGCACGGCGGAGGCGTCTTCATGTATCAAACGCTTTGCGAGCTTGTGAGGCATTGCGACGTTCATCTGGTCTCGCTGCTCGACCATGAGAGTCAACGGGCCGTCAATGAACAGCTCCTCGATATTTGCGCCTCCGCCGAGTTCATGGTGCGGCTCGAAGGCCAGCCGGGCGCGGCATCGATACTGCCGCACGCCGTCCGCGAGTTCGAAAGCCAGGATCTGGAGTGGGTTATCCATCGCCAGATGTTCATTCATGCCGTCGACGTGGTTCAGTTGGAGTACACGCCTCTGGGGCAATACGCGGGCCGCTACCGCCGTTTGGCCAGCGTGCTGTTCGAGCACGACGTTTACTTCCAGTCCATTGCCCGCTCGCTCGCGCACATGAACGGGTTCGTCCCGAAACTGATCGCCCGACTCGAGTACTTGCGCGCCCTGCGGTACGAACTGCGCATGCTGCCCGGTTGCGACCGCGTCCAGGTTTGCACGCGCGAGAACCGTGCGTTCCTCGAATCCTTCCTGCCGAAATTGAAGAGCCGTTTGCAGGACGGCCTGCGCGCCGGTATCGGTACCGCGAATTACGATTTCCGGACCGGCGGGCGGGAACCGTTCACCATGTTGTTCCTCGGCAGCTTCCGGCATGCGCCCAATCAGGTGGCGCTCGACTGGTTCGCCCGCGATGTGATGCCGTGCATATTGGCTCGCGAACCGAGGGCGCGGCTCATCGTCGCCGGTTCCGACCCGCCCCCGGCTCACCACTTCGCCGGTTATTCGGAGTCCATCGAGCTGCTCGGTTTTGTCGATGACGTGAAGGCCCTTCTCGGACGCTATGCCGTGTTTGTCTGCCCTATTTTGAGCGGCTCCGGCGTGCGCGTGAAACTGCTTGAAGCCTTCGCCTGCGGCATTCCAGTGGTCTCGACCTCCGTGGGCGCCGAAGGTCTGGCTCACACCGGCGGCGGCACCTGCCTGCTGGCCGATTCTCCCGAAGCTTTCGCGGATCGGGTAATCTATCTGTTCGGGACGCCGGAGGAAGCTGCGAGCATGGCCGACCGGGCTCGCGCCGAGGTTACGGCCAACTGGGACATGGCGGCGATAACACGCAAACTCGCGGAAAGCTACAGAGAGATCATCCGGGAAAAGCGCGGCGCTACTGGCGGGCAGGATCTTTCTTGAGGCGGTTCACAATGAGCGCCGCAGTCCTGTCCATCTGCTTGGGAGAGCTGTCTCGCGGGTTGGCGAAGGTGGACCACAGGACGCGCCGTGAGGCGACCTCGACCAGAAACACCGTGCCCTTGCCGCCGCCGAAAGTGGAACGATGCACGGGCATGGCTTCTTCCGCCTTCTTCTCCTCGGCCTTCTTTTCGTCGGCTTTTTGCTCGTCCGTTTTCTTCTCGTCGTCCTTGGGCGGCGGAGGCGGCGCCGTCAGCTCCGTCAATCTCAGGTCAAAGCCCTCGCCGAGCTTATCCGTGAAAACCGCGCTCGCCTTCTTTGCGTCCGTCACTACCTGGAAGCCATCCGATCCCGTCAGGCGGTTCGCCAGGAACTGGTCGAGGCCGTTCGCCATCGGCATGAGGTATACGGACTTCACTCCATCCGCGGGCGGCGCGGCCGCGGCACACGCCGCCTTGACACAAAGCAAGCTCAACCAAATTCCGCACGGAGCCAGTCTCATTTCTCGATCATACCAGCATGTATAAAGGACAGAAGATCACCGTCATCATCCCTTGCCTCAACGAAGAGCAGGGAATCGAGCGAGTCCTGCGTCACATGCCGGACTTCGTGGACGAAACAATCGTGGTCGACAACAATTCCACGGACCGCACGAGCGAAGTCGCCGCGAGCCTGGGCGCGATGGTCGTCCGCGAAGAGAAGCGCGGGTACGGCAGCAGTTATAAGCGCGGATTTGCGCATGCCTCGGGGGACATCATCGTTACGTTGGATGGCGACCATAGCTATCCCGTCGACGCCATCTCTTATCTGCTGGAGGCCTTCCTTCACCTGGAAGTCGATTTCCTGAACGCCTCCCGCTTCCCTGTCCGAAACCGCCATGCGATGACTTTCAAGCACAAATTCGGGAACCTCGTGCTCTCGCTTGCGATGTCCATACTGTTCTTTCGCTGGGTGCGGGATTCGCAGTCGGGAATGTGGGTCTTTCGCCGCTCCATTCTCAAAGACATGCGCCTCGTCTCCGACGGCATGGCTCTGTCGGAAGAGATCAAAATCGAAGCGCTCAAGAACCCTCGCGTGCGATTCGGCGAAATCTCAATCCAGTATTCGTCGCGTCTTGGGGAGATCAAGCTCAGTCCCTGGAGAGACGGCATTAGGAACCTGGTGTTCCTTGTGAAGAAAAGGTTCTCGTGATGCGGGTAACGGCGATCGTGCCGGTTTGGAATCGCGTCGAGCTCCTCGAAAAGCTCATCGGTAAGCTCCGGGCGCAGACGCGGCCTCCCGCGGAAGTGCTGGTTGTCGATAACGGCTCAACCGACGGGTCCGCGGAGGCTGCCGAGCGCCTTGGCGCAAGGGTCGTTCGCATGGGCCGGAACGCCGGCTTCGCTCCCGCCGTAAACCGCGGCATTCGCGAGGCGCGTACGGAAGCCTTGGCCGTGATCAACAACGACGTCGAGCCAACTTCGGATTGGCTTGGCCGCCTCGTCGAAGGTCTTGAAGACCCCGGCGTCTGGTTTGCCTGCGGCAAGATCCTCGACTCCGGCGATCACACCCGGATCGATGGAACCTACGATCTGTACTGCCGCGGCGGCGCAGCCTGGCGCGCCGGACATGGCCGCCCCGATGGCGCCGCTTTTGCCTCGCGCCGCCATGCCGCGATGGCTTCTTTCACCGCCTCCCTATTTCGCGCGGAGCTGTTCCGCCGCATCGGCCCGCTCGACGAAGGCCTCGTCTCCTACCTCGAAGACGTCGATTTCGGCCTGCGTTGCGCCCAAGGCGGTTGCCCGGGCGTGTATGTGCCGCACGCCGTGGCCTTTCATGTCGGAAGCGCTACTCTCGGAAGGTGGAACGGCGAAATTGTCCGCGCCATCGCCCGTAACCAGATTGTGTTGATCGCGAAGCACTATCCGCCGCCGCTCGCCACCCGCCTGGCTTGGCCGATCCTTGTCGCGCAAACGTTGTGGGGACTCGTCGCGCTTCGTCATGGACGCGGAATCGCCTGGACACGGGGAGTCCTCGAAGGCCTGCGCCGCCTGAAGCATATCCGCCGCTCCGAACCCGGGAATGCCGCCGTTTTTTACAGCGTCGTCACCCGAAGCGAAGCGGAGATTCTTCGAATCCAGCGTGAAACCGGCTTCGATCTCTATTGGCGGCTGTATTTCTTTCTGACCGGGGGCGCGTCCGATTGACACAGGCAACCGGCATCGCGATCGTCGTCATCACCTACAATTCCGCTACGGAGATCGCTCCGTGCCTTGAAGCCGCCCTGGCCACCGGCTCTGAAGTCGTCGTCGTCGATAACGCCTCGACCGACGCCACGCGCGACGTCTCCGCCCGCTATCCGGTGCGGCTGATCGCCAACCCGGGCAATCTCGGATTCGCCGCCGCCGCGAACCGGGGATTTCGGGCTACCGCCTGTGAATACGTGCTCCTACTGAATCCCGACGCGGTTCTCCAGACGTCAATCGAACCCTTGCGCACCTTCTGCATGCGGCCAAACGCCGCCGCCGCCGCCGGCATGCTGACCGGGGAAGATGGCCTCGCGCAGACTGGTTTTTCCGTCCGCCGTTTGCCGACTCCGGCCGCGATCGCCTTCGAAGCGCTGCTTCTGAATCGCCTCTGGCCCCGTAACCCCGTGAACCGGCACTACCGTTGCATGGACTTTGATTACCGGTCGCCGTCGCTTGTCGAGCAGCCGGCGGGCGCGCTATTGATGATCCGGAGAAGCGCCTGGGAGAAGCTGGGCGGTTTCGATGAAGCTTTCTACCCGGTTTGGTTTGAAGACGTGGATTTCTGCCGCCGCCTCAGGAACGCGGGCGCCGAGGTGTGGTATTCCCCCGAGGTCGTGGCGCAGCATTCCGGCGGCACGTCGATTCAAGGGGTTTCGCCGGAAATGCGGCAACTTTACTGGTATGCTAGTCTTCTAAGGTATTCGGCCAAGCATTTTCGGCCTGGGACCCAGCGATGGGTGTTCGTAGCGGTGATCATCGGGTGTCTATCCCGGATGATAGGGGTGTTGTTTGTCCGAGGCGGTTTTCAGGAATCCCGCGCCTTCGGGAAAGTGGTGCGGCTTGCGGGCCGATACCTCCTTTCCGGTTCGCGCACTGGGTTTGAAGACTCTTCGTTCGTGTAAAGCTCGCTGTTGCAGGAATAGTGTTGACGCCCGGCGTGACGGGAGAATAAAGCTGGTGTTAGACCAGGTTCAATTTAATGGCTGAACGCGACTTCGCATCGATAACCATAGTCACCTACAACAGCGGGCGCTTTATCAAACGTTGTCTGGAGTCGGTCCTGGCCCAGAAGTATCCACTCAAGGAGATCATCGTCATCGACAACAACTCGACCGATGGCACGGTGGATATCCTCGAGCGGTTCGAGGACCGGTGCCAGGTGGTGTATAACAGCGAGAACCTGGGGTTCGCCGCCGCTCAGAATCAGGCCATCGGGTTGTCCAGCGGCGAATGGGTCCTGACGCTCAATCCCGACGTACTCCTCCTCCCTAACTTTATTGAGTCGCTTGTCGAGGCGGGCCAGATCGATCCCCGGGTGGGAACGGTGTGCGGCAAGTTGCTTGCGATGACCGCGACGTTTGAATTTCCCGACAAGCCTCTGGTCGATTCCACGGGTATTTATTTCACTCCCATGTTGCGGCATCTCGATCGCGGCAGCCAGGAAGTCGATAACGGCCACTACCTTCGCCAGGAATACGTGTTTGGCGCGACTGCGGCTGCCGCCCTTTACCGCCGCGAGATGATCGAGGACGTCGCCATTGACGGCGAATTCTTCGATTCCGATTTCTTCGTCTACCGCGAGGACGCGGACGTCGCCTGGCGCGCCCAGTTGCTCGGCTGGCGTTGTATCTATCAGCCTTACGCCCGCGGCTATCACGTGCGCAACGTTCTGCCCGGAAACCGCCGTGCTTTGCCTCCGGAAATCAACATGCACTCGGTGAAGAACCGTTTCCTGATGCGCATCAAGAACATCTCCGGCTCGCTCTACCGCCGGAATTTCTTCTCCATCACCGCCCGCGACGCCGTGGTCGTCAGTTGCGTCCTTTTCCGCGAGCACAGTTCGCTGAAGGCCTTTTGGTTCCTGGCGAAAAACTGGAGAAAAGTGCTGGCCAAGCGCCGCGCCATCCAGGCCCGTCAACGTGTCGACGACGCCTATATGGCGAGCTGGTTCAATTACCACCCCGTCAGCAAGCCCGCCCCGAAGATCGAGGCGGGAGTTCGCGGCCTGAAATCGGGCGTACGCGGCTAGCGTGGAGCCGTGAGCGCCGGCGCGAACGTGAGAACCTGTGAAAGAATCGATGCCGCCATGTGGGACAGGCCTCCCGGCCAGTCAACGGCCCCGTCAAAGCCCAACAGCGCGCCCGGCGATGCCGGTATCCCCCGCAGGCCCCCATCCGGCATTTGGACAACTATTTCCACGTTCTGAGAGAGCGATTGTCGAAGCTCACCCGAAACGCCGAACCCGCCGCCGGCCGCATGCGCATCGCGATCCTCGGCACGCGCGGGATCCCGGCAAACTACGGCGGCTTTGAAACGTTCGCCGAAGAACTTTCCACTCGCCTCGTGCGCCTGGGACATTCGGTCACCGTCTATTGCAGGGAAAAGCACCTTCTCGCGGACTATCGGGGCGTCCGCCTTCAGTATCTCCCCACTATCCGGCACAAATATTTCGACACCATCGCGCACACTTTTCTCTCGACGCTGCACTTGCTGCTTCATCGCCAGAACGTCGCGCTCTACTGCAACGGCGCGAACGCCGTGTTCACGATTCTCCCGCGGCTTGCCGGCATTCCCGTCGCGTTAAACGTGGATGGCCTTGAGCGGAAGCGCAAGAAGTGGAATCGCCTCGCGCGCGCCTGGTACCTGTTGTCCGAGTGGCTTTCGACCAAGCTGCCGAATTCGGTAGTGACCGACGCCGCCGCGATCGCGGTCTACTACCGTGAGCGCTACGCGAAGGCCACGGTCTTCATTCCATACGGCGCGGAAACCGGCAGGCTCGCATCAAGCGCGGTGCTCGGCCGGTTGGGGCTTGAGGCGGGCCGCTACTTCCTCTATGTGAGCCGCCTTGAACCGGAGAACCGCGCGCTCGAGGTGCGGCAATCGTTTGAAGCATCAAGGACAGACCTGCGTCTTGCGTTGATCGGCGACGCGCCCTACGCGCACGAGTACATTCGACGCGTTCGCGACACCGCCGATCCGCGCATCGTGATGCCGGGCGCGATCTATGGCGTTGGTTACCGCGAGCTTGGATCGCATTGTTTCGCCTATATCCACGCGACGGAGGTTGGCGGCACGCATCCGGCGCTGATCGAGGCGATGGGCCGGGGCGCGCTCGTGCTCTACTTTCGCACCAAGGAAAACGAAGAAGTGGTGGCGGACGCGGGCATCCCCTTTACGGACGACCTAACCGCCGCGATCGAGAGCGCCATCGCCATGACCGAAGCCGAGCGCGAGACGCTTCGCGGGAAGGCCATGGCCCGCGTGAAGGCGCACTATTCGTGGGACTCCGTAACGGCGCATTACGAGACCCTGTTACGCGGCATGCTGGCGCGGCCGTAGCCCGGATTTCTCATCATTAGTAGGCCAACCGAGCCGGGACGCTTAGGGCAAGGGGCAGATAACAAGCGGGATAGGGGACGTAGAGGTGGAAGAGCGGGAAAACAGTGCGTGGTGGCGACCGGTCGCCCCCCGATCAGTCGATATTCTGGAGCTTGCTTCGCCGAGCGAGCTAACACGGTTCGCGGCAGTCGCTCCATCCCGACCCAAAGGGCCTTGAGTATACGGCTCTTTAAGGTGGACCCCAAAGTCCGATCCGCACCGGGTGCACGCGGAACTACGATGCCAACCGGCTCAGCGTGCGCTCACCCCGGATCGCTTCCACCGCTACCTTCGCTTTGAACTTCGGACTATCTTGCTTTCGCGTCGTCATGTACTCTCCTTGCCTCACGACTCCGCCAAAATTCCAGCTTGTTGCCCAAGCTGAAATTTGGGTCCGTTTATGGAAGTGGCTGGCGGACGTTGGGTCACCGGTCGAGCCGCAGGATCACAAATCGATCGGTCTCGACACCGTGCCACGTCCCGACGGCGCCGCCGGGCATACGCGCGGTGACATCGATCTTGCCAACGTGGGTCCCGAGCCCAAAAAGCAGGCGCAGATCGCTCTGCGAGACGTAGCTTCCACCAGACCGAATCTCCTGAATCTGCTTCTTTCCGCCCGCGTCGATCGTAACCGAGGCGCCAATGCAGAAGGCGTTGGGAAGCTTGCAAACGAACTGCAAGTTAACCCAATGGCGTTTCGATTGGGTGCGGTTACGCAGCACCGTTGGCGTGTCGTCCATGCTCGTGACGACAATATCCTGGTTGCCATCGTTGTCCAAGTCTCCGATTGCCAGACCGCGGTGCGACTTTAGCGCGGTGAGCCCGGGCCCGGCAGCGAGGGAAACATCGATGAAGCGGCCGCCGCGGTTTAGAAGAAGTTGATTTTCCTGCCGGTACGTCTCTCTCAATTGCGGGAAATCGTCCACCTGCGGGTAGATGTGCCCGTTAGCGAAGAAAAGATCCGGCTGCCCGTCGAGATCCGCATCGAAGAACGCGACGCCCCAACCCAAGCGGTCAAACGTCCGCGCTTTGAGGCCCGCGGCTTCACTGACATCGTCAAAGCGCCCGCCACCGAGATTCCGGTAGAGAGTGTTGGTGTCGTGCGCGAAAGCCGTCAGCACGAGATCGAGCAGTCCGTCGCCATCGAAATCACCGGCGCCTGCGCCCATGCCGGCCTGGGCTCTACCCTCGGAGTTGAATCCGGCGCCACTCTCAATCCCCACTTCATCGAACTTTCCATTGCCCCGGTTCCGGAACAGGTAATTGGGATCCGAGTCATTGGCTACGAAGATGTCGACCCATCCATCCGCATTGTAGTCAGTGGTGAGCACGCTGAAACCATGACCCGTTTGGCCGGGCTTCAGTCCAAGCCATGAACTCCGGTCGCGGAATCTGCCGTGGCCTTCGTTGTGAAAAAAGACGTGCGGGGCCGCGGGTAGACCCTGCGGTCCGGCCATCACAAGCGGTCCGCCGCGCCACAACAGGGTTCGCTTGGGCGCGAGCACCTCCTGCCAGGTCGTAACCACGTAGTTGGCTACATACAAGTCCAGGTTGCCGTCGCCATCGGCGTCGAAGAAACTGCAGCCAGTACTCCACCCGTTGTGATTCAGACCCGCCGCCCTTCCCGTTTCGGTGAATGTGCCGTTGCCGTTGTTGCGGAATAGAAGATTTGTGCCGAAGTTGGTGACGTACAAGTCAAGGTTTCCGTCGCCATTGTAGTCCCCCGCGCAGACTCCGGCGCCCCAAGCGGCAGCATCCACCCCCGCCTGTCCGGATACGTTTTCAAACTTCCAGTTGCCCAAATTCTTATACAGGACGTTGCGGTGAGGGATCCTTTTCCTGGCCGCCGTCAGCTCCGGTCCGTTCACAACGAAAATGTCGAGGAGGCCATCGGCGTTGTAATCGAGTAACGCAACACCGGCGCCGCCGAATTCGAGGATGTGGTCCTTCGCCGCGCTTCCGAAGTAGGTCTTCTCTCGCAAAACGGGCATCGCTTCGAACGCAAGACGAAGATCCGGGAGCTCCGGGTCGCGAAGGTCGTCCGCCGATGAACGCTGCGCGGGAGCCGAGCCGGGAGCGCTGGCGTGTCCTGCGGCCGCGGGGGCGGCAAGCCTGTTCCGCTCATAGGTCCGGCGCAACTTCTCCGCTGGGCGCGCATCCCGCTCCTGCGGCGTTAAGAGCGCGACCACGGCCAGCGACATTACGGCAGCGATGGAATATGTTCTCACGGGCGCCGATCCAGAAGCCGTTTCGCTTCGGCATTCGCCGAGTTCAACTGCAGGGCCTTCCGGAACATCTCCGCGGCGCGCGGACGATCGCCCAGCTTAAGATACACTTGTCCAAGATTCACGTAAGCCGGATCGTAAGCGGCCTCCAACCGGATGGACTCTTCGAATTGCCCACGGGCCAAATCGAGCGCTCCCTGTTGAAAGTGGAGGGTTCCAAGGCTGTTGTGAACAATAGCGGAAGGCTTTAAGAACAACGCCCGCTCAAGCGGAGCGCGAGCCAATTCAGGCTTGTCCAAATCGAGATAGACGTTCCCCAGGTTGGCCCAGGATTCGGCGGCGGCCGGGTCCATCCTTGCCGCCCGTTCGAGCGCGGCGACGGCCTCCTGGAATCGCCCAGCCATGGCGAGCGTCGTGCCGATATTGAACTGACTGTCAGCCGACGCCGGATCAAGCTCGGCCGCTTTTCGGTAGCTGGCCAGCGATTCCTCGATCCGTCCCAGCCTGGCGTGGACGGCGCCGATATTGCTATGGATCGCGGAAATTCCGGAGTCGATTCTCAGACATTGCTCGAAGTATGACATGGCGTCGCCGTAAGCGCCGTTCTGAAGGCATTCGAAACCGATCAGGAAATAAGGCTCCAGACGGTTGCCGAGGGGTCCATGATACGGTCCGGGAAACGGCAGAGCCAGCTCCGCGCGTTCACGCTCGTTCCGGGGTAAACGGCGAAGGTCGTCAAGAATCCATTGGCGACCGATCTCTCCTCGATAAATTTTCGCGATGCGTCCATCTTCATCCAGAAGCAGCGTCAGCGGAAGAACCATGTCCCTGCGACGCGCAAAAAGATTCTTAATGACGGTGTTGAGCAGCCGAAGTTCGGCCGGTGGAACCGGGTGGGCGTCCGCATCGGCATCGCCGCCGGTAAACACATGAGCGACCGGCCGGCCGCCGCTACCTGTTCCGATCGTCACCGCCGCTCGAGAGCCGCGCTTCACGTCCGTAAGTTCTAGCGTTGGCATACGAACCGGTTCCAAGAGCCAGGTTCCGCGGTACTCGCTTGGCTGACTGACGGGCGCAACGCTTTCATTAACGATTTCCCGTTTGGGGCGAAACGGCTGCGAGACGAAATCGGCTTGGCCCTCTTCAATTCGAATCACCGCGCCTGCGGACAAGTCTCGAATCTCCTGCGACAACCCGCTCGGCCAGTCGATGCGAACCACCGGTAGCTTCTCCACGGTTCCAAGACCGAAGTAGACAACCCGCGAATGCTGCGAGAGGAACCCGGAGCCTGCTCGCACCTCTTTACTGCGGACCCCACCTCCGAGGCTAAAGGTAATGCGCGCACCGATCGCGTCGCGATTGCTGCGCCGTCCCACCAGGTTGAACGCGATAGACTTGTTCCCAGGCGCGCTGTCATTCCGCATGACTCGTACCTGCGGAGCCGTGCGATTCTTCAGGACCAGGTCGAGATCACCGTCGTGATCCATGTCGAGCGTCGCGAACGAACGGCCGTCGTCCGCGAAATCGAGACCCGATGGAGCGGAGAAGTCCACAAAGCGCCCGGATCCCGAATTGCGGTAGAACTTCTTCATTTCGCTTCCGTGGACGGAAAATCCGGACTCGTTCATGAGATTTTGAAATCGGCGCCAGCCTTCCGCATATCGTCCGGACCGGACCGCCTCAAGCGGTGATGCGCCGACGACATCGGTCCAGTGAAAGCGTTCCAAGTCGCCGGCTCGCTCATTGGTGATGTGTCCATTGAGGACAAGAAGGTCTTGCCACCCGTCATTGTCTGCATCGAAAAAATCGCTACCCCACGCCCATCCGCCCTTGGCGACGTCCTTGCGCGCCGCAGGTTCTTCGAAAGTCCCATCGCCACGATTGCGGTAGAGCGAGTTTCCGCGCGCGAAGCGCCTCATCCATTCCCGGGCGCGCGCAGGCGCGGCGGGTTGGAACTCAGGCAGGCGCATGATTCGTTGACCGGCGGCGCTCCAGATGTTCGACACATAAAGATCCGGGAGTCCGTCATTGTCGAAGTCTCCCCATGCGGCGCTCATCCCGGGCCCGATGTTCTCGACGCCCGCCTGCGCCGCAACGTCGGTGAAGGTTCCGTTCCCGTTGTTCCGGTAGAGGTTACTCTTGCCGAAATCGTTCGCCACGTACAGGTCGGGATATCCATCGCCGTCGTAATCGCTCCACGTAGCCGCGAAGCTCCACCTCGAATTGTTCGCCGACAGGCCGGTCTTGCGCGTGACGTCGGAAAACGTGCCGTTGCCGTTGTTACGGAACATATGGTTTGGCGGTCCGTTGCCGGCGTCGAAGTAAGGCGTGGGCTGGTGGAGATATCCAGCCATGCTGCTGCCGCTCCGGCTGTAGACGCAGACGTAAAGGTCCAGGAAGCCGTCACGGTCATAGTCCGCGAGCGCGGGCATCATCATCGATCCCTGCTCGCCGGATGGAATTTCGAAGCGCGCCCGCGTGAATCTCTTGAAGTGCCCCCGGCCATCATTGTCGAAAAGCAGGATTCCACTTGAATGGACAACGAACAGATCCTGATCGCCATCGTTATCGTAGTCGCCAAACAACACTGCGGCGGTAGGGTCGAGCATCCACAGGCCCGCGGCTTTCGTGACATCCTCAAACGTCCCGTCACCCTTATTCCGGAACAGCCTTCCCGGAAGTCCGCCCGGCTGGCACACGAAGATGTCATCCCAGCCATCCCCGTCATAATCGCCCACGGCTGTGCCGTTCAGTCCGTAAAGATCGATGCCCGAGATGCCGTCCAGATGCTCGGCCCATTCGCCGATCCCCCGGCCGAACTGCTGAACGAAGCCGGAGTTGGAGGCGAGAGCGGATGCGGTGACATCGCGAAAGAAGGGCGCATCGCTTTCCTGGTGAGAGCATTCGCGGCGGGTCACGGTTTTTACGGTCCAGCCGTTGGCGTCGCGAACCCACTCGCTCTCCCACTCACATCGATCCTGCGTGGGGCCGTGCGTTTTGTTGTAACCGGTGATCTCACCGGCGATGGCCGCTTGCGCGCGCGCGCCATCGAGATCGATTCGAGTCACTCGATAGGATGCAGTGCGCGCGGAGTGATACCCAGCCGTCCATTCACGATGTGTGGGCTGGACGGCTTCACCAGCCACGAGCGCCGCTGCCACGGCTGAAAGCCTCTCTTCGATCTCCTGCGCGGCGGTTTCCGCGGATTCGGAGGGTGCGCGCGGAACATCCTGTCCGGTACCCGTAGCCAGCGCCACACCCAAAACCATCGCTAGTTGGAGGGCGGCTCTCATCGATTTATTCACGGCTGGCGCGGTAGTGCCGCTGAATCTCTCCCGCGGTCAGCGCTCGGGTATAAACGGCCACTTCGTCGATTCGTCCCTCGAAATTGAACCTTCCCTCGGCGTGGCCGCCGACGAACAACTTGGCTGCCACGCCGGCAGTTGCATTGGCGTCGATGTCAGGATGTTCAGCTCCGTTCAAATGAACCCGAACACGGCTGCCTTCGCGTACGAACGCGACAAACGTCCAGGCCTTTGTTGGTATCGAGGCCACGCCGCTCGACGAGCCGAAACGCAGTCTACCCGCGGCCTCCTGAGAACCGCCAATCCACAATTCGTCCGCTCCCAACGAAAAAAGCGATCCAGTGACCGCGCGCGCCTCCGGGGGCAGGCCATTCCAGAACCACATCTCTATTGTGTAAGCGCCGCCTACTTCAACGCCGCTAACCAGCCGGCCCCCGGCAAAATACGGAGCACGGTTGATTTGAGCGCCGGAGAAGGCCTGCGACTCCGGCCCCTCAAGATAGAACGCGATTCCGTCCTCATAAGTCGCTACGTGCTTACCGGCGGCATCCGCCGCATGAGGTCCGGCGAACTCACTCATCCGCCAGTAGGCGGACGGGCGGGAATCGAGAACCGCCCGGGCGTAGACGCCTTGCGTCTCGGCCTGCTCACGCCGCTTGCGCCCTGAGACCTTCTCGAGCAATTGGATTATCGCCTCCGCGATCCTTGGCTCCGCGCCCGTTTCGAGCGCGGCGCTTCGGGCGGGCCAAGTAGTGTAACCTCCCAGTTTGTGTTGGGCGGGTGGCGGAATATAGCCTTCCGCGCCGTTGGCAAGCTCGATTACGAACGTGCCGGGCAGCGGACTCCGTGCCTTGATTCTTAGTCCTGTAATCGCGAAAACTTCGTTAGGAATCGCCGCTATGCCCAAGTCGCCGATGCGGAGAGCTTGCAACTTCAATTCGCGCGAAGGTTCATCGTGAAGGAACACCTGCTCGCGAGCGTACACTTCCTGCTGGTTGCGCGGTTTCGTCCCTTCCATTTTCGAAAGCAAGCCTTTGGCCCAGTCCAGCCGCTGCGAATCGGGCGCACGGCGGCCGAGGGTCAATCGCGTTTCCGCCATCGCCAAGTTCAACTTGTCGCGATACTGAATCTTTCGATACGCCTCCATGGCCCTCGTTGTGACGCCTTCCGAGTACTGCTCGAGCGTGATGTCGCTTTTCGGCTTTCCGTAGTCCATCCACATTTGGTCGCCGCTCGTGCCTTGCGACATCATCGCGACGAAGCCCTCCCCCGCCCCGATCCGAGTTGCGATTTTGTCCGAGAAGATCCCGAAATAATCGGGATGAAGGATGGGCGAGCCGAAGTAATGCTGCGAATAGTTGGCGAGAACGGCAAGGGGCTTGCCTTCGAGTGTTTGAATGGAGAGCACGGAGAGGCCGGGATCAACCGGGCCCGATGGCGCGATGGCGTCCGGATTCCGATAGCCCGGGTGCATATTGGCGCGGACATTCAGATTGCCGAACGGATCGCTCCTCATTTTGTCGGGCCGAAGAATCCAGCGCCGGCAATGAGTATGCTCATAGTCGTCAATCGAGGCCGATCCAGCCTTGGCAGGCGCTAGGCGTGCCGCCGCGCTCTCGATAGCCTCGGCGATCTTCTTGGGTAGAAGCTCCGCGTATTCCGGCTGGGCATCGGACCCCAGACATCCCATCGAAGCGGGTGCGGAATGAGTATGCGTAGCGGAGACAAGCATGCGCTCAGCCGGAATGCCGGTCTTCGCGCGCGCGATGTCCTTGGCTCGATCGATCAACTCGCGGGGCATCATGCAACTGTCAACCACGACGATGGCGAGCCGCATGCCCCCGTCATCAAGCACGAGGGCCTTCGCGTGCAACGGAGCGTGCGCTTTCTCGGCGATGCGCTCCAGGAACATACAATTCGAGATCACTGGAAACTGGGTGGGTGTGACATCGACCTTCGCGGCGCCGGCGCGCAGCGAGGCTGCGCCGAGCATGGCGGGAATGAGCGGGAGCACCGCGGGCAATGCTAAATGTCTTGCCAGCATCTTAGAGTCGCCTCCGGGATCACTTGACAACTTATCATGAAGTGGGAGAACCTCCGCGATGGCCTATCGCGATCCACAAAGGACCGCGGATCGCGGCGCACCTTCCCTTACCGCGGCGAGCCGCTGCGTCGAGGCCTCAAATCTCAAGAAACAGCACGCAGGCGCTTGGGCATCGCCGCGACGGAGCCCCTCTACGGGTCTCGATCCGCGCCGCCGTCCTCCGGTAACCGGCACGGCCATCCACGCGCCGATCCCGGCTCGGCATCCACCGCTCCATTGCGCGTTATTCTATAATGCAGTTTCAACTCACGGAAGGAAGGTATCCATGGAAGCCCACGACAGACGACAATTTCTGCAAGCCGCGGCGTTGGCCGCGCTTGCTCCAAAGGCGCGAGTGCTCGGCGCAAACGACCGCGTCAACGTTGCGGTCATCGGCGTCGGCGGGCGCGGCACCGCGCACCTCGGCTACTACGCGACGCTCGATTCGGCTCACATTGCGGCAGTCTGCGACGTGAATCAAGCCGCTCAGGAGCGGGCCGTCGCGCGCGTCGAGAAGGCCAGGGGCCACAAGCCGAAGGTCTATAGCGACATGCGCGAAGTATTCGCCGACAAGAGCATCGACGCCGTATCGATCGCCACGCCCAACCATTGGCACGCGCTCTCGACCATCTGGGCATGCCAGGCGGGCAAGGACGTCTACTGCGAGAAACCCGCCAGCCACAACATTTTCGAAGCTCGCCAAATGGTGGCGGCCGCGCGCAAGTACAAGCGCATGGTGCAGATCGGATCGCAGAGCCGCAGCATCGCGCACAAGCAAAAAGCGATGCAACTGCTGAAGGAAGGCGCGATCGGTGAAGTCTATCTAGCGAAGGCGCTCTGCTTCAAGCGGCGGAATTCGATCGGGCACAAGGCCGACGAACCGACGCCGCCGGGACTGAATTGGGACCTGTTTCTAGGGCCGGCGCCGATGCGAGCTTACAACGAGCTGCGTTTCCGCTACAACTGGCATTGGTTCTGGGACACCGGCAATGGCGACATCGGCAACCAGGGCGTGCACGAGATGGATGTCGCGCACTGGGGTCTCGGAGTCGAGGGCATGCCGAACTGGACCGTTTCGACCGGCGGCAAGATGGTCTACGACGACGATCAGGAAACGCCGAACACTCAACTCGCGACGCTCGATTACGGTAAGAAACAGATCGTGTTCGAAGTGCGTGGACTGGTGACGGGCCCCGAGGGAGGACTCGAATTGCGCGGCGGAAATTGCGTCGGCAACATTTTCCTCGGCAGCGACGGCCACATGGCGCTTGACGGGAATGGCTTCAAGCTGTTCAAGGGACAGAAGGGCGAACTTGCCATGGACGTGAAGGCCGACAGAGGCGAAACCACGGTCCACATGCAGAATTTTATCGACGCCGTGAAGAGCCGCGATTACACGAAACTGACCGCGGAGATCGCGATCGGAGCGAACTCGGCCGCTCTCTGCCACCTGGCGAATATCAGCTACCGCCTTGGACGAAGAGTGAACTGGGACAAGAAGACGGACCGCTTCGTGAACGACAAGGAAGCGGACCAGATGATCGGCCGCAAGTACCGGGCGCCCTACGTTGTGCCCGAGAAGGTCTAACGCATATCCGAGTGGGGCAGGCCATCGTCAGTGGCCTGCCTGCTCCACTTCTTAACGGACCCTTAGATCTGAGCGAGACTCAGCGTGTTGCCGTCCGGGTCCTTGAACCATGCGATCCGGCCGCCTCCCGGCGCATCCCAGATGCCAAGTTTGTCCTGTTTCATGAAGCTTCCATAGCGCTCAAACCGAACGCCGGCCTTCACGAGCTCCTTCACCGCGGCGACGATATCGGGAACCTCCCAGCCGAGAACCGTGAACTTCATCGGCTCGAACTCCTTGACTTTCGTGACCCGTAGCATGGTTCCATTCGCGTCAAAAACAACAGCGAACGAATCGTCGCTCACCAGACGCAGACCAAGGGTGTCGCGATAAAAGGCTTTGGCGCGTTCGGAGTCGCGCGTCGCTACGAAGGCCATAATTTTCTGAGAACCGAGCGCGGAATGATTTGTCATGATGAGAATAGTTTCTCCCTTCCCCTGTACAATCACAAGAACATGAGGCTGACCGCTCTTCTTATCTTCTCTTTTAGCACTGCGGCCTTGGCGCAGGACGGCCGCCAGGTCTTCGCGGAGCACTGCGCCGTATGCCATGGCGACGGCCACGGAACCGAGCGCGGACCGAATCTCGCGAATCATCGCCGCGTTCGTTCGCGCACGCTCGACGAGCTGCGCGCCGCGATCCGCGACGGAGTTCCGTCCGCCGGCATGCCCGCGTTCAACCTGCCTCCGGCGAACTTGCAGGCGGTCACGTTGTTCGTCCGCGCCCTGAGCGCGCCCGCGGCCGAGGTGAATGCACCCGGCAACCGCGCGGCCGGTGAACGATACTTCTTCGGCGGCGGGGGCTGCAACAAGTGCCACATGGCGCTCGGCCGCGGCGCGGCAATCGGGCCGGACCTCTCCGCTCTGGGCCGCGAGCTGACGTTTGAGGAGATCGCTGAAGCCGTCGGCCGGCCATCCGCCAGGATCAAGGATGGATATGAAATGGTCCGGGTCGGCCTGCGCGGCGGCGGCGTGGTTCGCGGATTTGCGCGCAATCGGAATCAGTACAACATTCAGGTTCAGGATCTTGAGGGGCGGTTCCATCTCCTGCGGAAGGAGCAGATTGCGGATGTGGTGAAAGAACCGTCTTCGCTCATGCCGGAGCCGCGATGCAGCGCGGGCCAATGCCGCGATTTATTGGCGTATCTCAGCTCCCTCAGCGGCGTTACGGTTGGACAGCGCGGCGTACCGCTTGAACGCGAGGCTGTAGAGCGCGAGGGCGCCGCGGCGTTTGACCGCATCGCAAACCCGAAGCCGGGCGACTGGCCGTCGTATCACGGCAACATCGGCGGAAACCGCCACAGCCCACTCGATCGGATTACGGCTTCGAATGTGAACGATCTGACGCTCAAGTGGGTTTTCCCAATCAACCAGTATGCGCTCGAAACGACGCCCGTGGTCGTGGACGGCGTCATGTACGTGACCGGGCCGAACCAGTTGTTCGCCATCGACGCCCAGGCGGGACGTACAATCTGGCAGTATCAGCGTCCGCGTTCGAAGGAGGTTCGTGGAGACTCCGCAAAAGGCACCAATCGCGGCGTGGCCGTGCTCGGCGACCGCGTCTTCATGGTGACAGATAACGCACACCTGCTGGCGCTGCATCGGGTGACCGGACGGTTGCTTTGGGAAATGGATATTCCGGAAGGGCAGGAAGGCAAGAACTACGGGAACACGGCCGCGCCGCTTGCGATTAACGATCTCGTCGTGGCGGGAGTCTCGGGTGGAGACTTGGGAGTTCGCGGCTTCCTCTCCGCCTACAAAGCCTCGACCGGCGAGCGTGTCTGGCGCTTTTACACCGTGCCGAAGCCGGGCGAGCCGGGATCGGAGACCTGGAAGGGAACGGCCCTTGCGCGCTACGGCGGCGGCGGGGCGACCTGGATGACCGGGACCTTCGATCCGGAGACGAACACCGTTTTCTGGGGTACGGGAAATCCTTATCCGGCGTTGAATGGAGACGAGCGGCAAGGCGACAACCTGTACACCTCGGGACTGCTTGCGCTCAATGCGGCGACGGGAGAGCTGAAGTGGCACTATCAATTCACCCCGCACGATCTGTTCGACTGGGACGGCGGGCAGACGCCGATGGTGGTGAACCGGCGCTACCGCGGGCGGGATCGCAAGCTGCTTATCCAGGCCAACCGCAACGGGTTCTTCTACGTGTTCGACCGTACGAACGGCGAGTTGCTGCTCGCGGAGAAGTTCGTCGACCGGCTGACGTGGGCGAGCGGCATCGGCAAAGACGGCCGCCCCATTCTGTTGCCGGGGACGGAGCCGGCGCGCGACGGGACCAAGGTTTGCCCGAACATTCTGGGCGGCACGAACTGGCCATCGATGGCGTTCAACCCGTCGACGGGGCTGTTCTATCTTCAGGCGCGCGAGGCCTGCGGCATCTACGTCAAGCCGCCGAACTGGAACCCGAAGCCGATTCCGCTCGAACCGGGGCGGATGTTTCTGCGGGCGCTCGATATCGAGACGGGCAAGCGCGTCTGGGAAGCGCCGCAGATGGGAGCTGCCGATAGCTGGGGCGGCGTGCTCTCGACGGCTGGCGGCGTCGTATTTTTCGGCGAGGACAGCGGCGCGTTCGCGGCGGTGGATGCCAGGACGGGTAAGGATCTCTGGCACGTTCAGACGAACGCCTCCGCCGAACTGGGAGACGGCCATAGCTGGCGCGCGTCGCCCATGACATTTGCGGCGGGTGGAAAGCAGTTTGTCGCCGTCGCGGCGGGGCCGAATATTTTGTGTTTCGGGCTGCGATAGAGCGTAAGTCCGGAAGTTCGGTCGCGTATTCCGTGAATGCCGGACTCGCGCGGCAGCATTCGCAGCGCCTGTTGTAAACTGTACGCCATGCTGATGCGCGCCGCTTTTACTCTTCTCGCCACAATTCCCCTCGCACTGGCTCAGGACGCTCTGCCTTCGCTGCCCTACAAGGCGGTTCCGGCATGGCCGCAACTGCCCACCGGATGGAACTTCAAGGAGACGCCGGCGGTGGCCGTCGATGCCAACGATCACGTCTACGTCATCCATCGGGGCGAGCATCCGGTGATGGAATTCGACGCCGCCGGCAAGTTCATTCGCGCCTTCGGCGACGGCCTGTACGACCGGCCTCACGCGGTTCGCATCGATCCCGAAGGCAACATCTGGACCGTCGACGATCTCTCGCACACCATTCTCAAACTCGACAAGAGCGGCCGCGTCAAAATGGTGCTCGGCCGCTGGCGTGTGTCGTCCGACGCGCCAAGCGCGATGGCGCCCATCTGGCCTCGTCCCGGCACGGGCCCCCGTGGCCTGCGTGACGGCGACATTGCGCGCTTCAACCGCCCCACCGATATCGCCTTCGCCCCGGATGGCGGCCTTTTCGTCGCGGACGGATACGGCAATTCGCGGATCGTGAAGCTCAGCAAAGACGGAAAGCTGATCAAAACCTGGGGGAAGAAAGGCTTGGGCGAAGGCGAGTTCGACACGCCGCACTCTATCGCGATCGACAAGCAGGGCCGCGTCTACGTAGCCGACCGCGAAAATTACCGCATCCAGATCTTCGATTCGGAGGGGCGATTCCTCAAGCAGTGGACGCACATCGGCGCGCCCTGGGGCCTCGATCTCGCGCGCGATGGATTTCTTTACATGGCGGATGGCTACAACAATCGCGTCCTCAAACTCGATCTCGATGGAAAGATTCTGGGCGCATTCGGCGCGCCCGGAAAGGCGCCCGGCGAGTTCAGCTTCGTGCATCATCTCGCGGTGAGTTCTTCGGGAGCCGTCTACACCGCCGAGATTCTGAATTGGCGCCCGCAGAAATTTATCCCGGCGCAGCCTACGCGATCAACTCCCTGATCGCTTCGCCGCCGGTCTGGCTCAACTGCTTGTTCCGGCCCGCGTGGAGATACGTGAGCCGGGCGTCGTCCAGACCCAGCAGTTTCAGCAGCGTCACGTGGAAGTTCTTGAGCGGATGCACGCACTCGACCGCCGCTCCTCCGGCTTCGTCCGTCGCGCCCACGATCGTTCCGCGCGGGGCGCCGCCGCCCGCAAGCCACACGGTCATCGCCTTCGCGTTGTGGTCGCGGCCCCATGCCTTGCCTTCGCCGCGAACGCCATTGTCCGGGGAGCGTCCGAACTCGCCAGCCCAGACCACGAGCGTCTCTTCGAGCAAACCCGTGCGCTTCAGGTCCGCGAGCAACGCCGCCATCGGCTGATCGAGCGAGCGGATGCGCGCGCCATGCGCCTTCTCGATATAGTCGTGCGAATCCCAGCCCGAGACGACAATCTGCACAAAGCGCACGCCCGCCTGCACCATCCGCCTGGCGAGTAAAAAGCGGCGGGCGAGGGAATCGACCTCGGCATCCGCGTGGCCCACTCCGTACAGCTCCCGCGTCGCCTTCGGCTCTTTCGAAATGTCCACCACAACCGGCATCTCCGCCTGCATCCGGAACGCCAGCTCGTAGCTCTCGATGCGCGCCGCAAGCTCCGCGTGATGGGGATGCTCGAGCTGATGCGCCTTGTTCAACTTTGACAGCAGCTCGAGGTTTGCGCGCTGCTCGGCTTCCGCCACGCCCGGGGGCGGATTCATATCCAGAATCGGCGGCCCTTCCGAACGCAGCGCCGTGCCCTGATAGTGCGCGGGCAGAAACCCGTTCGACCAATTCGCCGATCCTCCCTGCGGATACGCCTTGTCCGGAAGCACGACGAACGCCGGCAGATTCTGATTCTCGGTACCGAGCCCGTACGCTGCCCATGCGCCCACCGCAGGGTCCCCGCCAAACTGATTGCCGCAGTTGAGATGGTAGAGCGCAGTCGGGTGGTTCACGCTCTCGGCCTGCATGCCGCGATAGAAGCACACCTCGTCCGCCACCTTCGCGAAACGCTCGAACAAGCGGTTCATGGGGATGCCGATCGAGCCCGCTTCGCGAAATTCGAACGGACTGCGCACATAGTACCGCTTCCCTGTGTTCATGGCGGCGGCGAACTTTGTGGGGTTCTTCGTGAACTCGGTCATATGCAGTTGATCGAGTTTCGGCTTCGGATCGAAGGTATCGATGTGGCTCGGCCCGCCTTCCATCAGCAGGAAGATGCACCGTTTCGCTTTCGCCGGGAAGTGTCCCTTCTTTGGCGTAAGCGCTCCGGCGCGCGCGTCGTCCTGAGCGAGCTGCGATGCAAGCGCGATGCGGCCGAGACCGGCCGAGGAGCCGAGAAGAAGTTCGCGGCGGGAAATCGACGCTGGCAGTATCTTCATGAAAAATCTTTCACCGGCCTTCAATAGAGATACACAAACTCGTTCGAGTTGAACAACACAAGCGCCAGGTCAGCCAGAGCGCGCACTGCCGGAGTCACATCGTCAGGCCGCACGTCCGGCTCGTATGTCCACGGCGGCTCCGATTCCTGGAAAGCGTGTTTCTCGCCGGTCAGCTCGCTTGTAATACTTCGTTCCAGGCTCAGCTTCGGCGCGGCCGCGGGCGGGGTGCGCTTGTGATGCTCCGTCATGGCCGCCACATGTTTGAGCGCCTCGTGTTTCTCCGAGGCGCTCGGCGATCTCTGAAATGCCAGTTCGAATGCGCGTTCAACCGCGTCGCCGCCCTCGCGGCTCAATCGCGCGGCGAACGACAATGCGACTTCGTGGCTGAACTCGCTGTTGAGCAGCGAGAACGCCTGCGTGGGAACCGTCGTCGACTCGCGGCGCTCGCATGACATGTCCATCGAAGCGCCGTTGAAGGTCTCGATCACCGGATCGACGAGGCTGCGCTGCTGGAAGCTGTAAATGGATCGGCGGTTGCGAGCCCCTTTCGTGGGCGAGGGCCGATAGATAGGCCGCAGCGTGCCCATCGCGTGACGCGGCTGGTACGCCACCAAAGTATTGATGCGAGGAAAAGTTCCCGGTCCTCCGCGAGCCTCGCTCAGCTCGCCGGCCACCTTCAACATGGCGTCGCGCAGCGCTTCGGCTTCCACGCGTCGTGGCGAAAAATGCGAATGCAGGCGATTCTCCGGGTCGTTCGGCGCCGCGCCGCTTGCGCGGCGGTAGGTCCGGGAAAGCAGCATCTCACGATGAATTGCCTTGACGCTCCAGCCGCTCTCGATGAACCGGGCGGCCAGCCAATCAAGCAATTCGGGATGCGTGGGCTTCTTTCCCATCTTGCCGAAATTGTTCGAATTCTCCGCAAGGCCCTTGCCGAAGTGATATTGCCAAATTCGATTCACCATCACTCGCGCCGTAAACGGATTCGCCGGATTCGCGATCCACCGCGCCAGTGCGGCGCGGCGCCCGGATGCCGTCTTCGGAATTTCCGGCGCTGGGTATCCGCTATACCTTTCGATCGCGGTGAGAACGCCAGGCTCCGCCACCTGCCCCGGCGATTGCAGGCTACCCCCGACGAGCACATGCACTCCCGCCGACGCGTAATCCGCCTTCTTCATGTAGCTCCGGGCGCCCTCCGGTCCCACGTCGTTCCACTCCTCGCGCTCGAGCCCGCTCGACACAGCGAACGCATACGGCTGATAGCGGAACGCCGATTCCTTGTGCATCGCCAGGTGTTTCGTGTGCAGCTTTACCGCTTCCTTCTCGTCGGGAGTTAAGCCGTCCTTCTTGCGTCCCGCGATGGCCGCTTCGGTCTGCGCGATCAGCGCGTCTAACTGCGCCTTCCCGGTTTCGAAACCGTCGCGCCGCTCGGTCTCCAGGAACGGCAGCGGCCGCCGCGCAAAGGCGGTGGTGGCGAAGACGGCCTGCATGCGGTAATAGTCTTTGGTTGGCAGTGGATCGAACTTGTGGTCGTGACAGCGCGCGCACCCGAGCGTCAGGCCCAGAAAAACGTTCGCTGTCGCGTGCGTCACATCGTCGAGCCACATCTGCCGCGTTTCCGCAGCCACCGACATGCCCGTATGCTCCCACGGACCCGCGCGTAAAAAGCCTGTCGCAATCACAGCTTCCGGATCGTCCAAGAACAGTTCGTCGCCGGCAATTTGCTCCTCGATAAAACGGTCGTACGGCTTGTCGCTGTTGAAGGCGCGAATCACATAGTCGCGGTAGCGCCAGGCGTTCGGCCGCTCGTAGTCGTTCGAGTAGCCGTTCGAATCGGCGTAGCGCACCACGTCGAGCCAGTGCCGCGCCCATCGCTCGCCGTACTGGACTGACGCGAGCAGCCGGTCCACAACTCTCGCGAAGGCCTTGCCGTCAGGCGCAGGATCTTTAAGGAACGCCTTCACGTCTTCCGGAGTGGGCGGCAAGCCGGTCAAATCCACTGTGACGCGCCGCAGCAGCGTCCGGCGGTCCGCCAGTGGAGCGGCCGTCACACCGTTCCGTTTCAGGGCGGCGTCTATGAACGAATCCACGCTTCCGTCAGTCTTCCCGGCCGCGCGGAACGCCCAAACATCGTCTCGTCCGTAATTCCCCCAATTCACACTGGCGGACTTCGGCGGCTCATACGGCGCCCCTTCGTCGATCCACATGCGGAACGCATCCAGGGTCTCCGCAGGAAGCTTGCCCTCTTCCCCGGGCGGCATCTTGAGGTCCCCCTGATGCAGCAGTGACTTGTACAGCAGACTGTCCGCCGCACGGCCGGGAACGATCGCCGGGCCGCGGGAGCCTCCGCGCAGCGCCGAGTCGCGGGTGCGCAAATCGAGTTTTCCGAAAACGTTCCCGTCGCCGTGGCAGCCGAGACACTTCTCCCTCAACGTCGCAAGAATCGTCTCCGCGCCCAGCGGTATCGACAATCCGAAGAAAGCGAGATGGAGTACGGCTGCTCGCATGGGCCTCAACTTAGCTTCGCATAAATCGGTTTCAGCGCCTGGTACAGCTCGCCGTAGATTGCGTGCCGCGCCGCGTAAACGGCCGCCTCCGCGGGGCGCGGACTCCGCGAACTCACCTCACGGATGGCCACGCCGCACACCTCCTCCTCCGACGCATACCGCCCGGTCCCAACCAGCGCCAGCAGCGCCGCGCCGTACGCCGAGCCCTCCTGCGTCTGAAGAGTGGTGACGCGCCGGTCGAGCACGTCGGCGAGCAACTGAAGCCAGAACGCGCTGTTCGCCGCGCCGCCGGATGCGCGTACCGACGTCACCGGGACGCCGAGCGAGACCACGATATCGAGGCAATCCTTCTGGCTATAACAAACGCCCTCGATCACCGCGCGAATCAAATCGGCGCGAACGTGTTTCGCGGTCAGCCCGATCCAGGCGGCGCGCGCCGCGGCATCGAGGTGCGGCGTCCGCTCGCCCATCAGGTACGGCAGCCAGAACAGACCCTGAGCGCCCGCCTCCGCCCCGGACGCCTCGCGGGTCAACTCGTCGTAGCTCGCGCCCGGGGCCAGTTGATTCCGGAACCACTGCAAGCTCAAGCCCGCCGCCTGCGTGACGCCCATCACATGCCACTTGTCCTTCACAGCGTGGCAGAAGGTGTGGACACGCCCCTCCGGGTCGTAGGCAACCCGATCCATGTGCGCAAAAACCACGCCGCTCGTTCCCAGCGTGCACGACACCACGCCCGGCTGCACTACGCCGTTGCCGATCGCGCTCGACGCCTGATCCCCGCCGCCGGCGACTACCGGCGTCCCCGCGGCGAGCCCGGTCAACGCGGCCATCGCCGCCGTCACGCGGCCGGTCACCTCTCTCGATTCGCGCACTTCCGGAAGCATCGAGCGATCAAGCCCCAGCGCATCCGTCATCTCGAAGGACCAGCGCCGTTTCACCACGTCGAAGAGCGCGGTGCCCGAAGCGTCCGACACGTCGCTCGCAAACTCACCGGTAAGCTTGAAGCGAATGTAATCCTTCGGCAACAGCATCTTGCGGACGCGCCCAAACCGCGCCGGTTCGTGATCCCTCACCCAGAGAAGCTTGGGCAGCGTGAAGCCTGTCAACACGGGGTTGGCCGTGTAGGCCAGAACATTCTCGCGGCCCACCGTTCGATTGATGAAATCCACTTGAGGCTGGCTGCGCTGATCGCACCAGATGAGAGCGGGGCGGATCACTTCGTGGGCACCGTCGAGGATCACCAACCCATGCATCTGCCCGGAAAGTCCGATGCCCTGAATCTCGTTGCCCGAGACACCCGCCCGATCAAGCGCTCCCCGGATGGCCTCCGCGGCGGCGCGCCACCAATCGTCCGGCTCCTGCTCCGCCCACAGAGGCCGTTCCATGCGCATTTCGGCGTGCGCGGAAGTGAAGCCTGCGCGAACCACGCCCGCTTCATCCACAATAAGCGCGCGGGTGCCGCCCGTACCGACATCGATTCCCATCCACATAGGCGTCTATCACTGCTCTTGGAGCGGAAGCCCTTCAAACGGAAGATACGCCGCTCCATACAACCCGGCTTCATTCCCGAGCGTGGCCTTCTCAATCCGCGTGTTCGTGGCTCTGAAGTTGTACGACCGCCGCCGCACCTCGGCGAGCATCGCGGGCGCGAACAGGTCCCACGCCGGAAGCACGCCGCCGCTCAGCAGGTAGAGCGGGTAATTGAACGTATTCACCAGCATCGCCAGCGCCTGACCGAGCGACTGGCCCATCGTGGTGAAAATCGCCCGCGCCTTTTCGTCGCCTCCGGCCGCCAGATGAGACACGGCTTCCGCGGTCAGATTGTCGCCCAGACTCAACGACCGCGCCATGCAAACGATCGCCGTCGCCGAAGCGTATTTTTCGAGGCAACCCTGGTTCCCGCATCCGCACGGATGCTTGTTCGGCACGATGGTCAAGTGTCCCAGCTCGCCCGCCATTCCGACAAAGCCGTGCATCACCTTACCCTTGGTAATGATGCCTCCGCCGATGCCGGTGCCGAGTGTGAGCAGCACAAGATCGTCCACGTCGCGGCCCGCGCCCATCCACTTTTCCCCCATGGCCGCGACGTTGGCGTCGTTTTCGAGAATGACCGGCAGTCCCAGGTGCTTCGAGATTTCGTCCCGAATCGGAAAATCCACAAAGAACGGCAGATTTGGCGAATCGGTGATGATCCCGGTTTCCATAATGATGAAGCCAGGCACGCCGACGCCGACTCCCGCGAGGCGGTCCGTATCATCGCGCAAGCTGGAGATGGCGGCCACGATGTCGGAGACCACCGCATCGCGGCCCTCGGACAGATTCGTGCTGCCTGAAATCTTCCTCAACACCTTCCCGGAACGGTCAATAGCAGCGGCTCGAAGATTGGTTCCCCCGAGATCGACTCCAATGGAATAGTCGGCCATGAAGTGGGATCATAGCACGCGGCCGGTTCGACGGGCCGTCAACTCACTTGGCGGCCTTGGCGGGAACATCCTCGACCGCTTCGGGATGTTTGGCAATCACCGCGAGTAGCACGCGAGCGGACGCGTGCGGACGGGCCCGGCCTTGCTCCCAATTGCGCAGGGTGGCTGGCGGGAAGCCGAACTTCATCGGGAACTGCCACTGGCTCAGGCGCCGCTGCCGCACCGCCCGCACATCGGCATCTGGCGTCTTGACCAGCCTCGCTCGCGCACGATCATCCTCCTGGCGAGGTCATCGTCCTCAAACCGATCAGCGTAGGAGCGCGGTATTTCGTGGAATTCGGTTATTCCGAGCATACCCGAATTGCTGAAGGGACATGTCGCGCTGGAAGTATGAGTCTGAACGGGTGCACCGGGCCACTGCCGACATCGGGCGGGTTGACGACGTTCATGCAAGGGCAGTTGGGCAAGCCGATCCCCTCGCCGATGGTGCTGGGCCGGATAACCGGAAGCTCGCGAAGCCGTGAAGGCGATGGCGGCCCGTTCGACCACAAAGTGCGGAAGGACGACATAACCAACAGAATTCGGCAACTGCGCGGCATGCGGGATGCGACCGTGTTTATCGGCATGGCGCAAGAGAGGGGCGCAGGCCTCCCGAGGCAAGTAAAAAGCGACGGGCGGTCCAGTACACGCACGACAACACGTATACGTTAACCGCTACTACTCTTACGTCGACGATGCGGACTTCGGGCCACTGTTCATCAAAGTATGCGGCTATGGGGAAGGGAGTCGACGGCGGTTTCCGACGCGGGCATCGCTCAATCCTGCCTGGACCAGATTGGATTCGACGGCTAGAAGAACGACTTTATCGCCTCGAAATCACATTGAAAGGACTCGATGACCGTCGGCAAATGCGCGCGGAGATCCAGCTTCTCAAGGGCCGTCGCGGGATCTGCCTTCTCTGAACCGGGCACATCCACCACGGCATAGCCCGCCAAGTTCACGTAATCGTCCGCTGCGCTGAGGACGTGAGCGAGATGCATCTGACGCCGGTCAGCCTCATCGGGCGAGTGATGCATCTCGACCGCTCGCTGGATGGGCTTCGGAATTTTCCACCTTTCCAGAAGCGCCGCCGAGATAGCGGGGTGGGAGAATCCAAGAACTTCCTGTTCACTTTCAACCGGGGTCGCCCCTGCCTGGACTCTGCTCACGACTTTCTCATATTCGGCCGGCGCGGCAATCGCGATCAGGAGCTTTCCAATATCGTGCATTAACCCGCCGACGAATGCGCCCTCACTATACGGTACCGGCAGGTTACCGGCCAGCAAGTCCGCCATAGTGCCTACCGCAACCGAGTGGCGGTTGAACCTCGCCGGCGACCAGTTGCTCGGCAGCTTCAACGTCGACCAGGTCTTCGAAATGGACAAGCTCAGCACCATGTTCCTGACCCGGACCATACCCACAATCGACACAGCGTGACGAATGGAGTTGACGGTGCCGCTTCGGCCGTAGTAGGCGGAATTTACCAGCTTGAGCACGTTTCCGGACAGCACCGCGTCTTTCTCTATCAGCGCGGCAAGCTCCACGAAAGAAACATCCTCGTCGGCCAGGGTGGCCATCAGTTTGAAAAGCACCGGAGAAAACGGAGGCAGCTTGTCCATTTTCGACAGAACTTGTTCCTGCCCGGCAACACCGGAACTTAAGACTACGCTCATGCACGTATTATCGGCTCGCAGCCGGAAAACTTTAGGCCCGTTCGGTACGATGGAGCCATGGAATCAGCTATCGCGGTGTGCGAGCTCAAAAAGGTCTACGGGACCAAAGCCGCAGTCGACGGTTTGAGCCTTTGCGTTCCGCGCGGATGCTTTTTCGGGTTCCTGGGTCAGAACGGCGCCGGGAAATCGACTACCATTCGTATGCTGACCGGGCTGATTCCGCCGACCTCCGGGTCAATCGAGATTCTTGGCCTTCCCATGCAGCCCAAGAACGCCATTGAGATCAAGCGGCGCATCGGCCTCGTACCCGACGAGTCATTGCTCTTCGACCGGCTCACCGCCGCTGAGTTCCTGGAATTCGCCGGCCGCATGTACGCCCTGGAGCGTTCGCTCGCGAAGGAAAGGGCGCGCGAGCTGCTCGCCCTATTCGAACTGGACGAGGACCGGCGAAAGCTAATCGCGGATTTTTCAAAGGGTATGCGAAAGCGAACCGCCATGGCGGCCGCTTTGATCCATCATCCTGAATTGTTCCTGATGGACGAACCGTTCGAAGGCGTCGACGCCGTCGGGGCGCGGCTCATGAAGGATATTCTCCTCGACCAGGTGCGGCGCGGCGCGACCATCTTCCTGACATCCCACGTGCTCGACGTCGTCGAGCGTCTATGCGACCGCGTCGCCATCATCCACGAAGGAAAGATCCTGCTCGACGGCGCGATGGACGACTTGCGCACAGGCGCGGAAACGCTCGAAGACGTCTTCGTGAGAGCCGTGGGCGGCGGGCGGGCGTTTGAGAGGCTGGAGTGGTTGTGACTCGAGCGGGAGGCGGATCAAGCGGCAGTGGATCGAGTATCGGGGCGATTCTTCGCGCACAGTGGATCTCGATGCGCAACGGACGTCTGGGTTCCGGGCGAAGCGGCGCGCTGTTGACGCTATTCGCGGGTGTCCTCTGGTACGGCTTTTGGACAGCGCTCGCCTTCGCGGTTCACGCGGTGGCGCGAGAGTTGGAGCCTCGGGACCTGATTGCCAAAGCGCTATCAGGCGGGTTGATGATCGGTTTGTTCTACTGGCAACTCTCGCCGGTGCTCTCGGCAAGCCTGGGAGCTTCGCTCGACCTTCGAAAGCTGCGTGTCTATCCAATCTCAGACGACCGGCTGTTTGCGCTCGAAGTCCTGTTGCGGCTGACCTCCGGGGTCGAAGTCTTCCTGATTCTGACCGGCGCGGGAACCGGCCTCGCGCGAAATACCGCGGCCGGAGGATTGGGCGCCGCGCCACGCATCGCGCTAGCTCTGGCAGTCTTCGTGGCGCTGAACCTCGCGCTTGGCGCGGGCGTGCGCTCGCTCATCGAACGCGTCCTGGCGCGGAAGAGGGTTCGCGAAGCGGCCGCGTTTTTGATCGCAATGATCGCCGTCCTACCGCAGTTCCTGCTCTCCACGGGCGTTACATCGCGGCAGACGTTCACTCATCTTCTGGACTTCTCGACCGGCGGATGGTGGCCGTGGGCGCTCGCCGCGAGGGTGGCGATGAGCGATCGCGGCGGCCCCGCTCTTGTGGCCCTGCTTGCGTGGACCGGGGCGGCGTACGCGTTCGGACGCTGGCTGTTCCTATTGAATCTGCGCCTCGACTTGCAGCCTCAAGCCACATCGCCACCTTCCGTTGCCGCGGGTTTCGTGGATCGGTTCTTCCGCCTCCCCTCGCTGCTCCTTCCCGATCCCGAGGCCGCCATTGTGGAAAAGGAACTTCGCACGTTGAGCCGGACGCCGCGTTTCCGCCTCGTGTTTCTCATGGGCTTCACGTTTGGCTTACTGGTGTGGCTTCCGCCCGCATTTCGCCGGGACGGAAGCTCCTTCGTGCAGCGGAACCTGCCGGTCTTCGTGAGCGTTTACGCGCTGCTGCTTCTCGGGCAGGCGACCTACTGGAACGCGTTTGGCTTCGACCGTTCAGCCGCGCAGGGCTGGATCTGCTGGCCGGTCCCGGCGGGAAAGACAATCCTCGCGAAGAACCTCGCCGCCGGCGCGTTCGTCCTGCTGGAAATGATTGCCGTGATGCTTGCGTGCATCGCCGTTCAGGGCCAGATTTCCTTCGCGAAGATCGCGGAAGCGTTCGTCGTGACGCCGATCGTGGCGCTCTATTTGTTCAGCGTGGGCAACCTGAGCTCGGTCCATTTCCCGCGCGCGATGAATCCGGAGCGGATGGGACAAAGCCCGGGGCGATCGCAAGGATTGCTGCTGCTGTTGTTTCCTCTGATGCTCTTTCCCGTTCTGCTGGCGTATGGGGCCCGCCACGTGCTTGAAAGCGAAGCGGCGTTTGCAGGGCTGCTGGCATTCGCGGGCGTTCTCGGAGGCGTGGTGTACTGGATCGCGATGGATTCCGCGGTGGAAACGTTCGAGCGGCGGCGCGAGGCGATCATATCGGAACTCTCGCGTGGCGACGGGCCGATTGCGCCGGGGTAGCCGCAGGCCAGGACTACAATGTACGTGTGGCGCGCGCGAATCGTACGCCCGCCCGAAGGAATGACAATCATGAACCGAAGGTCTTTTTTGAAGTCGATCGCCGCGGTGTCAGGCGGCATTCAGAGCTTCCCGCTTGTCCAGGCAGCGGTTCCAAAGATGAAGATCACGCGAGTGCGCGCCTATGCGACGGCGGCTCCGAACCCGATCTTCAATCAAAGCGATCTGGTGGTGACGGTCGAGACCGATGCCGGAATCACAGGCATTGGCGAAGGGGGATCGAAGGATCTGCTGGAACAGTGCGCGGGCAGGCTGATCGGTCGAGATCCCCATTTCATCGAACGTCTCTGGCAGGACATGTCACGCGCCTACTTTTACGCTCCGGGCCGTGAGAAGACGCATGCTCTGGGAGCCTTGGATCTGGCGTTGTGGGATATCAAGGGCAAGGTTCAGAAGTTGCCCGTGCACCAACTTCTGGGCGGGATGGTACGCGATCACTGCGAGTGCTACAACACGGCCGGTAGTATCCCCGGCATTACTCCCGGAATGAATATCAAAGACCGGGCCCGCGCCACGGTTGAAGCCGGCTACCGCGCGTTTCGGATGGACGCCGCCTCCACCAGACCGAACACGACCTACAACACGCGCGAGCGGCTGAATCAGATTGTCGAGGACTGCGCGCAGGCGCGTGACGGCGTTGGAAAGAACGGCGATTGGGTGATCGACTTTCACCAGCGGTTCGACCTGTCGGACGCGATTCGCGGATGCGACCTGATTCAGCACCTGGCGCCGTACTTCGTGGAGGATCCGGTTCGCGAGGAAGCGTTTCGCGAAGACCTGCCGATCCTGCGCCGAATCGTCAAAGTGCCGATCGCCGCGGGTGAGGAGTGGGGGACGCGGTGGGAATTCAATAAGCTCGTCGAAAATCACGACATCGATTTCATGCGCGCCACGCTGCCGAATGTCGGCGGAATTACGGAGATGTTGAAGATCGCCGCCATCTGCGAGACGCACTTTGTGGGCATCGTTCCGCACTTCACCGGGCCCATTGCAACCGCCGCCCTGGTCAACTCGCTCGGAACGTTTTCAGGATCTCTGCTGATGGAGTATAACTACCAGGGCCGGACGCTACAGCATCTTCCCGTGTGTCTCGACTTCAAGAACGGCAAGCTGTTTCCGAACGACCGGCCGGGCCTGGGCGTTGAACTCGACATGAAACACCTGAGGCAGATCGCCGAAGTGACCCAGCCGGCGACGAACCGCGCCCAGACGTATTTCCGTCCGGACGGCTCCATCACGAATTGGTAGCGGCGAATTTCGAATAGCACAAGGCAGTCTACCCGGCCAGCTTCGGAACCGATTCTCCATGAAAACCCGTCAGCCGGAAATCGGGTAGTGGTTCAGTTTGAAAGTGCTGCGCGGGTCGATTTTGGCTCTGCCTTGGAGCGGATTTGACGGAAGAGTCCACCGGGAAACGGAGGATCAAAACGCAGCAGCATCTAAGCGAGCTTTGGTGTTGATGTTAACAATGTTCGGATCGCGGCAGTAGCCTTGGAGCGTGGGTTGATCTTGCTGCCGGCAGACCATATGGACACGATCAGAGTTTGTGTGCCAGAGATGAGAGTTGAGAACTGGTGGGAGTAGGCGAGCTATCCACACCAGCGAGTTTCTTACAGCTTTCGTTGGAATCGCTCTGCGCTTCTTTGCGGACAACTTGCCGGCCCTAGCCTTGCCGCCCTTGCTTGCGCCCAGCGTCGACCGCGCCACTGCCGCCGGATTACGCGTACCAGATGGCGTGTCGAGCGGGGAGCTTCTCGCCGATCAGGTCTTCGACCACGGAGCGCGCCAGCCGGTTGGGATCGCGTGGGCGTTAAGGTATGCTTGCTCAGGCTGGCGTGGTACGATTATGGCGCATGTCTGAGGAAAAGCTAGTAATCCACGGTCTATCCAAATCCCCTTGCTGTGGGGCGCTGCAGCAGTTGGTGCGGAGTCGCTCCGGGAACTATGTCACGCAGAATTGCATAGGCTGTGGAAAGAGAGCAACGACACTGTCCTTATCGGAGATACCGCAGGTCAAGTGTCCGCTCTGCTCGACTCTGCTTAGTGTTGGCTATGTGGACAAGAATTACGGGTGCCTCTGCGACTGTGGTCGCCGTTTCGAACTCGGCAGCCTCCTTCCGTACTGGGAACACGAGGGGTTCGAGTATTGCGGAGTCGCCACACCTAACGAATACTGATTTCAAACTGAACCACACCGGAAATCGAAACCGATAGCCGCTTGTGATTGAGCCCCGGCGGATGCAGCATCTCGCCTGCATGTCGTGCTGCTGGCCTGGACACCCGGCCGTTACCGGTCTTGCGGCGGCTATGTTGCCGGAGCCGCTCAGGTCCGCCGCGCCTAACAGCCCCTGCGACACGGACATGCATTCCCGGATGCGGCTGCTCACGACGATTTCAAACCGCTGTACAAGCCTCTACCAGCAGGATCAGCATGACGGCGATCGGCCTCGCTTATCCGCGAACAGGGCCGAAAAATCCGCCGCGAAATCGCCGGCTACAATGCCGATGAAGGCGACGGCGGCGCAGCTCGCAGTCCAATCCCGCCGCCGATTGCGAAGCCGATTACGCCACCGGATGCCTGTGGCAGCGTGACGGCGATTTCGGCGACGGACATCGCGCCGAACAGCACACAGCCGCCGTCGAACGCCCACATCAGTGAATCATGCGCCAGTTGTTACCCAGTTGCCCGCAATCAGACCGCGCCCTGGGCCTACCGTGCCACCAATGTAACAGCGATTCCGAATGCCGCGCCAGGCAATCAATCGTTCACTTGTTCGCGAGCGCCTTAAGGGGAATCTTCAGAGCCATCGAACCCGCGACGGTCACGACATCGTACCTGCCCTGAAACGCAATCAGCAGGTGCGCCGCCCAGGGTTCCAGCTTGTATTCGGATACGAGCCACTTCACCATGTCCGTGGTCGCCATCTGCAGACCGCGGTCGAGCGCGCTCGCGAACTCGGCCTGAGCGCCGACGCTGATGATGTGCTCGGCCGTCTGGACGCGCGGTCCGGTCAAGCCCGCGTTCTTTCGGACCTCGACGGAGAATTCCACATCCATTGAAGTCTCGATCCCGTTGCCCGTCGGTTCACCGTCGCCCATCAGCGCATGCCCGTCGCCGATGAACAGGCGTCCGCCAGGATGGTAAACAGGCAGCAGCACAGTGGATCCTTCCGCGATCTCGTTGTAGTCGAGGTTTCCGCCGTAGGAGCCCGCCGGACCCGAAGTCGGCGCAAAATCGCCGGGCGCGGCGACGCCCACGCAGCCAAGCATCGGCTTCGCCGGGAATTCCATCTTGATACGCGCGCTCGCCGGATCGGACAGGCGCACGATGTTTCTCTTCCCATCAAGGTCCCAGCGCACGTAGTGCGAAAATCCCTTTCGAACCAGATCCATTTTGAAGGTATTTGGATAAAGGCCCTCGATGGACTCCGGAGTAAGCGCGGATAGCAGGAGCCGGTAGCCCGAATAACCCCAGTCGCGATTGAGACGGATGCGCCGGAATTTGACCAGCAGGGCATCGCCCGGCGCCGCGCCATCCACAAAAAACGGCCCCGTCAGCGGATTGCCCGGATCGGGATGACGCGTTACGCCTTTCTCGTCGACACCGGCGGAGTCGACCGTCGTCGTGTGAACCACGTCTCCGGGCGCGATATTTTTCAGCGCCGGATGCGCTCGCGAAAACGTCCGGTAGTAAGTCTTCGGCGTCACCTGATGGGTTTCGCCAAGCAGGAATAGCGGTACCGCCGTAAGAAGGAGCGCTTTCATTATGCCCTCGCCTTTAGGTATTCACGGGTTATGTATTCGCAAGTGCGCACGGTGATGGCCATCATGGTCAGAGTCGGATTCTGGCACCCGCTCGAAACCCAGCACGCGCCGTCGGTCACGAAGATGTTCCGGGTGTCGTGCGCCTGAGAG
This sequence comes from Candidatus Sulfopaludibacter sp. SbA3, assembly GCA_945893365.1. Taxonomy (GTDB): domain Bacteria; phylum Acidobacteriota; class Terriglobia; order Bryobacterales; family Bryobacteraceae; genus SYKU01. The sequence continues at coordinate 18,664 of CAMDED010000032.1, read as the reverse complement.
AAGCCGTTCACGACGCTCGTCTTGGGATCGTTGCCCATGCGCGCCGTGCCTACTTCGTGAATGCAGAAGCCGGGTACGGAGTATTGCCCGGTCATCCTGACGTTCTTCGCGCCGGCCGCCTCGAGCATTTGGGCAGCCTGCTCCCGGCCGTCGTGGAAAAGCTTCTTCTCGTTGTCGCCGTACTCCGCGCTGATCTTGAGAATAGGAATGCCCCACGCGTCGACGCGCTGTTTGTCGATTTCGACGTAGTTCTCCTTCCGCGCGAGACACTCGGCCCAAAGGCCAAGGTTGACGTTCCACTGTCCCTTCCGAACCGCATCTTTGTAAGCCGCGCCGAATCCGGGAGCGCCGAAATCGAAGGCAGGCGAGCTGCCCCCCTGATAGCCGTAGCCTCGAATAAAACCGTTGGTCGATTTTTCGGAGACGTTGCGGAATCGCGGTACGTAGATGCCGTTTGGCCTGCGCGGTGGACCCGCCCACGGCTTTGCTTCGATCTGCGGCATGACGCCGGCCGCGCCGCCTCCGTAGATGTGGTCCATCACATATTTGCCAAGGACTCCGCTCGAATTACAGATGCCCGAATTCAAAAGCAGGCGCGTGGATTCGAGCGTCGAGGCGCAGAGGACGATAACCTTGGCGCGCACTTCCCTGGGTGCGCGCGTTTCGCGGTCGATGTAGGCGATACCCGCCGCCAGCCCGTCTTTCATCACGACATGGCTCGCAACGGCGTCCGTGAAAAGGGACAGCCGCCCGGTCTTCTGCGCGTCGGCGATGGTGGTCCACGGGCTGCTGAAATAGGAGTTGGTCGCGCAACCCTGTTCGCAGGGTCCGCAGTAGTGGCATGCCTGGCGTCCGTTATGATTCTTCGTAAGCACGGCCGCGCGGCCGATGGTTACCGTGCGCCCAAAGTGCTTCTTTGCCGATTCCTTCAGGATCTGTTCGCCGCACGTCATCTCCATTCCGGGCAGGAACACGCTGTCGGGTAAGTGGGGCAGGCCTTCGGCTGTCCCGCTGATTCCAACGTACCGCTCGACTCTCTCGTAATACGGCAGGAGGTCGGCGTGCGAAATCGGCCAGTCGTCGCCGTATCCGTCGTGACTCGCCGCCTTGAAATCGAGATCGCTCATGCGGTAGCTCTGGCGGCCCCAGCTCAGGGACCGTCCGCCGAGCACCCGCATGCGTATCCAATTGAAGGGCTTGTCCTGCGTGTACGGATTCTCCCGATCGTTGACGAACCACTCCTGGTTGCTCTCCCGGCAGGCATAGCATTTTCCCTGAATGGGACGGTCCCGCCGGATCTTCGGCGAATTGCCCAGATAAGGAAGCTGCCAGGTCTGCGTGTGCTCGGTAAAATCCCTCGGCGTAATTTTCCTGCCGGCTTCAAGGAGCGCCACCCGTAATCCGGCCTCGGTGAGCTGTTTCGCGGCCCAGCCGCCGGTAGCGCCGGACCCTACGACAATGGCGTCAAACGGATCATTCGGAGAGACGATCTGCAACATGAAGGGGCAGTATATCACCCTGGCGCGCGACAGCGGCTCCGATACCAGCTCGCCGCAAATGTTCACGGAAACAATTACCGGCGGCCGTCGTCTATCCCGTATGCTTTCGATCTGGCAGGATTTCCACTACGGCTTGCGGGGGATTCGCAAGCAGCCGGGTTTCGCCATCCTCTCGATCCTGACGTTGGCGCTCGGCATCGGCGCGGCGACCACTATCTTCAGCGTGATCCAAAACGTGCTGCTCGATCCGTTTCCCTATGTGGACGCGCACAAAGTGGTTTCCATTCATATCCACGACCTCAGCAGCAGCCGCCCCGGCGGACGCTCCTTCTTTCAGATTCCGGAGTTTCTCGACTATCAGGAGCAAAACCACGTATTCGAAGAGGTGATCGGCACCGGGGGCGAAGACGTCCTCCGAACGACCGGCGAGGGTACGGAGCAGTTTTCGGGGGCAACGGTTACGCCCAATCTTTTCCGCTTCCTGGGCGTGCCTGCGATGCTCGGGCGGATCCTCACGCCGGACGATGCGAAGCCGGGGGCGCCGCCCGTTTTCGTAATGAGTCACAAGATGTGGGTCAAGCACCACGCCCTCGATCCCGCGGTGCTCGGCAGGATCTTCGTTCTGAACGGCGTGCCCACCACTCTTGTCGGCATCATGCCCGCGCGCTTTACAAAGCTTGGCGCGGACCTATGGATGTCCACTACGATGAACCGCGGCGACCCGGAGGCAAGCCGCCGCTACTTCATGTTCCAGGCGCGCCTGAAACCCGGTGTCACGCCGCGTCAGGCGGAGGCGGACATCGACGTGATCGCGCACCGGCTCGCGCTGGTGTACCCGGAGAACTATCCAAAGAAATTCAACGTCCAAGTCCAGCCGTGGGTCGACGCCGTCGTCGGTCCTTTTCGGAAAACGCTGTACACGCTCGCCGCGGCTGTGGGACTGCTGCTGCTGATCGCTTGTGGCAACGTCGCGAATATGCTGCTCGCGCGAGCCACCGCCCGCGAGAAGGAGATGGCGATTCGCTCGTCGCTCGGAGCCAGCCGCGCCAGGCTGATCCGTCAACTGTTGATCGAGAGCTTTCTATTGGCGCTGGGGGGCGCGGCCGTCGGCTGCTTATTCTCGTACGGCGGAATCAAAGCGCTGGTGGCGGCGATTCCCGACGGTGCGATACCGAGGGAAGCCGTGATCCGGCTGAACGTTCCCGCTCTGCTATTCAGTCTCGGGGCGGCGGCGCTTACCGCGCTGCTGTTTGGACTGGCTCCGGCGGCGAAGACGGCGAGGCGCGATCTTGTCGAACCGCTCAAGGATTCCGGCAAGGGCGTGAGCGGCGGATTCCGCCATGGAAAGCTGAGAAACACGCTCGTAGTGGCGGAGGTCGCGTTGTCGATGGTGCTGATGGCGGGGGCGGGGCTGCTGATGCGCAGCTTCGTCGCGCTTCAGAGCGTGGATCTGGGGATGAATCCGGACAACATCCTGGTTGCCCGCCTCCCGCTGCCGCGCGGGCAGTATAGGACCGCCGCGGCAAAACATCACTTTTTCCGCCAACTACTGCCGCGGTTGCAGGCGCTGCCGGGAGTGGTGGCGGTCACGGAAACGAGCTCGCTGCCGCCCTACGGGGGCATCCGAAGCGAGATCGATATCCCCGGCAAGACGCATTCCGAGCGGTGGGACGCAATCTTCCAACTATGCAGCGAAGGGTATTTCCCCACTGTCGGCTTGCGAGTCTTGCGAGGGCGGCCGCTACTCGAAGTTGAGGTCAACGCCGCGCGCAAGGTAGCCGTGGTCAATCAGACGCTGGTCAACAAGTTCTTCGGGAAGGAGGACCCGATCGGCCGGCGGATCAAGCTCAAGATGCTCGAAACGTTTCAGGAGTCGCCCGTCGAGAACCCTGTATTCGAGATTGTCGGCGTGATCGCGGATGCGAAGAATCAAGGGATCCAGGAACCGGTCATGCCTGAAGCGTTCATTCCCTATACCATCACCGGCGGTTTCGAGCGTGGAATCCTGGTGAGAACCGCCCGGGACCCGCTGCCCCTGCTGAACAGCGTACGGCGGGAGATATGGGCCGTCGATCGCAATGTCGCCCTCACGATGACGGGCTCTCTCCAGGACTATCTGAAATCGTTCTCGTACGCCGGGCCGCGTTTCAGCTTGATTTTGCTGAGCGTGTTCGCGGGCGTGGGACTGGCGCTTGTGGCGATCGGCGTTTACAGCGTGATTTCGTATACAGTTTCGCGCCAGACGCACGAAATCGGAATTCGCATGGCGCTTGGCGCGGGCGGCGGCCATGTGCTCGGCATGGTGTTGTGGATGGGCTTGCGGCTGATCGCGCTGGGCGTCGCGGCCGGATTGCTCGGGAGCCTTGGCGCGACGCGGATACTGGCAAGCCAGCTTTGGGGCGTGTCCCCGTACGATCCGGTGACGCTGATCGGCGTCGTGGCGGTGCTGACGCTAGCTGGCGCGGTCGCATGCTACGTCCCGGCCCGGCGCGCGACGCGAGTGGATCCGATGGTCGCGCTGCGGTACGAGTAAGCGGGGTCGTGGCGAGCGTGCGGCGCTAGCGCTTGCCCGCGATTAGCCGGCGAATCTCCTCGACTCCGTAATCCACCTTCATATCGAAGACGCGCTTCCCCAGCTCCGGCGTCGCCGGCCTCGGGTCGCCCACGATGCCGTTATCCGGGCTTCCCGTCACCAGGCGATTCTTGCGCACGTATGCTTCGCCGCCGAGATACATCAGTTCGGATGTATCCGGAATGCTGGCGTGGGTGCCTACCGGCAGTTGATGCTGCTTCAGCCAGGCGTTGAAGTCCACCCGGGCCTTGTCGTAGACGGAGCCGCAGAAATACACATGAACGCCTTGCGGGGTGTAGCGGGTATTGAGCGCGCGCGCCAGGTCCGCGAGCTCCTTTTGTCCTCCGCCATGGTCACCCATGAGGATGACGTTGCGGAAGCCGTTGGTGACCATGCTAGCGACGACCGCTTCGTTGACCTTCGAATAGAGATCCGGCGCCAGATCGACGGAGCCCGGCCACTTGGGGTTGAGGTGGGAGCCGGCCGGCGAGAAGGCGAGCACGGGGGCGACGAGTGCATTGCCGAGGCGGCGGGCGATGGCCTCGGCCGTGCGGCGAGCCATGAACGTGTGGCCGCCCAGGACGGCGTGGGGACCGCGCTGCTCGGTGCCGCCATTGTAGATGAGGACAGTGGTTTTGCCAAATTTGTGGATGGCGTCGTGGATTTCGGCGTGCGTCATGCGTTCGATCTCCACCGGATCGGCGCTTTGCGCCAGGCACAGGGAGATGGGCAAGAGGAAAGCGAGGGTCGGTTTCATAAGCGCTTCGGCGATGATACTACGGTTCGCGACTGGATGCGGCGGCATCGTCCGGACGGCATGACGCGTCCGCCTTTCAACCACCCAAGCCCGTCGCCGTCGACGCCGTTCCCGCGCGGCCGATCTGAAACTGCCGCAACGAAAACTCAGGTTTGGGCCGCGCTTGATCCGGACCTCGGCCGGTCGCGCGGAGGGCTGGGATCTTCCCGAGCAAGACATTCCGGGTGTGCCGCGAACGCGGCATTTCAGCGACCGGGGCTGGGCGCCGCCGCGGACTACCGGTCGACCTTCTCGTCTTTCTCCACTTTGCCGTCGCGAACGTGGATGATGCGGTGCGCGTGCATGGCGATATCGTGTTCGTGGGTCACCACAATGATGGTGTTGCCTTCGCGGTAGAGACGCTCGAACAGCGCCATGATTTCCGTGCCGGTCGCCGAATCCAGGTTTCCGGTAGGTTCGTCGGCGAGTAGAATGGACGGATTGTTCACCAGGGCGCGGGCAATAGCGACGCGCTGGCGCTGTCCGCCCGAGAGCTCGCTCGGCTTGTGGTACATGCGGCGCTCGAGATCCACGGCGCGGAGAGCCGCCTTCGCCCGCTCGAGCCTGATCGCCGAAGACACGCCGCTATAAATAAGAGGCAGCTCCACATTGTGCAGCGAGGTGGCGCGCGCCAGCAGGTTGAACGTCTGGAACACGAACCCTATTTCCTTGTTGCGAATGCGGGCCAGCTCATCGTCCGTCATCTTGCTGACCAGGTTGCCGTTGATGTAATACTGCCCCTTGCTGGGCGTGTCCAGGCACCCGATCAAGTTCATCAGCGTGGACTTGCCCGAACCCGAAGGTCCCATGATGGCGACGTACTCGCCCCGGTTGATCTGGATATCCACGCCGGAAACGGCGTTGATTTCCTGGTCTCCCATGATGTACGTCTTCCAGAGATCGTAGGTGCGTATAACCACCCCGTCCCGCTTCAACTGTTCGCCGCGATCGATCTCTTCCACTGCCGCGTTTGCCATTCTGATTCCTTGGACCGCCCTAAGATTCCGTCTTGACCGGAGCCTTGTTATCCACCTTAATCTTCGCCTCGTTGCGCATGGTGCGAATCACTTTGTAGCTTCCGGTGACGATTTCGTCGCCGTCCTTGAGCCCCGTGGTCACTTCGATATCGGTCGCGCCCGTGATGCCGGTATCAACCTTGCGGAACTCCGCCTTTTCGCCCGCGATCACGAAGACGCCCTGAATTTCTTCCTTTTTTGCCTTCTCGGCGGCCGGATCGAGCGGAGCTTCCTTTGCGGCCTTGGCAGCCTTGCCTTCCTTCTTCGGCTCCAGATCCCCTTTTTGGCGGATGGTCAGCGCCTGAATCGGGATGGTCAGCACCTTCTGCCGCGTTGCCGTCGTGATTTTCGCCGTGCAGGAGAGGCCGGGCCGGATGTCGTCCGGAGCGTTGTCAAGCGCCACCACGACCTTGAAATCCTTCGCCTCCTGGCTTGAAATATTGCTCTGCGAAGCCGCGAGACCCGTGGAACGGAGAATCGCCGTGTTGCCGATCTCAATGACGTGCCCTTTGAAGGTGCGGTTCGGCATCGCGTCGACAGTGATATCGGCCGTCTGGTCGAGCTTCACGTTGACAATGTCGGTCTCGTCAACCTTGACTTCCGCTGTGATGAGCGACATATCGGCGATGGTCATGATCAGACTGGCCGCCGAATTCTGAATGCCGGGAACTACGGTTTCACCGACCCTCACGGGAAGGTTCGTAACCACGCCGTTGAGCGGCGAATAGGGGTAGTGTTTCTCGAGCACGTCTGCAAGACGGGCAAGACCAGCCTGGCTCTGCGTCACGCGCTTCTGCGACGCGCCCAACTGCGCCGCGTACTGCTGCCGTTGCGCTCTCGCTTGCACCAATCTCGCCTGCGCCTCTCTCACGCCGGCCTGCAATCCGTCATACTCGGCCTTGCGGAGATCGAATTCCTGCCGCGCGATCAACTCTTCCTTAAATAGCAATTCCGCCCGCTCGAAAGCCAGGCGGGAACGCTCCACTTCCGACTTCGCGCGGTCGATCGAGGCCTGAAGCGTATTCAGGTTCTCGTCCGCCGCCTTCACCGCGGCTTCCGATGCCGACGACTCCGCATCCGCCGAGCTGATCGCCGCCCGCTGAGCCGTGACGTCCGCCTGGGACTGAACCGCCTCCAGCTTGGCGAGCAGTTGGCCCCGCTTCACCACGTCTCCCTCTTTGACGAGAATTTCCGTTATCTGCCGGGGTCCCAGGGCGTTCGCTCCAATATTCACGTAATTCCGGGGTTTGATTTCGCCCGAAGCCGTCACGATGGCGGCCAGATCCTGACGGACGGTCTTTCCCGTCTGGACCGTAATGATGCCGCGCTTCTTATACTGAATACTGGCGAAAACACCACCGGCGATCGTTACCAGCAAGACAACAATAATGAGTATTTTCCACTTCGTCTTCACAGTGAGAATCCTTCAAATCTCAGACGCAGGACTGGCCCCAAATGTTCCGTTAAACCTTGATCGTAGCATGGGTTGGAACGGGGCTTTGCCCCGCACCGCTCAGTTTAGCAGGCGCCGCCTGAGCAAGTCGAGCGCCATTTGCGCCGCAAAGGACCGTACCCTCGCGCGGTCGCCCAAAAACTGCCGGTGCACGACGGTGCAGCCGCTCTCGTCGGCGATCCCCGTGTAGACGGTGCCTTTCGGAGCGTCGTCCGCGCCGGGTCCCGCGACGCCGGTGACCGAAAGGGCGTAGGACGCGCCGGTGTGTCTGCGCGCGGCGAGCGCCAGAGCCTCCGCCGTCTCCTTACTTACCACGCCATACTCGTTGATGATGGACTCCGGAACTCCGATCCAATCGATTTTGGCGCGATTGCTGTAGGTTACGAAGCCGCCCACGAAATAAGCCGAGCTGCCGGGAACGGACGTGATTTTCTCCGACAGCAATCCGCCCGTGCAACTCTCGGCGACGGTGACCGTCTCGCGGCGCTCGCGCAGCAGCCGGCCGACAATCACTTCGATCGGTTCGCCGTCCCAGGAATAGATTTTGCCGCCGAGCAAGTCCTCGATCGGCCGGCGCAATTCCTCAATCAGCGCCGACGCCTCTTCTCCCGTGGACGAGCGCGCGCGGAGGTGAATCTGGATATCGCCCGCCGCCGCGAGGATGGTGGTTGCGGGGTTCTCGAATTTCTTGTAAACCGGGGCGATCAACTGGTCGAGATCGCTCTCCGGCATGCCCGCGACTCGCATCACTAATGTGCGAATCGCCAGTTTCGGCGCCACGCGTTGAAGGCGCGGCAGGCACTGCCGGATGAACATCGCCTCAAGCTCATGCGGGGGACCGGGCAGAAGAACGACGTACGCGCCCTTGTGTTCAAGCCATTGGCCCGGCGCCGTGCCGCGGTCGTTCGGAAGAATTTCCGCGCCGTCCAACACGTATGCCTGACGGCGATTGATCTCCGCCATCTTTCGCTGCCGCTGCTCGAAGATCTGCTTGATATGCGCGGCGATTTCCTCTCTTAGCGTCTGGCCTCGTCCGAGAGCTTGCGCCACCGCGTCGCGCGTGATGTCGTCCTCGGTAGGTCCCAGTCCCCCGGTGAGGATGAGAATTTGCGATCGGGAGACGGCGAGCGCGACGGCCGCGGCCAGCCGGTCGCGGTCGTCACCCACCACGGATTTGGTGACGACTTCGACGCCAAGCGCGTTGAGTTGGTCCGTGAGATAGAGTGAGTTCGTATCCAGGCGCTTGGGCGTGAGCAGCTCGGAACCGACGGCGATGATTTCCGCGTTCATGTTTCGTGGGGTGGCAAGGTGCGGTAATCAGGGAAGGGGCATGCCCTGGACATCCACGTCGATTCGATGCAGCGCGTTGGTGGTCGCGGCGATGATGGCGCGCGATGGCGTGAAGGCGAGTCCCACAATTCCCGGTCCGGAAACAAACAGCTCCGCCTGGCGGTTGCCGTCGATTCGCACGATGCCCTTTCGTCCGCTCAATGAGGCCGCGACATATAGCCGTCCCCCGGCGTCGAACGCCATGCCTTGCGGACGCCCCAGCCCGCGGTAAAAGACTTCCACTTCGCCGGTATGTGAAACGCGGTAGATGGAGTCGTAACTCGAGGTGGTGGGCCCGGAGACGTACAGATAACGGTCCGGCCCGTAGCAGAGATGATAGGCCGCGATCGAAGCTTCGATCGTGGCGAAGACGAAAATCTGCCGCGTGCTGCTGATCTTGAAAATCGTTCCACTGCGGTCGCCGACGAAGAGGTTGTCTTCCTCGTCGAAAGCCATGCCGGTGGCGACGCCCATGCCTTCGGCGAAGATAGACATGTTGCCGCTTGGGGTTGCCTGATAGACCACGCCATCGAAGCGGCTGGAGATATACAGCATTCCGTTCCGGTCAAACGCCAGGCCGCTCGCGTTCATCACGTCCGTGATGAACGGTTTCACCTCGTAGTTGAGCCCGATCTTGAACACCGCGACCGAAACCTTCTGCCCGCGCGACCCGCTGAACGTGCTGAAAATATTGCCATTGCGATCGACGGCCGGATTGGCCACCGGGTGCAGGCTGTCGGCGACCTGCACGCCGACGCCGCATTTCCATGTCTGGCTCGACTGCTCGCCGTTTCCGACCACCAACTGGCCCGCGGAAGCGCCTTCGGGAACGCGCGCGATCACGAACGAGTCCGAGCCGATGATGACGGGCGCCGAGACGTCGCCGATCGTCACGCGCGGACGGTCCACTTTGACGAACCCCTTCCCGCGGATCTGAAACTCCCCGCCGGCGATGGCAGCGGGAGGCGTCACATTTGCAATCTGCGGTTTCCCGTTCGTATCTTTCCAAAGTGCCATAGTCAATAAAGATTGAAACACCCTGCGGCAAATAAGACAAGCGCCGCCACCGCGCCGGCCGCCAGATCGTCGGCGACGATACCCGTTCCGCCCGGAAGCGCTTCAAACCGCCGGATCGGCCAAGGTTTGGCGATATCGAGCGCGCGAAACAAGAGGAACGCGCCCAACCACGACTTCCAATTCAACGTCGTCGCGCCCACAAGCGACAGCCACTGTCCGAGCACTTCATCCACCACGATATTACCGGGATCTTTCCGGCCGCCGGCCGCCGCGGTTACATCCGACGCCCAGATCGCGGGGACGGTGGCGGCGACCGTAAGCCACAGGAACGACATGGGCCGCCATCCGGCATATTCCACAAGCCCGAACGCAATCGCGAGCGCGGCGAGCGACCCCACCGTGCCGGGTCCAACCGGAAAGTAGCCACACCCGAACCACGTGGAAATCAGATTTGCCAGTCTATTCCGCGTCAAGCTCCTCCGCGCCAGGCGCGTCCGGATGCGGTTCGCTCTCGGCGCGCGCCGCCCGTGGCCCGGGTATCCGGTATTTCTCCATGGCCCAGTTGCCCAAATCCGCTTCGCGGCAGCGCCGGCTGCAGAACGGCATATCGGGGGAATCCAGTTTCACTTCCTTACGGCAGATGGGACACTTCATACGCTCGGGCTTTCGAAACCACGCCCAGAATCGGAAATGGGTTCGCGGCCGGGAGCGGATCGTATCCGCCGTCGAGCAGCGTGCCCACCAAATCGTAATCGTGGGCCTCGGTGATCCGCAGCCTGCGGATCTGCCCGGGCGCGGGCGGGTTTCCTTCGTAATCGTTGATCAGGACGACGCCATCGATTTCCGGGGCCTGTGTTGTCATGCGCGCTTCCCACAGCAGGTCGGTTTCCTCGGAGCGGCCCTCCACCAGCACGGTGACTTCCGCGCCCAGCTGCATCCGGTTGCGGGCGCGGGAGACGCGCCGCTGAATGGAGAGAAGTTTCCGCTTACGGTTGTACTTAGTCCGGTTGTCGACTTTTTCGTCTAACTTGTAACTTTCGCTGATATCTTCGTCCGAGTAAGTGAAGACGCCGAGCCTGTCGAGCTTCGCGGCCTCGACAAACCGGCACAATTCTTCGAACTCGCGCTCGCCTTCGCCCGGAAAACCGACAATCATGCCGGTTCGGATGGCTACGCCGGGAATGGTGCGGCGGATGCGTTCGATAAGCTTCAGGAATATATCGCCCGAGGATCCGCGCTTCATGCGCTTCAGCACGCTCGCACTCGCGTGCTGCAAGGGCATGTCGATGTACTTGACGAGCGCCGGATGCTCCGCGATGGTGTCGAGCAGCTTCTGCGTCACCTTGTTCGGATAGGCGTAGAGGAACCGCACCCACTTCTCTTGCCTGGTCTCAATTTGCGCGAGGCGCGCCAGCAACAGTGCGAGGCCGTCCTTCAGTCCGAAATCCTCGCCGAAACACGTGGTGTCCTGCCCGATGAGATTGATCTCGCGCACGCCGTTCTCGAACATGCGCGTGGCCTCCGCGACGACGGACTCGAAGCGGCGGCTGCGGAAACTGCCGCGATACTGCGGGATCACACAGAAGGTGCAGGGATGGTCGCAGCCCTCGGCGATCTTGATGTAGGCGTAGTGCTTTGGCGTGGCCTGCACGCGCGGCGTGAGGTCGTGATAGAGATAAGGTTCAAAGGGGCTCGCCGGGGCGCCGCTCTCGCCGTCACCCAAAGCCTCGCCCTCACACAAAGCCACGATGCGGTCGAGCTCGTTGGTTCCGACCACGGCGTCGACCTCCGGGAGGTCCTTCCGGATATCGCCGCGGTAACGCTCCACCAGGCATCCGGCGACAATCAGCCGTTGCGCGTTCCCGGTCCGCTTGTGTTCGGCCATCTCAAGAATCGTGTCGACCGATTCCTGCTTTGCCGGGTCGATGAAGCTGCACGTGTTGACGACGATAACGTCGGCTTCTTCGGGATGCGAGGTGAGCGAATGGCCGCGAGCGGTGAGCTGGCCCATCATCACTTCGCTATCGACCAGATTCTTGGGACAGCCGAGACTGACAAATCCGACTTTCAACTGATTTCCATGTGTGGGAGTATTTCCCTTAAGGATATCATGGCCCAGATGGAAACCATCGCGGAGAGGCGGGACGAGCGGATCGACACGGAGGCGCTCGCCCAATACTTCTTGTCGCGCGGCTTCTATCCCGGCGCACCGATAGGGGTGGAGCAATTCCCCGGAGGCCATTCGAACCTCACCTATCTGCTCCGCGTGGGCGAGAGCGAGTTCGTCCTGCGGCGTCCGCCGCTCGGTCCGGTGGCGCCGAAAGCGCACGACATGCCCCGCGAATTTCGCGTGTTACAGGCGTTGAATCCCGCCTTCGGCCTGGCGCCTGCGCCCGCGCTGCTGTGCGAGGACGTGGACGTGCTCGGCGCACCGTTCTACCTGATGGAGCGCCGGCAAGGCTTGGTGATCCGCCGCGAGAACCCGCCGGAAATCGGAGACGATCTGGCGTTGCGCCGCCGCGTCGGCGAGGCTTTTCTCGATACGCTGGTTCGTCTGCATGCGGTGGATATAACTGCCCCGCCCCTGGCGAACATCGGACGTCCGGAGGGTTTCCTAAAGAGGCAGGTGACGGGGTGGTTCGAACGCTGGCAGCGGTCGCGCACGCGGGAGTTGCCGGCGATGGACCGATTGATGGCGTGGCTCTCGGCGCGTCTGCCGGAAAGCCCCGCCGCCACGATGGTGCACAACGACTTCAAGCTCGACAACACGATGCTCGACCCGGCGGACCCGGCGCGGGTGACGGCGGTGCTCGACTGGGAGATGGCGACGCTGGGCGACCCTTTGGTCGATCTGGGCATCGTGCTCTGTTACTGGCCCGAGGCGAAGGACCCGTTGGGGCGGCGGGAGGCGATTAGTTCCGTGACGACGATGCCCGGCTGGCCTACGCGCGCGGAGCTGGTGGAGCGCTACGCGGCGGCGACTGGGCGCGACGTGTCGAATATTGCGTATTACGAGGTGTTCGCGATCTTCAAGATTGCGGTGGTTTTGCAGCAGATTTATTACCGCTATCACGTGGGCCAGACGAAAGATGAGCGCTTCGCGGCGATGGAAGGGCGGGTGCTCGCGCTGGTGGAGATTGCGCGGGATCTGGCGGGGTGAGGGGCGGCGCGGACGCGATCTAGCAGGTCCAAACGCTGTATTGCCTGCCCTCAGAAACGGCCTCGACGATTCCAACGATAGTAGTCGCTTTGAGCACGGCGCAAAGGCCCTTCATCCGCTATGATATGCTGAGACCGAAAAGTGGGTGACTACGTTGAAATCACCGTTTAACAATCGGCAGATCGAAATAGATGTCGGACCTTTAGGCAGGGATATCGCAAGTGGGAGCGCAGTCGTATATGTGGGTGCCGGTGCGTCGATCCCGGCTGGCCTGCCTTCGTGGAGCGGACTTCTCCAAGAGTGTCTCGCAAAGGCGCAATCTGACAACTTTGGCCAACCGCGGTTTGAGATGGCTAGGCGTTTTCTTAGAGACGGTGATTTCCTTCACGCTGCCGAGTTACTACAGCGAGGCGGCGGGGAGTTGCTAGAAAAGCTCATCTGGGAAAGGTTTAACGTCGCGCGTGATCCAGCCCTGATCCATGACGCCCTTGCGCGCATTCCGTTCAGTTTGTTCGTGACGTCCAACTACGATGCACTCTTAGAGACCAGGCTAAAGGTGAGTTGCCTCACTTGGCAGGATTCGGAGGCCATTTTTGCCGCCATCAAGAATGGAAGGCGTGTCGTCGTCAAGACCCACGGCGATTTCGCAAAGGCGTCGTCGCTTGTTCTGACGCGGGCCCAGTTCGGAAAGCTGATGCATCGTAATGATGCGTTCACTTCTTGTTTGCGGACGCTATTCTTGTTGAAGACGGTCCTTTTTGTCGGATCCAGCCTGCGAGACCGTGACATTCTGAGTGTGATGGAGGCGGCAAAGTTTACATATGGAAAAGACTTCGGTCCGCACTTCGCGATCATGTTCGATGATGAGGTGGACAAGGACTACGCGGCATTTCTCGAAGAGTCATATGCGATCCGCACCATTCTGTGCCGGGTTAGGGGGGAGTCCAGAGTCCCGGTCAGCGCGGAATCCCGTACGAAGGCGGTCGTAAGAATACTAAGAGAACTTAGCGGGCGAGCCGCTATAGGTCGTTATAAACACGAAGGGGCGATAAACATCAGTGATCCCCTTTTCAGCCAGCGACGTTCCGCCGCGACACTGATCGAGCAGGCTGTGAAGCTTACCGGATCGTGTCGCGGCGAGATCTGCTTTATTGAGGATGAGTCTCGTCAAGTGTTACGCCGCGCAGCAAGCTTCTCTTCGTTCGACTTTGAGGCTCCACAAGGCCACCGTCCAAAGCCACTTCCTGAAATCCAGCCGTTCTCGGTAATTGGGACATTGTTTCTAAAGCGTAAGCTTGGCGCTGATTTTGTTTATATTTCGGATACCGAGCAGGCTGCGAGCTTGTTGGCAAGCCAGGGATTCTCCGACGCGACATACGTGGAATGCGACGACCGGGTTCAGAGTGAACTCGCGTGTCCTCTTTATGCTGACGGGCGCCGCGTCGGCGTAGTCAACCTAGAGTCTGAGCTAAAGGATGCGTATACCTCAGACCACCTCGCTGTAGCGCAGGGAGTATCCGACCAAGCAGGATGGGTCTACCATCAGGCCCGCCAACTTCGCAACTCCTGTAGAAGTATGGTGCCGTTTCTGAATGATTTCGCTGCCTTCAGACGAATCATGCAAAGAAGCCGCCTGCTGTCACACCTCGATTTGCACTTTGTATTATACGAAATCGACTATCTTAAGGGAAGGTTAGTTGCGCGTTCCGAAGTTGGTGATACAAATGAATTTAACTACCGGTTCGAGGAGTCAAGCCTGGCAACTCGAGTTCTCAAGACTCGATTGGTAGATCGAGTGCCGGATGCCGAAGAAGAGATCGGCAAATTAGACTCACGTCTTAACAGGAAGGGAGTGGACAAGTTTCAGATCCGTGGTCCCGTGGCAGGCATACCGATTCAGTTGGCAGGCAGGACGGTTGCAGTTATGGTGCTGTGGTCCGGACAGGGAACGAAGACCAATCACGGTCTCTTTGATGCCGCTTGTGAACGGGCCCGGCGCGCCGCCACGCTCTTGGCCAACGATCCGCTTCTGCTGGCCCGCGATGGAGAGGCGCCCAAGATTGCCGAGGGCCTTTCCGCCAGATTTATTGAACGGGTATATTCGGGTCTCGATCCAATCGATAACGGGGCGCTGTGGGGCGTCAGGAATGTCAAGAGCCGGCTATTTCGCGAATCCGTCACGACTGTTCTGCTCAACGCCTTACTGTCGGAAGAGTGTCAACTTCAACGTGTGAGGCTCTGGCAGCACACGAGGCCGAACGATTATTCGGATCGAGTTGTGTTCATTTGTACGGACTCGCTGACTACGCCTATAGCCACTAAGCCAGGATCCGATCCTCGCGGCGCTTATCGAAGGGTCGTAGGAGTCCGGGAAGATCCCTACTGCGTCTATACACTTTCAAGGTTTCAGCACGATCCCCACGCTCGCTGGCAGCATCGCAGCATGTTTGGGAAGCCGGACCAAAACTGTAGGATCCTTGATAAAGACCCGAACGGTAGCTGGATTGTCGCCCCGATAGTGAGGCTCACTCGGCCGCAGGAGGACGACGTGCCAAAGCATCGCGGGGCGGGTGCGCGCCCGGAAATACTTCGGGGGTTCATATCGGCGGACGCGCATGCCCCAAGCAAGATGGATTCAAACAAGTTCATGGAGCAGGTCGTCGCCGACAATCAAGCGAGGTTTCAGTTGTACGCCGTGGATTTAGTGACTGAGCTACTCGCTCACGTGATCGCTCACTCACCACCCTTGGATGGAGTCCTGATGCCAGACGGACCAAGATCGAGGGAGAGTTTGCTCCGGGAGTTCCCGGATGGCCGGATGGAAACCCCACTCTGACAGCCTTTGGCGTACCGGCGCTTGCAATCGCGGCCAAGGGGAGAGGTCGATCCACGTGAGCAGTTTTTCAAGATCGAAGTTCACATTCTTTGTCGACTTAGCGATCCAATCAAAACTGTTCCCGGAGGTCGACGGCCAGTTTAGCCATGACAGGCAACTTGCCAATGCTGATTCGCCGAGAACGAATACCCGATTCATTCCCTCCGGACTCCTTCAACTCAGTCTCTCTGAAAGGCATGGCTAGTGATTGGCGAGCCCCAGCCGCCTCCACTGTCTGACGAGAGCGGCTGTCCACTCGGGCGGGGCTTCGCGGCGCTCACTTGCCGGCGCTGACCCGCCGTACGTACTCGACCGGTGATATCATACGTATGGATGTCCAAGCTTACGTTGAGCGTCGATGACCGTGTCGTCTCCCGGGCCAAGCGCTTCGCGAAACAACAAGGGGTATCCGTGTCCGCGATGGCGGAGGCTTACCTCTCGGCCGTTTCGGACCCGTCTCCTCATACGCCGGAAAACTCCCCTCCGATCCTGCGATCCCTTCGCGGCGTGCTTAAGAAAGGAGATCCGGAAGCGTACAGGAAGTATCTCGTGGCGAAGTACCGATGAAGACGGTGCTCATCGACACTAATGTGGTCCTGGACGTTCTGCTGAACCGGGTCCCCATGCCGAGGGAAGCGCCATGGCGTGGTCCGCTATCGAAACAGGCTTCGCGCGCGGACTGCTGGCCGCTCACGCTGTTACCGCGATCCACTATTTGATTCGAAAAGAGCTTGGCACGTCCAAAGCGAAGCGGACCGTCGCTGCGATGTTAAAGGTTTTTGCGGTCGCCGCGGTCGACGGCGCGGTCATTCAACTCGCTCTGGAACTGCCCTTTTCCGATTTCGAAGACGCGGTGACCGCCGCCGCGGCGCGGTTCGTCGGCTGCGACTACATCCTGACCAGGGATTTGAAGGGATTTCGCGCATCCTTGCGACGGAGCAGTCAGCCCCAATCCTGCAGAGCGAATAACAGCCATCGCCGGAGGCGCCTGTAGTTCAGACACGAGATCCGAATCTCTCCGCCGAGCGAGCCTTCGCCTTTGCGGCCTCCTCTTCCCGATTCTTCGCCGGGGCGTCCGTCTTGAGCGAATGGAGAAGACGAGTCGAGATACCGGATATTTCATCTACCGCGGCGAGGAACAAGCCTTCGTTTGCCTTCGACGGCTTGTTAAGGCCGCTGATCTTTCTCACGAACTGGAGCGAAGCGGCTCGAATCTCTTCGTCAGTGACAGGCGGATCGAAGTTGAATAGGGTCTTGATGTTCCTGCACATTTCACTATGGATTCAAGATATCAAAATCACTCTCCCGAATGAACAACGCCGCGCAGCCATGCGGGTGTCCTCCGGGGCTCGATCGTCCGGTGTACACTATCTGGGACTGGGAGTCCGAAATGGAATCCCTGTGGAGGCCTCGACCCATGAAATGGCTCTTCTCGATCACTCTAGCAGCGGGGAGTCTTGCCGCCCAGCAACAACCGCCGCCGTCCGAAAGAACTGAGGTCGTGTCGGTCAGCCCGCTCATCGCGGCCCTGCGCCAGGACGTAACGCTCAAAGTCGCCAATCTGAAAGCGTGGCTCCCGGAAAGCCAGCCCCTGCCCACCAACCTCTTGCCCTTTCTGAGCGAACAAGCACTGCCTGGCTGCGAACTTCTCTATATCGACAGGGCGTCGGAAACCATCAAGTTCACTCTGCGCCGCGACCCCGCCGATGAGAAATCCCGTAACGCCTGGAAGCGCGTGCTCGGTGGTTTCGGCGACGGCATTGGCAATGGGCCACGATTGCTTTCGATCAGCGTGGGCCGCGCAGGTGAAGCGCCTCTGCCCTCGCAGGCTAAGCTCAGAGTCAACATCCTGCCTCAGCCGTGGGCGTTTATTTCCGTCGTGGTGATTCTCAGCCTGTTCGCAGGTTTTCTTCGGTTGGCGTACAGTTCCGACATTCTCCGCGCTCCGGCATCCGCACCCGGCCAGGGCAGCGGCTCCTACAGCATCGCGCAGTGTCAGATGGCATGGTGGACCTTCGTCGTACTGGGATGTTTCACCGCGGTTTGGCTCGTGACCGGCGATCTCAGCCTCCCCAAATCCAGCTTGGTTCTGATCGGCATCAGCGGCGCCACCGGCCTCGCGTCCGTCCTCATCTCGTCCGACAAACCCCAGCGCAGAGTTGAGGGCAGCTTCCTGAAACAGATCCTCAGCGACCAGACCGGAGTCAGTTTTCACCGCTTCCAGATCTTTGCCTGGACTCTGGCGCTCAGCATAGTCTACATCAGCAGCGCCATCAACGACGTCTCCCTGCCCGAATTCGACGCGACTCTGCTGACATTGATGGGCATCGGCTCCGGCACCTATCTCGGGTTTAAATTTCCGGAATCGAACGCCGGCGCTGGAGGGAAACCGGTTCCCACGCCGCCCGCGGCCAATCCGGAAAATTTGCCTTAATGGGTTGAGAGCGGCTAGCCGGTCCCCTCACCGCGACCCGCGTGCTCGTTTGCTTTTTCGTATCCGCTCCAATTAAAGTAATCGAGCGGAGGAAAACATGCTTTCAATCCCCTGGGAACGGCGCAAAACGAGCTACGAATTTGTTATTATAGGCTCCGGTTATGGGGGCGCAATCACCGCGGCGCGCATCGCTGGCGCCCTCGCGCAACCGCACTCCGTCTGCATCCTGGAGCGCGGAAAAGAATGGGAAGTCGGCGATTTCCCAAAGGATGTGCCCGGAATATTGCGGAATACCAGGGGAGACGCGAACAAACTCGGCCTCTTTGAGTTTCTGACTTATCCCGATATCTCGGTTGTCAAAGCCTCCGGTCTTGGTGGAACTTCGCTGATCAATGCCAACGTGGCTATTGTCCCGGACCCCGAGGTGTTCGAGGGCGCGGGCTGGCCGAGCGGAATCCGGTATCGGGAAATGCAGCCGTATTACGAGCGCGCCCGCGCGACGCTTGCGCCGGC
>CAMDED010000031.1 GCA_945893365.1 Candidatus Sulfopaludibacter sp. SbA3 | reverse complement strand
GCGCGATCCGACTCCTCACTGCCGTGCGTGCCGGACGTGCGGCTTTCGCCTTCTCCGGCCGGACTGCCGCTGCTGCGCTCAGTCGGCAATGAGGTCTCCCGGTTCTCGTGCATGCAATTTCGCGGCGTGCCAGGGGTCTCAGACTACGTGGGTCCGCCGTCCCGGCTCGCGATGTAGCGCCGGAGCTACGTGTTGCCTTCCCTTTCAGACGACAAGGTCGGCGACCCAGTTTGTGGTCTTCGAAGCTCAATACCCTGCCCGTCGCTGCCCCTGTCTACGCTTCGGACCGCACCTTACGATGCGCTCCGCAAGACTCGGGGTCAGGATGGATTCGCTCCTCCTTTCCTGCCGGACTCTTTCATTCCTTATTGCATGCCAGTTTATCCCGGCGCTCCGCCTGCCCCACTTCAGGCCAGTTCAATCTCTCACCGTGTGCGACGGCTTGTGCTACAAAGGTAGGTTCATCATGAAAGCACTCTTGTTAAAGCAGTACATGCAGCTCGAAGTCACAGACCTGCCCAAGCCCGAGATCGGTCCGGACGACGTGCTGGTTCGCGTGCGGGCCTGCGGCATCTGCGGGAGCGACGTCCACGGGATGGATGGCTCAAGCGGCCGGCGAATCCCGCCCGTGGTTATGGGACACGAAGCGGCGGGTGTGATCGCCGAGACGGGGCGAAACGTGAACGACTGGAAGGAAGGCGATGCCGTGACCTTCGATTCCACGGTCTCCTGCGGCAATTGCCACTTCTGCCGCCGCGGCGATATTAACTTGTGCGACAACCGGCAGGTCCTGGGCGTTTCCTGCGGCGATTTCCGCCGCAACGGCGCTTTCGCCGAATATGTGCAGGTCCCGCGGAACATTCTCTACCGGTTGCCGAGCGGTCTTCCGTTCGAGTACGCGGCGATGATCGAGGCGGTCTCGATCGCCGTGCACGCCGTGAACCTGACGCCCCGCTCTCTGGGCGACACCGCGGTTGTGGTGGGAAGCGGAATGATCGGACAACTCACAATTCAGGCCGCGAAGGTAGCCGGTTTCAGCCGCGTGTTCGCGGTCGACGTGGACGACGCCAAACTTGCCATGGCCCGAAGACTTGGCGCGGACGAGACCTTTAACTCGAAGACCTGCGACGCTCCGTCGGAGATCGCGGCGCGAACCAATGGACGCGGCGCGGATGCGGCGCTCGAAGCCGTGGGAGCGACGGACCCGGTTCGCACGGCAATTCTATCTGTGCGCAAAGGCGGCTCCGTCACGTTGATCGGGAACATCACACCGAAGATCGAGCTGCCATTGCAGCAGGTTGTCACCCGGCAGATTCGCCTGCAGGGTTCCTGTGCATCGTCGGGCGAGTACCCGGCATGCATCGAATTGCTGTCGAGCGGCGCAATCAAGGTCGAATCGATGATCAGCGCGCGAACTCCTCTTGAGGATGCCGCGAGTTGGTTCGACCGGCTGTACAAGCACGAACCGAATCTTATGAAGGTCATTGTCCAGCCGTGAGCTCACCCTACTTCGATCTGACCGGCAGCGTCGCCATCGTGACGGGCGCAAGCCGCGGACTCGGCCAGTATTTCGGACGGGCTTTAGCGCGGGCGGGCGCCGACCTTGTCATCACCAGCCGCACGCTCGACTCGCTCGGCGGGTTTCAGAAAGAAATCGAGGATCTCGGACGGCGGGCAGTCCCCGTCGAGCTGGATGTGCGCGATGAGCGAAGCATCCGGCGGATGGCGGACGCCGCGGCCGCGGCCTACCCGAAGATCGACATCCTGATCAACAACGCGGGATGCAACGTGCGGAAGCCGGCCCTCGACATCACGTGGGACGATTGGAACCTTGTCCTTGAGACGAACTTGCGCGGTACGTTTTTCGTCGCCCAGGCGGTGGCGCGAAAAATGATTCCGAACGGCTATGGGCGCATCGTGAACATCGGTTCCGTCACGAGCGTCTTTGGTTACGCCGGGCTGGGCCCGTACACGGCGAGCCGGGGCGGCGTGAAGCAGTTGACCATGAGTCTCGCCGACGATTGGGGCCCTCATGGAATTACGGTGAACTGTCTCGCTCCCGGCTGGTTCCGCACCGAGCAGAATAAGGCGCTGTACGAGAACAAGGAATGGGTCGAATACATCTGCGACCGCATCCCCCTGAAGCGACCGGGCCAGCCCAACGACCTGGACGGCGCGGTTGTATTCCTCGCGTCCGAGGAAAGCCGCTACATTACGGGGCAGACGCTGCTTGTCGACGGCGGCATTTCAACCGGCGCAACGAAAGCGACGCTTAAGAAATAGGGGGACGCGCCCGGAAAACGCCGCGGGTCCGACCCTGGCTGCCGGCGGCACCCTCGCGATCAGGCGGGCCAGCCGTTCGACGCCAGCATTTCGCCCCAGGAGACCTGCCTTTTCAGGTCCATCGCCAAGCGGCCCAGGATGGCTGTGAGCGAGGATTCCACGCCGCGCGCAATCGTATTCTCCGTCTTGCCGGATTGGATGCGATTCACGAAGGCCACCACGGAATCAATCGAAATATTGCGCGGCGATTTCACTTCGGCTGCCTCTTTTCCAGCCAGCCGGTAGCGCCACCCGAGCTCGGATGTTTCGAGCCAGCCGGCCGAGCCGAAGAACTCCTCCCGGACGTCGCGATGATTGGGCGGCGCGAGCGTAGTCCCCCATAGGGCGCCCTTCACGTTCCGCGCGTACGTGTAAACCACATTGTTGTAGTCGCGAACATCGCCATCGCGGCCCGGCGTGCGGCCGCCGTCGCCGATCGCCGACTCGGGACGCGATCCCACAAACCAGTTCATCACGTCGATCAGATGGCAGTTGTTCTCGACAATCTGATCGCCGCACAGCGTCCGCCAAAGATACCAGTTCTTCACTTTTTCATCGAAGGTTCTCGGCGGCCCCTGGGTCCTCGACCTGCCTCCGCCTTCCGACTTGACGAACCGAACACTGGCCATGCCGACAGGCCCGATCTTTCCGCTCTGAAGGAATTTATAACCCGCCGTGTACACCTCGCCATGACGCCGCTGAAAACCGAAGCCGACGTCGCGGCCGCGAACGGCTGCGGCGGCCTTCTCGATTCGCCGGCAACCTTCGACGTCCGGCGCCGCGGGCTTTTCCAGATACACGTGCTTGCCGGCCTCGACCGCGGCTTCGAAATGCCCGGGGTGAAGAAACACCGGAGTTGCAATCAGAACGGCATCGACCGGCGAGGCGAGCATCTTGTCCAGCGCCCCGAAGATCGCGAAATCGCTGCGCCCGATCTTCTGCCTGGCCTTGGCGATCTGCTCGGGGTATAGGTCGCAGAGCGACGTCAGCCGCGCCTGTGTATGCTCCGTTAGCGTCTGGCCGAGATACGCGCCGCGATTGCCGCAGCCCACAAGCCCAACGGTGACCGCCGAATTCGCAGCGGTCCCGCGCACGGCGGCGATCGGCATGAGGAACGCGGCGTGAAGAAAACCGCGGCGGCCCGGATTCGTCTGGTTCATAGTTTTCAGTCCTGGTTAGGCGATTTCGCCGGAAGCTCGCAAGAGGGTCTCGTGCAACAACAATTCGTGGTTGTAAGAATACTGTAGCGGCCTCCCGGTTCTGATGGCGCGTCCGAGTTCCTCGAAGTCCTTGATGAAGCGCGGCTGCGGCGGCAGCGCGATTTCCTGGGTTCCCTTCTTGTACGGTCCCCGATCTTCACGCATATCGATGCGAATGACCGGAGCGGGTTCCATCGGTTGCACCATCACAGAACCGTCGGCGCCGATCGCCTCGAAGGAACGATGACGCTCGACGTTCGACACCTTCGAGGAGCTTGCGATGATTGCCAAAGTCGAGGCGTATTCGAATACGGCGAGGGTGTTGTCTTTGAGGGTATCCTTGACGCTTGTGTCGTGCCGGAGCCAATGGCGGACCGTGGCTGGCCGGCCAAGAGCGGCGACGACCCGGTCGATCATGTGCCCGCCCAATTCAAACATGCTCCCGCCGGGATAACGCGCTTCGACGGCACGCTGGTCCGCGCCGCGGTCCGAATCTATGGTGGCGCGGATCATGAGGAGGTCGCCGAGCCAGCCCTCCTTGCAGGCTTCGATCGCGGCAGTGGTTCCCGCATGGAACCGCCACAGGTAGCCAAGCTGTAAGAGTCGATTGCGTTTGCGCGCCAGTTCGACAAGCTCGCGAAACGGCTCCATTCGGTTTGTTGGCGGTTTCTCCAGATGCAGGTGTTTCCCCGCCTCGATGACGCGTTTTCCAAAGGGTACCGCGTCCTTGACCTCGCCCTCGAACACGATCAGATCGAGTGTACGGTCGGCAAGCATCTCGTCCATCGAAACCCAGCGCAACCGGCTGAGCGCCTTGTCGCCCGAGCGCGCCCTGCGCGTAGCTTCATTGGGCTCGCACACCGACACCACTTCATAATCGGGATTGCCGTACATGGCCTGCAACTTTCCGCCGAGGTGGCTGTGCTCGACTCCGAGGATGCCCGTCCGGACTCTACCTCCCGCCGCAAGCGCTTGCGCGGCAATCGCGCCAGCCAGGAACCGGCGCCGATCGATATCCATCGCGTACCCTCCGAGTGCCAGCATACAATAAGCGGGCCATGGCGGGCATTACCCATGAGTCGCCACCTGCTCGCAACTTACCTAGAGCGGGGTGGGCAAGGCGTGCGCCAAATTCGCGACAAGGCTTCCGCCGTTACGGCGGGTTGCCCGCGCAGCGGAGTCTTCCGTTTCTTCCCGCACCTGAAACGCTACCGGGCCGCGGCGAGCTAACAACGCCGGACGAAGCCAAGGGCCGCGGCCTGAAATCCGCGGAAGTCGTGAGTGTCGTCCAGAACCAAGCGCCCGAGCCGGGCCAACTGGGCAGGGCCAAGGAAAAGAGACAGGCCCGAAGAGCTTTTCGTGAAAAAGCCGATGGATGGGGAGCTGACGAACACAGACTCCACCGGCCGGAAAACAGATGGAAAAGCAAAACTCGGGAGGGACAGGCATCCTCCCGAGGCAGCGAGACGAAAAGCAGAGGCCGCAACGTTAAGGCACTGAAGAAGAGCGCTAAAATGAAAGACATCAGGCAACTCACGACCTCCAGCGCGGAGGCGTGGGCTTTCTGGGCGGTTCAGATTGAGGTCGACCCTGAAGGCTACGAGCGCTAGACGCCATGGTGAATCAAGGCGGACCCCCGCGGCCCCTTGGGCGACTGAATACACGTTCCCGGTCCCGTCGCGATGCTCTAGACCGACTCTCGCACTCTATGAGGCGTTAGCAGCCCGTGGTAGAAGTACCTGTTTTCAGCGCAACGAGGCGCCTAAGAAAACCGACGCGCACGGCGGTAGGACGCTCTCCTGAGGCCCGGCTGAAGGTTTTGGTACACCCTGGACTTGGCATTGGGATGCTCTTTTCTTGGGAGCCCACTTCTACCACGGGCTGTTAGAGCACCGCCCACCGTACTTCCAGTTTCGGATTGGCCCGGCTTGCTGGTATAATTGGGAGTTTTACATACCAATAATCGTCCATGCCATTAAAGCCTTTCGACGCCGCAGCAACGGGGACCGGAGCCGAAAAAAAGATTTTTCTGCTAAAACCCCGCGGATTTTGCGCCGGTGTGGTGCGTGCAATCGACGTCGTCGAGATCGCGCTTCAGGCTTACGGCCCACCGATCTACGTACGCAAGGAGATTGTACACAATAGGCACGTCGTGGATGGCCTGCGGAACGCGGGCGCAATCTTCGTGGACGAGTTGTCGGATGTGCCGTTTGGAGCGCGAACGATCTTCAGCGCGCACGGAGTCTCTCCGCAAGTCCGCGCCGAGGCGAGGGAGCGGAAGTTGAGAGTGATTGACGCGACCTGTCCGCTCGTAACAAAGGTCCATCTCGAGGCCGTCAAGTTTGCGCGCGAGGGTTACACGATCGTACTGATCGGGCACAAGGATCACGACGAAGTGGTCGGCACGCTGGGCGAGGCGCCCGAGCGCACTCATCTGGTTTCAGACGTGGGCGACGTGGACGCGCTCGAGATTTCCGGCGCGACGCGCGTCTGCTATCTGACGCAAACCACGCTGAGTCTCGATGAAACGCGCGACATCGTGGAACGGCTGAAGCAAAAGTTCCCGCTGATTCAGGGCCCCCCGGCCCAGGACATTTGTTACGCCACCGAGAACCGTCAGATGGCGGTGAAGGCCGTGGCTCCTTTTTGCCAACTGTTGCTGGTGGTGGGATCGCGGAATAGCTCGAATTCGAAGCGGCTGGTCGAAGTCTGCGATAACCACGGTGTGCGGTCTTACCTTGTGGACGATGCGGAGCATATCGATCCGGCATGGCTCGGGGAGGTGCGGAACGTGGCGGTGACGGCCGGGGCTTCCGCCCCCGAGAATCTCGTTCAGGGCGTGATCGAGTCGCTGAGAAGCAGCGGGTTCCGCAATGTCGAAGAGGTCGAGCTGATTGAAGAAGAGGTGCGTTTCTCGCTTCCACCGGAACTGGCGCAAATTAGCGGATTGACACCGATTTCCTACCCATGACACCGAGTCTGCAACTTCGGGGCGACCTGATTTCCACGGCGGGCAAGACGCTTGATCGCGCGGCGGCCCGCCTTCTCGAGCTGCAGGATGCGGACGGCGAGTGGTGCGCGGAGCTGACCGCCGATTCAACCCTCGAATCCGACTTCATTCTGCTTCAACTTTGGCTGTACCCCCCAACCGGAGGGCACTGGAATCCCGAGAGCCGCGCCTTGGTCGATAAGGCAGCCAGGTCAATTCTGGACCGCCAGCTTCCGGACGGCGGATTCAACATCTACGCCTGCGGACCGACCGAGATCAGCGCCACGGTGAAGGCCTATTTCGCCCTCAAGCTTGCGGGCTACGATGTGAACGAGGCGCATATGGCGAAGGCCCGCGAGTGTATCCTGTCGCGGGGCGGGATTCAGGCGGCAAACAGCTACGTCAAGGTCAACCTCAGCCTGTTCGGACTCTATCCCCGCGAGGCTTGTCCGACGATTCCGCCCGAATTCGTGCTCCTCCCGTTCAATTTCCTCTTCCAGATGTCCTCTTGGACGCGCGCGATCGTCGTCGCTCTCTCAATCGTCCACGCGCACAATCCGATGCGCCCCGTGCCGGAGGGCTTCAATCTTGAGGAACTCTTCCTACCCGGAGTGCCCACGGGACTCGAACGAAGCGGCAAACTGTGGACATGGCGTAATTTTTTTCTGGCCGCCGACCGGTTTCTGAAATTCTGGGAAAGGCGAGGGCCGCGCTCGATCCGCGCCAGAGCCATCCGCGAAGCCGAGCGGTGGATGATCGAACGGACCAAGGATTCCGACGGACTGGGTGCGATCTACCCGCCCATGATGTACGCCATCATGGCGTTCGATGTCCTGGGGTATCCGGCGGACCATCCCGAACGCGTGGAAGCGCTTCGCCAGTTCAACCACCTGATGGTGGATGAAGGCGGACGTTTCCTTTTCCAGCCGTGCTTCTCACCCGTCTGGGACACGGCGATGGCCGCCTATGCGATAGGCGAGGCCGGCGCCTCCGCCGCCGAACCCCTTCAGCGCGCTGCCGACTGGTTCCTGGACCGGGAAATTCGCCGGAAGGGCGACTGGTCCGTGAAGCGCCCGCGCGCGGAGCCTTCAGGTTGGTGCTTCGAGTACGCGAACGCGTTTTACCCGGACATCGACGACACCGCCATGGTGCTGCTGGCCTTGAGCCACGCCCGCGCCTCGGACCGCGACGCGCAACGCGCCTGCCACAGACGCGCTCTCGACTGGCTGCTTGCGATGCAGTCGAAGGACGGAGGTTGGGCGGCCTTCGACGTCGATAACGATTGGCATTTCCTGGCGGACGTACCCTTCGCCGATCATAACGCCATGCTCGACCCGACCTGCGCCGATATCACCGGCCGTATTCTCGAGGCGTTGAAGGCTCACGGGTTCAGCCGGGAACACCCGGCCGTCCGCCGCGGGGCGGAATATCTGATTCGCCATCAGGAAGCGGATGGCAGTTGGTATGGCCGTTGGGGCGTGGCCTATATTTACGGAACGTGTTTCGCTTTGCGCGGCTTGGCGGCGGCCGGCGAAAGCGACCGGGAAGCGCACGTCCTTCGCGGTGGCGAGTGGCTGCGCTCCATCCAGAATCCGGATGGCGGCTGGGGCGAAAGCTGCGCGAGCTACGATAACGGGTGTTTCACGCCGGCGCCCAGCACGCCCTCGCAGACCGCATGGGCGATCATGGGCTTGATCGCGGGCGGAGACACGACGAGCGTCAGCGTCCGGCACGGCGTCGAGTATCTGATCGAAACGCAGCGGCGCGATGGCGATTGGGACGAGCGCCTCGCGACCGGCACCGGATTTCCGAAGGTATTTTACTTGAATTATCATTTATACCGGCTCTATTTTCCGGTAATGGCGTTGTCGGCGTTTTTGAAGGCCGGACGCGCGTCCTAAAAGGGGACGGCCCATCCTGAGTTCGTGAGGCGAGAGCCGTGAGGCCTATTCTGGTTACCGGCGCGTCGGGCTTTGTCGGCTGGCACGTCGCGCGCGAACTACTGGCGGCCGGACGGAAGGTTAGGGCGCTGATTCGGTCCACGAGTAAGCTTCGGGACTTGGAGGCGGAAACGGCGATTGGGGATCTGCGCGATCCCCAATCGCTCGCGCAGGCGGTGGCGGGCTGCGAGGCCGTGTATCACGTCGCCGCGGACTACAGATTGTGGGCAAAGGATCCCTCCGAGTTATTCGCGTCGAATGTGGAAGGCACGCGGAATCTGTTGGAGGCGGCGCGGTGGGCGGGCGTGGACCGAGTCGTCTACACCAGTACTGTCGGCTGCATTGGGGTGCCGGAAGGGGGGCTAGGAAGCGAGGATTTGCCGGTGTCGCTCGACCGGATGGTTGGCGCCTACAAGCGTTCCAAGTTTCTGGCCGAGTTGGCCGCGATCGAGTATGCGCGGCTGGGATTCCCGGTGGTGATCGTAAATCCTACAGCGCCGGTCGGGGACCATGACGTGAAGCCCACTCCAACCGGGAAGATCGTGCTCGATTTCATGAACGGCAGGATGCCGGCTTTCATCGACACCGGCCTGAATCTGGTGGATGTCCGCGACGTCGCGCATGGGCACCTGCTGGCGTGTGAACGGGGGAGGCCGGGCGAGCGCTATATCCTGGGGGCGGAAAATCTGACTTTGGAGCGGATCCTGGGGCGGCTGGCGAAGATCATGGCAAAGCCGGCGCCGGCGATAAAGCTGCCCTGGGCTGTGGCGTGGATGGCGGGCGTCGTAACCACTGCATGGGCACACGTGGCGGGAGGCGAGCCACGCGTCCCCCTCGACGCGGTCCGAATGGCGAAGAAGAAGATGTTCGTTTCTCACGAAAAAGCAAGGCGGGAATTGGGCTTTGAACCCGGACCGGTGGACGCGGCTCTCTTGCGCGCTGTGGATTGGTTCCGGGCGAACGGATACAGCTGAGTGGGCGCGATTCTTTTTGCCGGCGCGGATCGCATGGAATTCGCCGGTCTGCTGCGGCACTGCAGGGACGTAAAGAGGCTTCGATGGCCCGTATATTGGGCCTGCGCCGCATCGCTTGGAGGAAAGGAGATCCGGATGGCGGCAAATGGGGCCGGTCCTTCGAGGGGAGCGGCGATTGTAGAGGCGGCTCTTCGGGAAACCGGACGCCGGGCGGACGCGCTCGACGCCCGGCGCGCAGACAACTTCGTGCCACCGGCCATTCCCGGACCGCCGGATGCCTATTCGACGGCGCCGGAGGTTTTATTCGATGCCGTCGTGAGCGTTGGCTTTTGCGGAGCGCTCGATCCCAGCCTCCGGGTGGGGGATATCGTCGTCGCCAGCGCCATCCACGGACCCTCGGGGGAATTTGACGCCGCGCAGCCGGTTTCCAGCCGCCCCTCCACGTCCGGCCCGGTGGCGTCTATCGATCACGTGGCGCAAACCGCCTCCGAGAAAGCTCGGTTGCGTGCAACCGGCGCGGTCGCCGTGGAAATGGAAGCTGCGGGAATAGCTCCGATAGTGCGAGAATGTAAAATTCGTTTGTTCTGCATTAAGTCGGTTTCGGATCTAGCCGGAGAAGGCTTTTCAGCCGACCTTAACCGCGCATTACGGCCCGACGGCCGGTTCGATTTAGTTCGTATCTTGCTCGGAACCGCCGCGAGGCCGTTGACCCGCGCGCCCGAATTGTTACGTTTGAGAAGCCGCTGCCGCAAGGCGTCGGAAAGCTTGGGTGATTTTATTGCCAGTTGCCGGTTCTGACATCGCGGCCCCCGCAGGCGTCCCATCCGGCGCTTCCGACACCATTCCCCTACAGATGATGGCGGCCGTCTACCGGGGGAGGAGCGTCGTCTCCGTGGAGCAGGTACCTACTCCATCCGCCGGCGCCGGAGAGCTGCTGGTACGCGTGGAAGCGTGCGGCATCTGCCATACCGATCTCAAGAAGATCGAATACGATCTGTTGCCCCCACCCCGCATTTTCGGCCACGAGACCGCCGGCATAGTCGCCGCGGCCGGTTCCGGCGTCACGAGGTTCAAGGCGGGCGACCGCGTGGTGGTCTTCCATCACATCCCGTGCCTGAATTGTTTCTACTGCCGGAAGAAAATTTTCGCCCAGTGCCCTGTCTATAAGAAAGTCGGCGTAACGGCGGGGTTTGAGCCCGCGGGCGGCGGCTTCGCGCAATATGTACGGGTGATGGATTGGATTGTCGAGCGTGGCGTGGAGAAGATTCCGGACGGCGTTTCCTTCGAACGCGCCGCGTTCGTCGAGCCGGTGAACACCTGTCTCAAGGCCGTAGTCGAGTGCGATCCGAAGCCGGACGACACCGTGCTCATCATGGGTCAGGGACCGATCGGCTTGCTGTTCACAATGCTCGTGAAGCGCTCCGGCGCCTGCGTCGTCGCGACCGATACCCTCGCCGATCGCCTGGAAACCTCGCGCCGCTCCGGGGCGTCGCACGCCTGGAATCCGAGGGAAACCGATGCCGCTACGGCGATTCAAACCTTGACGGACGGCCGCGGAGCGGATATTGTAGTCCTCGCCACATCGGCGCCCGGCTTGGTGGATGAGGCGATTCGCTCTTCACGTCCGGGCGCGCGTCTGCTATTATTTGCACAGACGTCGGATCGGGAACGCATCGAATTCTCCGGTGCAAGCATCTGTATGGGTGAGCGGCGGGTTTTTGGGTGCTATAGCGCCTCGGTAGAACTGCAGCGGGAGTCCGCCGAACTCGTATTCAGCGGAGCTCTTCCGGTGGAGGCGCTTATTTCTCATCGCTTTCCGCTTGATAAAATAGCAGCAGGTATGGAATTGGCATTGCATCCCGATGAAAAATCATTGAAAATAATCGTTCAGCCACAGAGGTGGGCTCAGTGAAGAGTCAGATGATGGCGGCCGTTCTTTACGGCAAAGAGCATTTGCAGGTCGAGCCGGTGGCGATACCCGCCGTGGGTCCGGGGGACATACTCGTCCGGGTACGAGCGGCTCTCACCTGCGGCACCGACGTGAAGGTCTTCCGCCGTGGCTACCACGCGCGAATGATCGTTCCACCAGCGGTGTTCGGACACGAATTGGCCGGAGATGTCGTCAAGGCCGGTGAAAGAGTGACGGAATTCACGGTCGGACAGCGGGTTGTTTCGGCCAACTCCGCGCCCTGCTCATCCTGCTACTTTTGCCTCCGCGGCCTGCAAAATCTGTGCGAGGACCTGCTGTTCAACAACGGCGCGTACGCCGAGTTCATCCGCATTCCCGAACGTATCGTCAAGAGCAATACTTACGAGATTCCGGCCCACATATCCTACCAGGACGCGGCGCTGATCGAGCCGCTCGCCTGCGTGCTGCGCGGCCTGGAAGAGACGGGAATCAAGGCGGGCGACACGGTCACCATCATAGGCCTCGGACCGATCGGGCTCATGTTCGTCCGTCTGGCGAAGGTATACGGCGCGCGCGTGATTGCCATCGGCCGCCGCAAGACACAGCTCGACCGGGCAGCCGCCATGGGCGCCGGCGAGTTGATTTCGACGGCGGACCAGCCGAAGCCGGCGGTGGTGGTGCGAAGCCTCACTCAGGGACGCGGCGCCGACATTGCCATTGAAGCCGTGGGAAGACCCGAAACCTGGCACTGGGCCGTCGACATGGTCCGCCGCGGCGGCACCGTGAATTTCTTCGGGGGCTGCCCGAACGAGAGCCGCGTGAGCCTCGACACGTCGCTTCTGCACTACTCGGAAATTACCTGCAAAGCGAGCTTTCACCACACGCCTCAGCACATCCGCAAAGCGCTCGACATTGTGAGCAACGGCGACATCACCGCCCGGGACTTTGTCAACAAAGAGGAGCCGCTCACCAATCTGCTGGAAGTAATGCGCCATCTCATGAGCCACAACGGCCACCTGAAGACGGCGATTATTCCTTAACGTGTTCCTCCGGAGCGCTTTTCTCCAGGTCCGGGACTTTGTGCGTTCGCCCGAGGCCATGGCCTCCGTCTGGACGGAGAACGATGCGCTCGCATACACTCGCTCGCTCGCTACCTCGCACTACGAGAATTTCAACGTCGTCAGCTTTCTTCTGCCGAAGCGCCTTCATCAGGACTTTTACAACGTCTACTCCTACTGCCGCTGGGCGGACGACTTGGGCGACGAGATGGGCGGACCCGCCGAGAGTCTGCGTCTCCTCGAATGGTGGCGGGGGGAGCTGGCGGCCATGTATGAAGGGCGCCCGCTTCGGCATCCCGTATTCGTGGCCCTCCGCCCCACGGCCGAGCGGTACGGAATTCCCCGGGAACCCTTCGTCCATCTGATCGACGCTTTTGTACAGGATCAGACCGAGACGCGCTACCGCACGTGGCAGGACCTGTTCGCCTACTGCCGCAATTCCGCGAATCCCGTGGGACGCCTGGTGCTCTATCTCTGCGGCTACTCCGACGAAGCGCGCCAGCGTCTCTCGGACGCGACCTGCACCGCCCTGCAACTGGCTAACTTCTGGCAGGATGTGACGGTGGACCTCGAAAAGGATCGCATCTACCTCCCGCTCGAAGCGCTCGAGAAGCACGGATCGTCGTTCGAAGACGTCCTGGAGCGGCGCCCGACGCCGCAATTTCGCGCCGCCATGCGCGAGGCCGTGGATCGCGCGCGGGAGTTCTTCGTAACAGGGCGGCCTCTCGCCCGCATGGTGGACGCGCGCCTCTCGGTCGATCTGGAGTTGTTCAGCCGCGGAGGCCTCCAGGTGCTCCGGAAGATCGAGCGGATGGATTATGACGTGCTCGCCGGGCGTCCGACGATCTCGAAGGCCGAGCGAGTGGGCCTTCTGATTGGGACCCTGTTGCGATTTGCGCTAAAACGAGCCGCCTGATGACGACCGCCGAATCCTATGCGTACTGCCGCTCGGTCGCGCGGCGGCGCGCTAAGAATTTCTACTACTCGTTCCTTCTCCTTTCTCCTCCCCAGCGGGACGCCATGTGCGCCATCTACGCCTTTATGCGCTCTTCGGACGACCTGAGCGACGAGCCGGGCGCGGAACGCGCTGCCATCGACCGCTGGCGCGCGGCGCTCGACCATGCGCTCGCCGGACGCTACGGCCAGAACGCCTGCTGGCCGGCGTTTCACGATGCTGTAACGCGTTTCGGTATTCCCGCCCGGTACTTTTACGAGATGATCGACGGCATCACAAGCGATCTCGATCCGAAGCAGCCTGAAACTTTTGACGGGCTGTATCGCTACTGTTACCACGTGGCCTCCGTGGTTGGCCTGGCCATCATCCACATCTTCGGCTTCGATTCCCCGGAGGCTCCTCCGCTCGCCGAGAAGTGCGGCATCGCGTTCCAGCTCACGAATATCCTGCGCGACATCCGCGAAGACGCCGAAAACGGGCGGATCTATCTTCCAGCGGAGGACCTAAATCGCTTCGGCGTCCGCGGGGAAGATCTGCGGGCGGCGGCGCCCACGCCGGCGTTTCTCGATCTGATGCGTTTCGAGGCCGCGCGTGCGCGCCGGTATTACGACGAATCCATGCCGCTGCTGGGTCTGGTCCACCCGAGAAGCAGGCGATCATTGTGGGCTTTGGTCGAAATCTACTCGCGGCTCCTGGCAAAGATCGGCCATTCGGGGTATGACGTCCTGTCGCGCAGAATCAGCCTCCCGGCGGCCGAGAAAACGTGGATCCTTCTGCGCTCGCTCGCCCGCTGACCGCCGCCGGGGAATCAACGTTAAGACTCTCAACTTGAAAATGATCTAAACCTACGTCATGATAGGTCTCCGGAGGAAAGGATAGTGACAAAAGAAGCGATGCACGGCCAATTGGGCGCGATGAAGGAATTCTTCAATCGATCGACGAAAGTTCTGGAAGAAAGCGATTCCGGCTTTGCGCCGAAGGAGGGGTTGTTCACGGTAGCCCAGCAAGTGGCTCACTGCGCTCAAACGGTAGACTGGTTTGTCGAAGGTGCATTTGCGGCCGACGGCTTCAGCATGGATTTCGAGGGCCTGGACAAAGAAGTCCGCGCGGTTTCTTCTTTGTCCGCGGCACGGGCGTGGATGGATCGCGCGTGCACCGCGGCTCATGCCGCCGTTGAGGCGAACAGTGAAGACGCATGGTTCGTGCATCTGCCGCCTGGACCCATCATGGGGGGAATGCCGCGATTCGCGATTCTCGGCGCACTGACCGACCACACGGCGCACCACCGCGGCGCGCTCACTGTCTATTCGCGTCTGATAGGCAAGGTTCCAGCCATGCCGTATATGGATATGTAAGGGGCGTTGCGTTTCCGAGACTTGGGAACGGAGAAGGTCCGGATGGCGACGGCGAGCAGTGAGAAACTATGCGAGGATTGCCGCCGGTCGGAGCACGCTCCGCCCGGTTGTCGAGCAACTTCGCCAGCGACGGGCGGATGCGAACATCCGATGACGTAGTCCGAGTTTGCCGCTTTACTCGCCCGATGGAGACCGGTTCGAGTTGCTGCCAGCGCTGCGGACTGTGACGCGCAACCTGGTATCGGCGCCGCTGGCGGGTCAACTCGTCCTCAAACTCGCCCGACTGGGACATGGCCCAAACATGGAGACGTCACCGCCCTACGGCGAACTGCGGGTCGTTCTGCTCCGAGAAGCTTATCCACGTTGGCCGGTTTATTTCCCCCTGCAGCTACGAGATCTCGGAACCACCCCAGCGCTAGTCGGTGGCGCGGATTTGCTTTCGGCCTTCGTCGGATCCAAGATGCCCTCGCTCCGAAAAAGCAGTAGCGACCAGGTCTTCCTAAACTTAGCGTTTAATTAATGGCCTCCTGGCCCGTCAGCAGCCTCGCCGGAGGTGTCTGCCCGGCCGAACGGTCCGCCGTTTCCGTTACTTTGGATCCGTCGCCGGCAGCGGGCTTGGCGGCTTCGAAACCGAGCCCCGGAAGGCTTCTTCCACGGTGACGCTCGAGTGAGGCAGGGTCTGGCCGGTGGCGCGATCGAATTCGACCCGTGCCTTGCTGTAGTTGCTGAGCGCGGCCACTTCCGCCGATTGCGCCTGGGCCAAGTCGCGCTGAACCAGGATCACGTTGAAGATTATGGATGCGCCGAGAGCGTATTTTTTCTGCTCGGCGTCCAGAGTCTGCTCCTGGAGTACCCGCGCCTTGGTGGCCGCCTGGTACCGCGCCCGAGCCTGTTGCAGGCCGATCACCGCGTTCTGAACGTCCACGTGAATCTGATTTTCGAGCTGTTGCAGGCCGATTTCCTGCTGGCGTACCGCGAGCTGGTCGCGAATCATGTCGGATTGCGCCGCGCGGTTGCGCAAAGGAATATTGAGTGTAAAGCCCGCGCTGTAGTCCGGAAAATTCCGGGCGAACAATTGAGAGAGCACCGTGCCGTAGCCGCCGACGAAGAACGCCGTGGCGACGCGAGGCACGGCCGGAACGCCGGGAGCCACATCCGGAAGCGGAAGAGGATTCACCTCACCCGCCAAAGCGTTGTTGGCGAGGTTCACGAAGCCGTCAACGGTTGGCAAAAGCTGGCTCCTGGACCCCTTCAGGCCGATCTTCGCGTTCTCGATCTGGATGCGGCGCTGCGCGATCTCGGGGCGCGCCGTCAGCGCCATCGA
Source organism: Candidatus Sulfopaludibacter sp. SbA3 (assembly GCA_945893365.1). Classification (GTDB taxonomy): domain Bacteria; phylum Acidobacteriota; class Terriglobia; order Bryobacterales; family Bryobacteraceae; genus SYKU01. The sequence goes on along the minus strand of CAMDED010000031.1, from coordinate 41,161 downwards.
CACGATATCCTGGACCGGTTCGATCGCTTCGATCTCGGGCATGCTGATGCGGTCCGTCGGCACCACGCGCGCGGTGGCCACGGCGGGGCTCGCGACACCGGTGCGGCTCAAAGCGCTCTTGAGGATGGTCTCCTGCTGAAGAACCTGGGTTTCCGCGATAGTCAAATCCTGCTGCGCGCGCGCAACTTCGGCTTCGGCGCGAACGATCTCGATAGGCGCGAGCGTGCCGATTTCAACCTGCTTCTTGTTGTCTTCGTGGAGCTTTTGATTGAGTTCGAGAGCCTGTCTCCTTACCTTCACGTCTTCGCCGAAGCTCACCAAATCCCAGTACAGATTGGTAATGGCCGAGACCGTGGTAATGACCTGCTGCTTGAAGACAAGATCCGAGATTTCCCGCTGATTCCTGGCGACGACGATGTTGCGGTTATTGACCGCCCGGCCAAAGCCCTGCAACAACTTCTGGGTAATATTCAAGCTTGCGCTGCCGCTGTTGGACGGGTTGAAGTCGGCGCGCAGGCTGTTTGAATGCGCGCGGGAGTTGAAATATCCGAAGCTGACGGTTGTCCCCGTCAGAAAAGACTGCTGGATGTTGAAGTTACCCAGGTCATTGCGGTTGACGAACGCGTTCGTGCCGGTGACAAAGGCGGCGGTCTGGGGTACCGAAGTATGGGCCCAACTGAGGCGCCCGGTGAGCACGGGGTCGAGGTTCGGGATGGCGGACCCCGTCTGGCTGATGACGGTGCCGGTACCCGCGCCGCCCGCCTGTTGGGCAGCCGTCTGGGTGATGCCGGTTGCTTGTCCCGTCTGTCCGGTTGCGCCGCCGGGTCCGGCGGTAACTCCGGTGGGAACGCCGCGCAGCAAACCGCCGGCCCTGGCGCGCAGAATGTCGGCGTCGGCGATCTGCGGTCCGTAGCGTTGCAGCTCGATGTCGAGGTTATTTTCAAGCGCGAGAGCGAGAGCGTCCTGGAGAGAAAGGTACAGGCGTCCGGCGCGCAACAGCGAATCGATGCGGTTCGAATTCGCGAGGTTGACCGGTGGAACCGGGATCTCGCGATAGTTGTTCGTGATCCGGCTGAACCTCGACGCGGGACGCTGCCCTAGTTCGTGGGCGTTCGCTCTTGGCGGGGGCGGCTGCACCGGGGCCTGCGCGCCGGCGTTTGGAACGATCGTCAAAAACGCACACAACAGTGCCAGGGGGACGCGAGTCAAGTTTTTCCTCAATCTGAGCCTTATTCCTTCAATGGTATAGTAGGCGTTTGTGACGCCGCAAGCGGAAATTCAAACTGAGCCGGTGCTGGAGTTGTTCCGCGCTACCGGCGCTTACCTCACGGGACACTTCCGTCTTACGAGCGGGCTTCACAGCCCGGAGTACCTTCAGTGCGCGCTGGTCCTGCAGCATCCGGAGCATGCGGAATGGCTTGGCAGGCAACTGGCGCAGGAGCTCAAGGCCCTGCTTCTCGAGAGAAGCGTTCACGCGGTGGCGTCTCCGGCGGTGGGCGGACTCATCATTGGACACGAGGCGGCTCGCGCTCTTGGGGCGCGTTTTATCTTCACGGAACGGGACTCCTCCGGTAAGATGACGTTGCGGCGGGGGTTCACCGTTACCGCCGCCGACACGGTAGTTGTCGTGGAGGATGTGATTACAACCGGCGGCAGCACGAAGGAAGTGGTCGAACTCCTGACGGCGGCCGGAGCGCGAGTGGCGGCGGCGGCGTCTATCATCGACCGAAGCGGTGGGGCGGCGAATGTGGGCGTCCCGCGAGTGGCGCTCGCGACTTTGCAAGTGATAACCCATCCCCCGGAGAGTTGCCCGCTGTGCGCGCAAGGGCTCCCGGCGACGAAGCCGGGTTCCAGGCCGGTGTAGTGCTGGAATGCGCCGGATTCGAATCGCCGTCGCTTACGACGGCACGGATTTTCATGGATGGCAGGTGCAGCCGGGTCTCCCCACTATTCAAGGCGCGATCGAAGCCATTGTGGGAGAAATCGAAGGGAAACCGGTTTCCGTAGCCGGGTCCGGCCGGACCGATGCCGGGGTTCACGCACTCGCGCAGGTAGCGGCGTTCTCGATCGGGAATCCGATTCCGCCGCCCAATCTCAAGAAGGCGATCAACCGTCTGCTGCCGGCGCCAATTCGGATCGTCTCGGTGGAGGAGACACACGCGGGGTTTCATCCGCGTTACGACGCTGTCGCGAAGACATACGAATACCGGATCTTCCGCGGCGAGGTGTGTTCGCCTTTCGAGCGCCGCTATGTTCATCACTACCCGTACCGGCTGGATGCCGAGCGGATGCGCGCGCTCGCGCCGCTTCTCGAAGGCGAGCAGGATTTTTCGGCGTTCGCCGCCGCGGACGAATCGGATAAGGAGGGCCGGTCGAAGGTAAGAAAAGTGTTCTCCTCTCAATTGGAGACCGGCCCGGACCGCCTTGTCTACCGCGTGCGCGGCAGCGGGTTTCTGAAGCACATGGTCCGCAACATTGTAGGGACTTTGATCGAAGCGGGGAAAGGAAATCTGGGCGAAGAGGGTCTACTGGGCCTGCTCGCGCCCGGCTCGTGGAAGAAGGCGGGACCGTCCGCTCCGGCTTGCGGATTGTTCTTGATGGGCGTCGAATACGAATAGAACATTCGAACTCCCGCATCCAAGCGATACTTCAAACAGGTTCCCGAGACAACCATCAACCATATGCGCTACATCGGCAAGCGGCTGTTTAATCTGCCACCTCCGCGGCAGGCCGGCTTTCAAGCCGATCGACGTCTCCTTCGAAGTGGAGTGCCTCAGCCACGATTGCGCGGTGGGAGAAGAAGCGCGGTTGAACGGTCCGGTGGAAGTCAACGGATAACGCACCTCGGCGTTGCGCACCGCCGATCCGGACAAGCGCCCACCACCATCACTCAGAGCAGAATGACCTACGACCTGCCGCGCCGCAAGCCGTGCGATTCCCGAATCGAGCATGGGGCCCCAGCCCAGCATCCGGGCGTGAAGTAAGAAAGCCCGCCGATCAGCCCCAAAAAAATTGATCAGCGGGCTTTTTCCGACAAAAATCAGGCGCCTCATACTCGCGCCAGCAGGCCTCGCCGTCGTTGGGAGGGGGTTCCCTGAGCGTCGGCGGGGCCGGCTGGCTAAGACGTCACAGAATAGTGACGTGTACCGGTTGCTCGATCAAAACAGGCTCGATGCCCTTCATCAGCACCATGATCGTCATGCGGCCCGCCTTGACTTCAGCCGGAACTTTGAACTTGATCATCGTCGCCTTCTGCTCAACGACGGGGACTTGCCAGTCCTCTTTTCCGTTCGTCAGATAGACGGCTTCAACCCGTGTCCGATCGAGATTCTCGCCTGTCACCGTGACGATGTCGCCAATCTGGCACGTCTCCGGCGTCGCGATCTTCATGTGCGGAGTTGGCGGGACAGGCTGATCGACGGCGCGCAATATCAGCGGAGCGGTCAGAACAAGTACTGCCAGGATTCCAATTACTTTCAATAGCCTCATCATGCTGTCACCTCCCGGAGCCATTGGTGCAATTTGCGCACCACTGTGACAGGAGTGCCTGATGCTCCCCAGGAGGGGTTCCAGCCAGCCCGCGGCTTGCGCCCGCCGGCGCAGGGTGGGGCAATGTCCAACCGTGTGGGGCATATAGCGCCAACCTGGGCCCGCCGCCCTATTTCATCGCGGCGTACTTCTTGTACTGCGCGGCGATGCCGGCGCTCTGCGCATCGCCCGGATGAATCACCACCCGGTAGCGGAAGCGCAGCGTATTCCCGGCTTCGAGCGTCATTCCACCGTTGCGGCCCTTGTCGTTGTAGAAATCGTGCTCGCCGAAGATGTTCGCGGCGAACAAGCCGTAACTGCGCGAGTGCCAGTAGGTGGGGTGCTTTGGATTGCCGGGATGATCCATGATCGCGATACCCAGCTTCTCGCCCTCCAGTTCGCCCGCGTAGTCCACCCACGCCGCCCGCTTGCCCCACACGGCTTTCTCCCCCGAACGGCCCTCGGAATCGGTCATGAGGCCGGTGCGCTTCGGTTTCGGCAGCGATTTCGGCATCGGCTCTTCAAGCCCCGCCGCCAGGCGAATCGCGAAAGTGCCTTCCTTCGTATCGCCGAACTCCACCTTCTCGATGGCCCGCAGCAAGATGTCGAAATCCATCGCCCGCTGTCCGGGCCCCGCATAAAACACCATCTTGCGAGTTTCGACGATGATAGCCTTCCCTTGCGGATCGACCCAGTCGAACGTGGCGTCGACGGAGCCGGACTTCTTCCCGCTCTTCAAGCCGTCAACCTTCTTCACGACGACCTTGCCTTTCTTGCCGTTCACGCCCTTCTGCGACTCCTCATTCGCCCAGAAATCGATTCCGTTGACTTCGCCGTGCGTGAACCACAGCCCGCGATGATGCGGATGATCCTTGCTCTCTCCCTCAATCGTATCCATGGGATAGCCGCGCGTGACGATCTTTCCCGATGGCGCCCGGAGCGGGTGCAGGTACGGCTTTGCGGTCTCCGCCCCGATGAAGAACGCGGTGGACGGCTTGCCGTCGATGTCGATGGTGATGCGGTCGGAGCTCTGTGTGATCTTCACTTGCGCGCACAAGGGGAACGCAAGAAGGGCCAGATAGAACGGAACGGCTTTCATGTGAGACAGTAGAACACGAGTGGGTATGCTAGGGCAAATCATCGAATGGCTGGAATCCGGCGAAAAGAGCGCCGCGGATATCAAGAAACTGTGTCTTGAGCGAATCGCCGGGCGCGACGGAGAGTTGCGCGCGTGGGTCGAGGTCGCGCCTCGCGACGGGGGCGGACGCGGGCCGCTTGCGGGAGTACCGTTCGGCGCAAAAGACATTTTCGAAACGCGCGGCATGGCGACGGAATACGGATCGCCGATATATGCGGGCCGCAAGGGCTCGTCCGACGCCGCGCTGGTGACGGACCTTTTGTCGCGGGGCGCGGTGTTGATGGGGAAGACGGCTACAACGGCGTTTGCGTATTTCGACCCGGCCCCGACGCGCAATCCCCGCGACGGCCGCTACACGCCGGGTGGAAGTTCGAGCGGCTCGGCGGCGGCGGTGGCCGCGGGAATGGTTCCGTTCGCGCTTGGCACGCAGACGCAGGGATCGGTGCTGCGCCCCGCGTCCTTCTGCGGCGTCACGGGCTTCAAGCCCACTTTCGGAACGCTGCCCACGGCGGGTGTGCTTCCCTTCGCGCCGTCGCTCGACACGCCGGGGCTGTTCACGGAAACCGCGCCCGACATGGGCCTGTTGTGGGAGCGGATGGGACACGCGCGTCTCCAGTTTCCGAAGCTCGAGTACGCCGTTCCGGAAACGCTTGACGGCGTGGATGGCGAAATGGAACAGGCCTTCCGCGCGGCGACACGGGAATTGCCCGCCATCGCCTTTCCGCCCGCGTTCGCCCGCGTGTTGCCGGCGGTGCGGCTGGTCAACAACTATGAAGGAGCGCGCACGCACGAGGCAACCTGGAGGGAGCATGGCGCGAGAATCGGGCAGAAGCTTGCAGGGTTGATCGAAGAAGGGCTGAAGATTCCGCGCGATGAGTACGCGAAGGCGCTCGCGGCGATCGAGGAAGGCAGGCGCGCAATGGACGCCGTGTTTCGCGAATATCCGGTGCTGCTTACGCCCTCCGCGCCAGGGCCGCCACCGGCTGGCCTTGCGACCACTGGCGACCCGCGTATGAACTCTCCGTGGACGGGCCTTGGGTGTCCGGCGATCTCGATTCCGATGGGGCGCGGCGCGGTGTCGCGTATGCCGCTCGGCTTGCAGTTGACCGCGGCGCGCGGGCGGGACGCGGAACTAGTCGACGCCGCAGTGAAGATTGCGGCCAGGCCGCCAGCGGCACACTGACGCCCCCTTCAGCGGAAAAAAACGCCCTTCCGAGGAGGGTCCTCCGCAATACATTCTTTTTTTGGGTACCCCTTGACTATCTACAAAACTTGCAGGTAGTCGTTGTATGCGGAAACCATCCGATCTCATTCAGGGCGACGGCCGGTTTCGTCTGGATCGTCGGCCATCGGAGAGTGGTCCCAAGCGGCTTGGTTAAGACTGAGCGGCATTGGGCTTACGCCAAAATCTTCGTGGCCACTTTGCCGGCCACGTCCGTCAGTCGAAACGCGCGCCCGCCGTACGGATATGTCAGCCGTTCGTGGTTCAGTCCCAGGATGTGCAGAATAGTCGCGTGCAGATCGTTGATATGCATGCGGTCTTCGACGGCGTAATAGCCAAACTCGTCGGTCGCTCCGTACGTCGTCCCCGGCTTCACGCCTGCGCCCGCCATCCACATCGAGTAGCCGTATGGGTTGTGGTCGCGGCCGTCGCCCGCCTGCGCGATCGGCGTGCGCCCGAACTCGCCGCCCCACACCACAAGCGTGTCCTTCAGCAGCCCGCGCGACTTCAGATCTTCGAGGAGCCCGGCGATGGGCCGGTCCACCTGCAGCGCCGTTCGCGTGTGGAGACGGATCAACTCGCTATGCGCATCCCATCCGACTTCATTGCCAGGCCCGTATTCGTGGTTGATCTGGATGAACCGCACGTCACGCTCGGCAAGCCTTCGCGCCATCAGACACTGCCATCCGAAATCGCGCGATTCGGGCCCGTCAAGTCCGTAGAGCTTTTTCGTCGCTTCCGTTTCTTTCGAAATATCGAACGCCTCGGGCGCTTCGGTCTGCATGCGGAACGCCAACTCGAACGCCTGAATGCGCGCATCGAGCTCGGAATCCTGCTGCCATCGCTCCGTGCTCGCGCGGTTCATTTTCTGGATCATGTCGAGCTCATATCGCTGCTGCTCGGCGCTGAGGCCGGTATTCTTCAGGTGCTCGATCGGCTCGGTGAGGTCGTCGATTTTCACGCCGCCATGGCCCACCGCCGTGCCTTGATAGGAAGCCGGCAGAAAGCCCGAGCTCCAGTTCTTCGCTCCGCCGTGCGAAAGGCCGGGCTTCAAGGTGAGAAACGCCGGCAGATTCCGGTTCTCCGTGCCCAATCCATAGACCACCCACGAACCCATGCTGGGGCGCGTAAACGTATTCGACCCCGTGTGCAACTGAAGCACCGCGCCACCGTGCGCGACGCTATCGCCAACCATCGACCGGAGCACGCAGAGGTCGTCCGCGAACCGCGCGACGTTGGGAAAAAGCTCGCTGATCGGAATGCCGCTTTGCCCATGCTGGCGGAACTGCCATGGCGATTTCAGCAGGTTTCCCGTGCTGCCTTCGGCAAAGGTGAGCGGACGCTTGAACGGAAGCGGCTTGCCGTGGTCGAGAGTGAGCCGGGGCTTGGGGTCGAACGTGTCCACTTGTGACGGACCGCCATGCATGAACAGAAAAATCACGCGTTTGGCGCGGGCGGCGAAGTGGGGCGGCTTGGCGGCGAGCGGGTCGGCATGGCCTTCCTCCGCCAGAAGCGATTGAAGTCCCATCAATCCGAAGCCGCACGCGGAACTCCTCAGCAGATGGCGTCGTGAAATCGAACGGAGAGGGCCCATCGTTTTCCTAGTGTACGTAGATGAAATCGTTCGAGGCCATGAGCGAACGGCAGAGGCTCGACCATGCCAGGAGGCGTCCCGCGCCGTCGCCCGATTTTGAAGGGAAGCGTTCCAGATAGTCGCGCGCGGCTTGCCTTTCGCCCGGTTCGGGTTCGCGTCCAAGCACCAGGTACCAGGCTCGTTCGATACCGCGCGGGTCGTCCATGACTTTTGTCGCAAGTGTTCGGGCGCGCGTCGCCACAAACGCGCTGTTCATCATGAAGAGCGCTTGCGGCGCGACGTTGGTCTGCGCTCGGGTTTCCGTGCTGGTCGTGGCGTCGCCAAAATCGTAGAGGTTAAACATGCTCGCCAGATTCGAGCGCCGCAGCGGAAGGTAAACCGTGCGCCGGGTGCTGTTGTCCGGGTTGGGGCTCTTGCGATCGTCGCTGAATTCCTTGTCGGTGCCTTCCCCCTTCTGGAGCGATCCGCCCATGGTCAAATCGAGAGAGCCATCGGCCGCGAGCAAAGAATCGCGAATCTCCTCAACCGCCAAACGGCGCATCTTAAAGCGCGATAACAGGCGGTTGTCGGCGTCGAGCTCGCGCATTTCAGGCGTGGCGGCTCCACTCATCTGATACGTGTTCGACAGCACGATCAAACGGTGCAGCGCTTTGATCGACCAGCCGCGAGCCACGAACTCCGTCGCCAGCCAATCGAGCAGCTCGGGATGCGAGGGGCGCTCACCGGCCAGGCCGAAATTACTCGGAGTTCTGACAAGCCCTTCGCCGAAATGTCCCTGCCAGATACGGTTCGCCATTACGCGCGCCGTAAGTGGATTGCGTGCATCGGTCAGCCAGTGGGCCAGCTCCAGGCGTCCGCTCCCGGCCGTGATCGGAGGCTGATTTTCGCCGGCGAGAACGGAGGGAAAGCGCTTTGCCACCGGGTCTCCAAGCGCTGCCGGATTGCCACGGACAAACACGCGCTGATCCACGTTCTTGCCTTCCGCCACACCGCAGGCAAAAGGCGGCTCGGCGGGCGCGCTGTCTTTCAACTTCGCCATTTCGGCGTCGAGAGCCGCGGTGAGCGGCTTGTCGCGCTGCGCATCCGGCATGCCGAGCGGCCCTTTCGCGGCTGCCACCTCGGTGAAGAACCGATTATCGCCGGGTTGGAATTTCTTGTCGCGCTTCGCAGCCACTTCCTGGAACTCCGTTTGGTAGCGGCGCGCCGTACTCTCCAGATCCGAAGGCGCGGCCTGATACCAGGGCTCGAGATGCGCCCGGCGCTCCTTACCGGGTTTCAGGTACTCGACCCAGCGGGCAAGCAGCGCGGCGTCGAGCGAGGCGGCTTTTGCGGCATCCGCCGGCGCGGCTGATTCAACGTACACTTTGCGCGCCGCCACCATGTACTCCGCCATCCGGGGAGAAAGCGCATCGCGGTAACGGCGCGCCTCTTCCGCCTTCACTTCGTCGATTTCAAGCTTCTTGGCCTCGATCTTCTGTTGGTGCGATTCGTATTGCTCCGCGGCATCGCGCCCGACGAGCGGTGCGAAATAGAGCTTGGACACGGTCCCTTCGAGCTTCGCCAGTTGCTTCGTGCTGGCAAAGATGGAGGCGAGCGAATAGTAGTCTTTCGTCGAGACGGGGTCGAACTTGTGATCGTGGCATCTGGCGCAAGCGATGGTCAGTCCGAGGATCGCTTTTCCGGTAACGTCGATCTGCTCGTCGACGATATCGTAGAACATTTTCGGCTTGTCCTGTTCGGCGATAAGTTTCGGTCCAAGGGCCAGGAATCCGGTGGCGACGATTCCGGCGGTGTTCACTTCCCCGCCCTTCTCGTCCGGCAGCAGGTCGCCCGCGATTTGCTCGCGGATGAAGCGGTCGTAGGGCAGATCCCGGTTGAAGGCGTCGATGACGTAGTCGCGATAGCGCCAGGCGTGCGGATAACGGTGGTCCTCGTCCGCGCCGGTCGAATCCGCATAGCGGGCGACATCGAGCCAGTGCCGTCCCCAGCGTTCTCCGTAGCGGGGCGAGGCAAGCAGCCGGTCGACGATCTTCGCGAAACCCTCGGGCGACGCGTCGGCGGCGAACGCGCGCACTTCGTCTTCCGAGGGCGGCAGACCCGTGAGATCGTAGGTGACGCGGCGGATCAGCGTGACTTTCCCCGCCGGCGCCGCCGGTGCGAGGCCGCGCTCCTCAAGCCGCGCGAGGACAAACCGGTCGATCGGGTTTCGCGCCCAGCCTTCATTCTTCACGGGAGGCAGCGAGGGGACCTTCACGGGACGAAAGGACCAGAAATCCGCCGCGGGCGTTCCGGCAGGTTCCGATTCCGGCCAGGGCGCACCCATGTTCACCCACTCGCGCAAGGCGGCGATTTCCCCGTCACTCAACTTGCCGGTGGGAGGCATCTTGGCGGGGCCGCTATAGCTCACCGCGGGAAGCAGGCGGGCGGAGAAGGCGCGGAAGCCGGCCGCGCTCGTCAGGTTCAATCCCGCGGACTGTACTTTGGCGCCGTGACAGCTCTGGCAGCGCGTGGCGAGGATGGGGCGGACTCGCTTCTCGAAGAAGTCGGCCTGTGCCGCGGCGGGCGTCTGGGCGCCTGCCGTTTGGAGAGGCGTCAATAGCAGGAGAACGAATGGCAGCCGCATGTGCACCGGTACTGCCAGTATGCCACAGGCGCGGGGCCGGGCCAGTCCGTCCGGAGGCGGGACTTGCGGATGTCGTGCGCCCCCGGTTGCCGCGCATCCTGGCAAAAAGTTAACGAGCCAGCCCTTGCGGACTCCACCTGTTTGGTGATAACGTCCCTTCTAGAGAAGAGGTCTCTCGCAATGCGTCTCGTTTCCATTCTCCTCGTAACCGCCGTCACTGCGTCCGCGCAGACCGGCCAAGGCACCATCGTCGGCACCGTAACAGATTCGACCGGAGCGATTCTTCCGAGCGTCCGGATTCACATGGCCGACAAAGATACGGGCTTCAGTTATTCGCCGACCACGAATGACCAGGGGCTGTACCGGCAACCGTATCTCAACCCCGGCACCTACGAAGTGACGTTTGAAGCGCAGGGCTTCAAGAAGCTGGTTCGCACCGCCATCGCCGTTCGATCCACGGAAACCGTGCGCGTGGACGCGATTCTCGAAGTGGGACAAGTGGTGGAATCGATCGAGGTGGGCGCGCAGGCCACCTTGCTCGAAACCGAAACCTCCTCCACCGGCCATCTGGTCAGCGGCGTGCAACTTTCCAAGCTGCCCTCGCCTCAGATGAAAGTGGAATCGATGATGTGGTACGTACCCGGCGTCACCTCGCAAGGCGGCTACGGCCACGCGGCCGGCGGGCGCTCGCGGGCGTTTTCGATGACGTCCGACGGGGTGTCGGCGCTGACCCCCGGCACCGGGGTTATCGGCACCGGACGCAACATGTCCACCGTCGAGCACAACATGGAGGAGGTCAAAGTCATCACGACCGTGCTGCCCGCCGAATACGGCCATTCGGGCGGCGGCGTCATGAGCATCGTATTCAAGAGCGGCACCAATAAACTGCACGGCCTGGCTGAGGAGCGCTATATGGCGCGGCACTTCATCCACCGCAACTGGCAGGACGCCGCCAAGCCGACCAATTCGTTCGGCTTCCATCTGATGTCGGCATCCATCTCCGGTCCCGTGGCTATTCCGAAGATCTATGACGGACGCAACCGCACCTTCTTCCTGTGGGGCTTCCAGCGGCATCACGAGAAGGCGTCTGAGAATTTCGACCGCGCCGTGCCTTCTCCGGCTATGCTTGCGGGCGATTTCTCCTTCGGCGGCATCGGCGATCCGATTTTCGATCCCGCGTCGCTGAGCGTGCTGCCCGATGGAACCTATTCACGCACCCAATTCGCGGGCAATCGCATTCCGTTGTCGCGAGTCGATCCGGTGTTCAACAAGTTCATGGGCTTCAACCCCTACGAAGTGGAGAATAACCGGAACAATCAGGCGTTCATCAACCGGCAAGGCCCGCAGAATAACCGGTCCGCCGATACTGTCTACCGTTCCTACCGCACCGGTTTCGACTGGAAGATCGATCACTCGTTTTCCGACCGCCACAAGGTTTTCGGCCGTGAATCCTATTTCCGGCACCGGTCGTTCCGCGACCGCTGGCAGACCTCCGTGGCCAACCCCATTTTCGACATTAACGTCACTCCGATTCCGATCAACCAGAATCAGCTTGTCGTATCCGACACGCTGACCCTCTCGCCAACCGTGATCAACGAGATCCGTTTCGGAGCGAACCGGCGGAACACCACCCGTTCGCCGGAGAGTTTGAACCAGGGATGGGCGGAGAAACTCGGTATCCCGGGCGTAAGTGGGGACACGATGCCCAATTTCCGCAACTCCACGGGCGGCCAGTTGTACTTCGACTTCCCTGGCGGGGCTTCGAAAGAAGTGGCCGAAAACATGAGCCTTCAGGAAAACCTGACTGTCGTTCGCGGCCGGCACACGTTTAAGGCGGGCTATGAGATCCTCCGTACGCGGCACAATGTCCAGATAGCCGCGGAGCCTTCGGGGCAGTACCGCTTTGGCGGAACGGAGTTCCCATTCCGGCCGAACACCGGCAATGCCTTCGCATCCTTCATGCTCGGCGGAGTGGTTCGCGCCGACTTCACGCGCGATCTCGCCACCTGGCTTCCCCGCTGGTGGTCTCATGCGGCCTACTTCCAGGATGACTGGAAGGTGACTCCCAAGCTGACTCTCAACGCCGGCGTGCGCTGGCAGTATGAATCGCCGTTCTCCACGAAGTGGGGACAACAGACGCAGTTCAGTCCCGACGTTACGGACTCGCTTACCGGGCGCAAGGGCGGCCTGGTTCATCCGAAGGGCCTGCTTTCGAAGCGCGATCTGAACAATTTCCAGCCGCGGCTGGGCGCGGCCTACACCATCACGCCGAAACTCGTGTTCCGCGGCGGGCTGGCGCTGAACACCATCGACCTGTGGACCAACGGCCTGAACGAGAACTTTGAAGAGTACCTGGCGACGGCGACGTTGCAGCCGGCGCCGGGGAATCCGGATGTCGCGTTCTATCTTCGTAACGGTCCCGGACGCATCGCGTTTCCCATCGCGGCGGACGGAACTTCGCCCTTCGTCGGGACGAATTACAGCGGCCGCAGCGCTTCCTGGTACGACCCCAACATGCGGATGCCCTACACGGTGAACTGGAACGGCGGCCTGCAATGGGAGTTCGGACGCAATCTCCTGATGGAGGCCAATTACCAGGGATCGGCCGGCGTGGGACTGCTGAATCGCTGGGACATCAATCAGATTCCCCTGAACGTCGCTTCGGATTTCGCCACCCTCGACCGCATCCGCAATCAGTATCAGAACTTCCGGCCCTACCCGCATTTTGGGGCCATCCAGCACTACTCCAACTACGGCCATTCGTCATTCCACTCCGGAACCCTCAAAGTGGAGCGGCGCATGACGAACGGCCTGTCGCTCACCTCCTTCTACACATTCGCGAAGGCGATTGACGAGGCTTCCGACGACGGCGGCGCGGGTGGGCTTACGTACTTCAACCGGCGTCTGGAGAAGGCCCGCTCAAACTATGACGTAACTCACCGTTGGGTTACATACGGTCTGCTCGAACTGCCCTTCGGCAAGGGCAAGAAGTGGATGAGCCAAGCCAACTGGTTCGTGAACGGCGTGCTGGGGAATTGGGAGTTGAACGTGATCCAGACGCTTGAAAACGGGCTTCCTCTGACCTTTGGATACACCGGCACCAACAACGTCTATCTCCCTGGCGGACAACGCGCGGACATGGCCCCCGGCAAGACGTACAAAGACATCAAGATTCCGTGGGATGCGCACGGTCCCAGCCGCCATCAGACCGCGCTGGCGCTTCCCTGGGCCGATCTGAACGCGTTCGCCTATCCAAACTCCTTCACGGCGGGGATGTCCGGCCGCAACATCCAGACGGGTCCGGGAATGCTGTGGCATCAGGTGAGCATCTCGAAATCGTTCACGTTCTTCGAACGGCTCAAGGGCACCCTGCGCTACGACGTCAACAATCCGTTCAAGCGCTACTTCTTCAATCAGCCGAACGCCACGGTCGACTTCCGCAATCCTCAGAATTTCGGGAAGATTTCGGGAAATCAGGGGAGTTTCTCCGGCCAGGGCGGTCGCCTGTATCAGATGATTGTTCTCAAGATCGAGTTCTGAACGGCGAGTTCGCCGCGACGCTCGTTTCTCGGGCGGCCAATAGTATCTGCTGTTTTGTGCCGCCCGAGAACGGGATTACCGAAGGTCGCGTTCCAATACCACTCTCTTCGCGTTCGCTGCCCGGCCAGCGGACCTCGAACGTTTGCCGAGCGTTAAGGCGGACAGTCGAGCTCTTGCTATTCAATCGCCGATTCAATAGTATTAACCTAATTGTGATCATTACCCAGCATGGAGGGGGCAGAATATGCGGTTCGACGCAACAACGCATAGTGAATCTCGCCATCAAGGGCGGCAACCTGAACGGCCTGGTCCCACCCAGCCCACTGTCGGCGAAATTATCGCAGCTTACCGGCAACGGCGAGTACGGGACTCCACAGGTGAGCCATGGTCGCAGGAAGAATTGGCGCTCGCCTGCGGCACCAATCAGGCCCACATCAGCAGGATTGAGAGTAATCGAAAACATCCGCAGTACACTACGCTGGTTCGCCTTTGTGAAGCGCTGGACATGCCGGCGGCGAAGCGCTGCCACCTCCTGGCGCTTGCGGGATATCGTTTGGAACCGCCGCTTCCCGATAAAGGGGCCGTCGACACCGTGCTTTCCGAACTGGCGCCGGTTATCGATCGCTACCGGTATCCCGCCCTCCTGATGGATGTCGGAGAGCGAATCTGGTACGTGAATGCGCTGCTGTCCGAAATGTGGGGACCCTGTCTGGGCGGCAACACGCATACGAAATGCCTGACGTCGGTACGGGGAAAGAGAAGCCTTCAGTTCCTTTTCGACTCCAAGTTCATGCCCGTTTGGATGAGCCGTTTGCAGGATCCGGGTCCCGTGATGGATCGCCATGCCTTCCTGTTCTGGCGCGCCTACCATCACCACTCGCAGGAAGCCGAGATGAATTTGGCTTTGGAAACACTGAAAAGCAACCGTGAGTTTCTGCAGCGCTGGCAGCATCTGGAGGACGGCAAGATGAAGGCGGGCCTCGTCGAGCACGACTTGTTGCCGCTAAACCACCCGGTCTTCAACAAGATTGTATTTGGCATCTGGCGTACCACCGTCGTTGCCGATGAGCGTTTCATCGTTGCCCATTTCCCGCCGGCCGATGAAGTCACCCAGCTCGCCATCGGTCGCCTTCTGCGCCAATGATATGCATGGCGTACATTGCCGGACCGGGGATGGAGTTCTAGACTACACTTAAGGGATGATTTCAGCACCCAGGTTTCCGTCACGGCGCGAACTGCTAGGAATCTCCGGCCTGGGATTCGGAACGCTCGCGCTGGAGAGCCTGTTGCAGGCGGAATCCTCCACGCAGGTCCGGACCGGCCTGCAACCGCGGGCGGGCCACTTTCCGGGTAAGGCGAAGGCCGTCATCCAGATGGTTCAAAACGGCGGTCCGAGCCAGATGGACCTGTTCGATCCAAAGCCGGAACTGTCCAAACGGGCCGGTCAACCGCATCCCGATGGCGTGGAAATTCACCAGCCGAACAACCAGAATATTCTACTGCCGAGTCCATTCCAATTCAGCCGCCATGGGCAGTGCGGGATGGAGCTATCCGAACTCCTCCCGCACCTGAGCACGATCGCCGACGACGTGTGCCTGATTCGATCGATGCACACCGAGCACAACAATCATCCGGAAAGTCTGCACATGCTTCTGACGTGCAAGATCTTCCCGGGACGGCCGGTGATCGGATCGTGGATCACTTACGCGCTGGGCAGCGAGAGTCAGAATCTCCCTGCGTACGTGGTGTTGCGCGATCCGGAGGGTTACAGCGTGGGCGCGAGGCTTCTCTGGTCGAGCGGTTGGCTGCCGGCGCTCTACCAAGGCGTGGAGTTCAGTTCCGCCGGTACTCCCGTTCACCACCTGAAACCATCGGAACCGCTGCCCCCGACTGTACAGCGCAGAAATCTCGATCTTCTCGCCCAGTTCAACAAGAGTCATGCCGGCAACCACCCAGGCGAAAGCGAACTGGATGCGCGAATCGAAAATTTCGAACTTGCGGCGCGAATGCAATTAGCCGCGACCGAAGCTCTCGACTTGTCGAAGGAGCCGGAGTCTGTACGACGACTCTATGGCCTCGATGACCCCATCACAGCGCCTTACGGGACTCGGTGCCTGATGGCGCGGCGTCTGGTCGAAGCAGGCGTGCGCTTCGTGCAGATCTTCGTGGGCAAGGGGCAACCCTGGGATCATCACGCCAACCTTAAACAGGAGCTGCGTCAGATCTGCCAGAAAACGGATCAACCGTCGGTTGCGCTGGTGAAGGATCTGAAGAGCCGTGGATTGCTCGACAGCACCGTCGTGATGTGGGCCGGCGAATTCGGGCGTTTGCCTACAACCCAGAACGCCGACGGCCGGGACCACAACCGCAATGCCTTCAGTTTGTGGTTCGCGGGCGGCGGATTCAAGAGCGGTCAGGTGCATGGCGAGACGGACGATTTCGGTTACAAAGCCACCAGCAACCGGGTGAGCGTTCCCAATATGCAGGCGACTCTGCTCCATACCCTGGGACTCGATCATGCGCGCCTTACCTTTCCACATGGAGGACGGGAAGAGACACCGACGGAGGCGACCATCAGCGGCGCTGCGGTGGTTCGCGAATTGTTGAAGAGCCCCGGTGCGTAGCATGTGGAGCTCAAGGTTTCTCGTCTTTATCGCCGCGTGCGCGACGCTTGCCGCCGCGGAGCCATCCCCTCGTTTCGAGCGTGATATTCTGCCGATCTTTTCGGCCAACTGCTTCAATTGTCACAGCGCTGGTTCTTTGGTCGGACTCGACCTTCGTACCGCCGAGTCGACACTACGAGGGAGCCATCAAGGACCGGTGGTGATCAAGGGGTCGGCGGAAGAGAGTCCCTTGTTCAAGAAGGTGAGCAGCCGTGCGATGCCGCCTCCCGCTTTTAATTTGAAGCTCACGGACGCACAGATCGAAACCATTAAGAACTGGATCCAAGCCGGTGCGCCGTATGACGTGTCGACGCGTGAAGATCTGCAACGCGAGACGGCGCGCTTCGATCACTCCATCAAGCCTTTACTGGAGGCCCGTTGCGTGTCCTGCCATGGGGCGGGAAAGCCGATGGCCGGGCTTGATTTGCGTACGCTCGCTTCGGTATTGCAGGGTAGCCGGAATGGACCGGTAGTGGAGGAGGGCGCGGCGGACAAGAGTCCGCTGCTGCGAAAGACGCTAAGCGGCAGCATGCCGCCAAAAGGCGCGGGGCTCCCGCTCACGGACGCGGAGATCCATACCTTGCGCCAATGGATTGATTCGGCGCGCTTCGGTAGCGGCGGCGCGGCGCAAACAGCTCTTCGCGAGAAATTCTCAGACGCGGAGGCTCCGGAGATTCAACCGAAAGACCGGGAGTTCTGGGCATTCCGAAAGCCGGCCGCAGCGCCTGTACCCTTAGTCAATAATAAGCCGCAGGTGCGAAATGCAATCGATTCTTTCGTATTGGCCAAACTCGAAGCGAAAGGGCTGACTCTTTCACCAGCGGCCCCGGACCTTACGCTGGTGCGCCGGGCTTACCTCGATTTGACGGGACTTCCTCCAACTTCGGAGGAACTCAAGCGGTTCCTGGCAGACGCCCAGCCTCGCGCATATGAGCGGCTGATCGACCGTCTTCTCGAATCCAAGCAGTATGGCGTCCGTTGGGCGCGGCATTGGCTCGATTCCGCCGGTTACACCGACACCACTGGCCAGGAGACCATTTTCGATGGGATTTGGCGCTATCGCGATTACGTGGTGGAGTCCTTGAACGCCGACAAGCCGTATGATCGCTTCCTCGTCGAACAAATTGCCGGCGATGAAATGGTCGACTGGCGGTCCGCGGAGAAATACGATTCGCAGATTCTCACCTCGCTCATCGCCACGGGATATCTCCGCAGCACCTTTGACCGCACGGACGCGGACATCACCAATCTTCCGCAGGAACGGTACGATGTGCTGATCGACTTGGTCGACAAGGTTTCGAGCGGAGTTCTGGGGTTGACCGTGGGGTGCGCCCGGTGCCATACGCACAAGTTCGATCCAATCCCTCAGCGTGACTACTACCGTTTCATGACGGTTTTCAGCTCCGCCTACAACCCATGGCAGTGGACGACGCCACAGCAGCGATTTCTTCCGGCGGTTTCAAAAGTTGAGCGGGAAAAGATCGATCGCCACAACGCCGAACTCGACGTTCCGCTGGCCGCGTTGAAGGAGCAGATTTCCCGTCTGCGAGCGCCTTACGAAGAGCGGTTACTCGACGCCAAACTCCTCAAACTGCCCGCAGATATTCGCGAAGAAACCAAAGTCGCTTTGCGGACCGCGAATGACAAGCGAGATTCCATCCAACAGTTTCTGGCGAAGAAGTTTGGGAAAGCTTTGGAAGTGAAGGCGGCGGAGATTGACGCCGGTCTCAACGAAGACGATAAGAAGACTTCTGAGCGGTTGCAGCGGGAGATCGAGACGCTCAACGGCTTTCGGAGATCCTATGAGAAGATCCAGGCGCTTTGGGATACAGGCCCTCCGCCGGCGATGCGCCTCCTGCAGCGTGGGGTGCTGGCCTCGCCTGGTCCAAAGGTGGAACCGGGCTTCTTGACGGTGTTGAGTGCGCCGGGCAAATCCGAATTCGTCCGGCCGGCCGATGCCAAGGGGCAAACCAGCGGGCAGCGTTTGGCGTTCGCCCGGTGGCTGACAAACCGCGATCATCCTCTTACTGCGCGAGTGATCGTGAATCGAGTCTGGCAGCATCACTTCGGAAAGGGCATTGTCCAGACTCCGGACAATTTCGGACACATGGGTGCGGCGCCCACGCATCCGGAGCTGCTCGACTGGCTGGCCGTGGATTTCATGGAACATGGCTGGTCTCTCAAACGGCTCCACAAGACGATCATGACTTCAGCCGTGTACATGCAGACTTCGCGTCAGACGCCGCGAGGGAATTCCGTGGACCCGGACAACAATCTGCTCTGGCGCATGAATTTGCAGCGGTTGGAGTCGGAGACCATCCGTGACGCGATTCTGACGGCCAGCGGAAAGCTCGATCTTACAATGGGTGGCCCCGCGGTTCTTCTGAAGCCGCGTCCCGACGGACTTCAAGTGATCTCGGATAAGGACCCGGCGCCGAAGGGGCAATGGAGGCGTACTCTTTACATCGAAGCTCGACGAGGCTATCCGCTGACGTTTCTTGAAGTATTCGACTCGCCTTTGATGCAGACAAGCTGCAACCGGCGCCTCAATTCGGCCACTCCGCTGCAGTCTCTCACGCTGCTGAACGATGACTTCATGATCGGTCAGGCGGCTTCCCTTGCCGATCGGGTAATGGCGGCTAAGCCATCCTCGTCGATCGAACTTGTGTACCAGCTTGCCCTATCGAGAAAGCCGGACGATCTGGAAGTAAAGTCGTCCAGCCGCCACTTGCAGGATCAGACACAAGCATTTCTCGATGCGAACGTACCGCCGGAGAAGGCGTCTCAACGGGCGCTAGCAAGCCTGTGCCAGATCCTGCTTTCCACAAACGAGTTCTTATATCGGGACTAACGCAACTCATGCCAATCAATTATTTCTTCCGTGCCGCTGTCCTTGCGGCGTTAGCCACCGCAGCCGTTTGGGGACAGAAGCCGGACGCGGGCCACTACTCCGAAGCCAAGTACAAGGTCAAGCTGACGGTCGGTACGATGGTGGCAATGAGGGATGGGGTCAAACTCTCCGTGGACGTGTACCGGCCCGATGCGCCTGGACCGTTTCCGGTTATTCTGGCGCACACGCCGTATGACAATCAGAGGGCCGCGACGTGGTATGGACCGCCCCGCGCCAGATGGTTCGCCGAACGCGGATACGTCTTCGCGATGTCCGACTTCCGTGGACGTTACGATTCGGAGGGCGTGTTTGACATCTTCGACTCGAAGCACAAGACCGACGGCTACGACCTGATCGAGTGGCTCGCAAAGCAACCCTGGTCGACGGGAAAAGTGGGCATGACGGGCCCTTCCTACCTGGGATGGAGCCAGTGGTGGGCGGCAAGCGAGGCTCCCCCTTCGCTGAAAGCCATTGCGCCGGAAGTGGCGCCTCCGGATCCCTTTCAAAACGGTCCCTACCAGGGCGGCATTCTGGTTTGCTGGGCAGTCGATTGGGGCGCCGGCATGATGGCGGGCCGCACCAACCAGACCATCGGCGAAGGGGCTTATGGCGGATGGTCCAACAATCGCGTCGAGGAGTATATGAAAACTCCTTACGTCGACATTCCCAAAATCAAGGGCGCCGCGAACGCTCCGTGGTTTGAGAAATGGATTCGCCAGAATCTCGCCACTCATGAATATTGGAAGGGCATCTCTTATCAGGGTCGGGAGAAGTACTCGAAGATCACCGTGCCGTCCCTGGCCATCACGGGTTGGTTCGACGCCAACTTCCCCGGCTCCTCAATGAACTACCTGGGCATGAAGGAGAACGGCAAGACGCCTGAATCCCGCAGGCCCCGATTAGTTATCGGTCCGTGGATGCACATCATCAACAGCCGGCAACTCCTTGGATTCGACTATGGAGAGGATGCCGTGATCGACCTCAACGGCGTGATCTGCCGCTGGTTCGACCACTTCCTGAAAAATGTCGATAATGGCGCCGAGCGCGAGAAGCCGGTCCAGGTGTTCGTGATGGGGGCCAACAAATGGTATGCGGAAGATGCGTGGCCACTGCCTCAAACCAAGTTCACCAGATATTACCTGCACAGCGGCGGCAAGGCAAACTCTCTCAAGGGAGACGGTGTGCTGAGCACGGAGGCCCCCAATACCGAACCGGCGGATTCGTATGTCTATGACCCGGCCGATCCCACCCCTGACGCGTTCGACAAAGTGCAGAGCCGTACGCCTGCCATACGCAGAGGCGGCCATATCGACGGACCCGTGGATGCAAGAGTGTCGGCAATCCGCGACGATGTCCTTGTGTATCAAACGCCTCCCCTGGAGACGGCCACTGAGATCACGGGTCCGATTACCGCAAAACTGTATGCCGCCACATCCGCGAGAGACACCGATTGGATGATCCGGCTGGTGGACGTACATCCGGATGGCTATAGCGCGCTTCTCGCCGACGCCGTTCTCCGAGCCCGCTGCCGGGACCCGAAAAAGGCGGGCGCTTACAACCCGGATCAGCTGAGCGAGATCGTGCAGGAGAAAGTGTACGAGTACAGCATCGATTTTTGGCGGGTGACGGGCAACGTGTTCATGCCGGGTCACCGCATTCGCATAGAGATTTCCAGCAGTTACTTTCCCTACTATTTGCGGAATCTAAACACGGGCGCCGACAACGTGGGTCTGGAGACCGGAAGCGTGGTCGCCAGGCAGAAAATTCATCACAGCCGCGAATTTCCATCTTCCGTCGTCCTGCCGTTAATTCCGACACGGTTCAGCCGGTAGATGCCGAGTGGGGCGCCGCTCCGTCCTCGGCCATTACCTCATACCCATTCGGCACTCGCCAGGGTCCGTTTGAACCGCTCGAACTCTTCGACGACGCGAGGCAAGATCTCGGCACAACAATCCAACTGCCCGCGGCGCCGGCCCGTTCCATCGCCGATGCGGCCGCTTGCAGACCTCCCGCCGCGACCGTGGCCGCGGATCCCTTAAGCACGTGCGCTTGCATTCGGGCCCCGGGGGCGTCCGCCTCATCAAGCCGCTTGTGCAAATTGTTCAACTGGGAGGGAAAATCCTGGAGGAATCCTTCGATCACGATGCCGGCGAGATTGGTCAACACCTGTCGCAGACGGAGGGCATCGCCGAGCATAGCGGCGGAATTTCGTTCGACACGTGCGAATGAATGGGGAGCCCCCTCGCCCGCCTGGACCTGCATCAGCTGGACGACGTCCTCGACGGAGTCGCGCAGGTTGAAGCTCAGATTCTCAAGGGTGATCTTCCGCGCCTCGATCTTGGAAAGGTCCAGGATGTCGCCAATGAGTGTCAGCAGAGCCCGCCCGCTGTCCTGAGCCACGTCGGCGTACTGACGCTGCTCCGGAGTGAGGTCTGTTAGGGCAAGCAGTTGAAGCATGCCGACGACGCCGTTCATCGGCGTGCGGATTTCGTGGCTCATGTTGGCAAGAAAACGGCTCTTGGCCCGATTGGCGGCGTCCTCGGCTTCCTGGGAATGAATCAACTCCGTCTCGTGGCGCTTCCGCTCGGTAATCTCCTCGGCAATTCCGACGATTCGAATCAGTTCCCCGCCATGTCGCGAATGGGAAGGGTTCGGGCCCTGATCCATTTCTCCAGCCCTTCGGGAGTTCGTATGCGGTATTCCATTTCCGACCAACTCTCCCAACATTTGCCTCGCGTTCAATAGACGCGTGGGCTCACGGTCGTCGGGATGGATCGCATCCTGCCATGACATCGGGTTCCGGTAGAGACTGTCGCAGCTCCTGCCCCAGATCCGTTCGTAGGAGGGGCTGACATAGGTGATCTCGTTGGCTGCCGGTGGCAACACAAAAAATATTTCCCGAATGTTTTCCGCCAGATCTCTCGGTGAAGAGCCTATTGCGGACTGTCTCCCTCGATGGCCTCCGCGAAAGATGACCGCAACCTCAACCTCGCGCCAACGTGAATTTCGACGCACTCTCGACCACCGTGGTCTCGGTTCCCCGGGATCAACCGGAACTTACCATACTGCATCGGGACTGGACGAGTTGCCGACCGCTCCCAACCGCTGGCGCGATCCGGAAGGGGGGCCGGTATCGCTACGGACGGAAGGAGAAAGAAAAGGCGATTCGACAAGGATTCTCCAGCGGGAGGGAAGATGCTGAGCCACCCGGCCAATGCGAATCGCCACCGTGCCGCAATAACGGCGGGCTCGTAGTCCGTGAACCGCCGCGCGGATCCGTTACACATGGCGGAGCGACCCGGAACGCGAGGACGCCCGTCTATCTCGATCCCGGCCTACTCGACCGGAATCGACGCGCCTTTTGACGCCTCGCGCGACAGACTGGAGATCCGTTCGTCAATCAGGCTGCGGACGCCCTTCAGAAACTCGATCCGGGACGCTCGAAAATGTTCGCGCGCCGGTTCCGGCATGCACTGAGCCACTAGTTCCGTCAAGTGCGGTCCGGCACCGGCGCAAAAGCAGACGCGTCTTACCTCTGTTTTCTCATCCATAATTCAACCCTCCTTCATCTCCACTGTGAGGATATTGTTATCGAGCCGCGCCTTCGACGGGGTTAACGCCGACATCGAAGTCGGCAGGCCGATGTGCCGCCGGAGCGTTCCGATTTGGACCACCAGCTCGTCGCCCTTCTTGAAAAGCCCAACTTCGCCTTTCGCCGCGAAGGGAAGGCGGAGCCGAATTTCGTGATGCCCGTTAAACTTCTCAAAAGAATACGGCGCTTCGGTGCGGGTAACGGCAGCCGGATCTTCGCCATCGGAGTACATCACCCGCGCGAGTTCATCCAGACGCTCCGTCCCCAGCACCTCCCGCGTGAACAGAGGAACCCGTCTGACGGGCACCGGGGCGAAATAGGTCTCGATCTCGCCCAGAATCTTCGTCTGTGAAGCATGCCACTCGTCGAAGAAGGCGTCCGTGACGCGCGGCGGCAAAACACGGTTTACGATGATTCCGTCCACCGTGAGTCCGTGCAGCGAAAAATAGACGAATGCGCGCTGGGTCTCGCGGAGAACCATTTTCTCGGGATTCGTTACGAGTCGAACGCTGGTTACGCGGGGGTTTTCCAACAACTCGCCGATGCCTTCGAGCTTTCCGAAAAGCTCCTGAATATTCCCGAAATAGGTGTCGGGAGGAAGCTCCACGGGAGAGACCCGGTTTGCCAAGGGCCTTACCGCCTTGAGCACGGTTCGCTGGAACGGAAAGATGTGCTTCATGTACCATTCGAGCGTGGTCGGCATGCTGACGAATCGCATCGACTCCGCGGTGGGCGCGCAGTCGAGGACGATAATGTCATACCGTCCCTCGCGCTGGAACTGGTTCACGTACATCATTGCGCTCAGTTCCTCCATCCCCGGCAGAATGGCCAATTCCTCAGCCTCGACGCCGCTGATTCCGGTCGTGCGGAGCACGGAAATCACGTACGTTGAGATCTCTTTCCAATGGCGTTTGATCTCTCTCTGGATATTTACTTCGTGGATGGAAAGGCGTTCGGCGACCACCAAGGGGTCGCCTGTATTGGTATGGAACAGTCCGGCTTCGAGATCGAAGGAATCCGCGAGCGAGTGAGCGGGATCGACGCTCATGACGAGCGTCCGGTAGCCGATGCGCGAGAGATGCAGGCCCGTGGCGGCGGCGAGGCTCGTTTTACCGACTCCGCCCTTGCCGCTGAAGAGCAATATCCTCATCGCCTTTAGTGTACGCCCTTCCGGACCTTTGTTTCCAAACCGGGCGGACGGAGGGCGCGATCGGCAGGCGCGTTGCGGTACCCGGCGCGTTACAATGATGCCAGTGTTGAGACGAGACATGCTGTTCGCGGCCGCCCCTTTTGGCTGGGGCAAGAAACGAGGTACCGGTTCCGACGCCGTCGCCTACGTGGCCAACCAACGGGGCCAGTCCGTCGCGGCGGTCAGCCTGAATTCGTTTTCCGTGAGGGCGCAGGCCCAGCTCGGCGTGGAACCGGGCGCGATTCTCGCTCATCCTTCACGGCCCGAGATCTACGTACTGGCGCCGGCCCGAGGGACGGTGCTCGAACTCGACAGCGACCGGCTTTCCGTGCGGCGATCCTTGCGCGTGGCCCCGCACGCCGTCGCGATGCGTCTGTCGCCGGACGGCAAGTTCCTGTGGGTGCTCTCGACGGCGGCGCGGACGCTGACAAGGGTGGCGGTGGACTCGCTGAAAGCCTCGGGCTCTATCCGCCTGGCCGCGGTCCCCCTCGATTTCGATTTACATCCAACGGGCGGATTGGCAGCCATCGCTCTCGAAGGCGACGGAGTCGCATTGGCCGATACGAGCACCTTCCAGGTGAAGGCTACGGTGGCAGCCGCCGATCCCCGCGTGGTTCGCTTCCGATCCGATGGAAGGCAGGTGCTCATCGGGAACCGCCTCGCCCGCACGCTCACGGTGGCGGACGCTGCGACCGCCGAAGTCGTGGTGAATCTTCCCTTGCCCGTTGAGCCCGAGAACTTTTGCTTCAAGGCCGACGGAGGGGAACTGTTTATCACAGGGCGCGGCATGGACGCCGTCGTCGTGGTCTACCCCTATCGGACTGAAGTCAAAGA
This sequence comes from Candidatus Sulfopaludibacter sp. SbA3, assembly GCA_945893365.1. Taxonomy (GTDB): domain Bacteria; phylum Acidobacteriota; class Terriglobia; order Bryobacterales; family Bryobacteraceae; genus SYKU01. Next base: position 16,348 of record CAMDED010000031.1, on the reverse strand, counting down.
GACGGTCCTGGCCGGAAAAGCGCCAAGCTGGATGGCCGCTTCGACCTCGCCGGAGCTCCTGCTCGTCGCGAATCCCGAAGCCGGCGACGTAACCATCCTCGAAATCGAGACGAATAAGCTGGTCGCGATCGTCACGGTCGGATCGGAGACGGGGGAGATCGCGATAACGCCGGATAGCCAGTACGGGCTCGTGCTCAACAGGCAATCGGGGCACCTCGCGGTGATCGGCCTGTGGAACGCGACGACCAACCGCAGCAAGACCGCGCCCCTGTTCACCATGATTCCCGTGGGCGCCGGGCCCGTGGCCATAGCGGTGCGGGCGGCATAGGAAATGCGCGACGTGCGTTAGAATTGAGATACATTGCCCAGCCGAGCTAAAGAATTTCGCGAGCAACTTTCCACCCGTGTTTTCGTGGCCGATGGAGCCATGGGAACCATGCTCTATTCCCGCGGAGTCTTCATCAACCGGTGTTACGACGAGTTGAACCTCTCCTCGCCGGACATGGTGAAACTGATTCACCAGGAGTATGCAAACGCCGGCGCCGAGATCCTCGAGACCAATACGTTTGGGGCGAGCCGCCTGCGGCTGGCGGGTTTCGGCTTGGCGGAGAAACTGGCCGCCATTAACCAGGCGGGCGTCAGACTTGCGCGCGAGGCGGCGGGCGTTACGGGCCCGTTTGTCGCCGGCGCCGTCGGGCCCATCGGTTCCCACATCGAGCCGCTCGGCCCCATCTCTCACGAGGAGGCGCGCGGCATTTTTCGCGAACAAATCGAGGCGCTGCTCGAGGCCGGCATCGACCTTCTCGTTCTCGAAACGTTTAACAACCTCGACGAGCTGCGCATGGCCGTCGAGGCCGCCCGCGCCGCCGCCGGCAGCGAAATGGTGATCGTGGCACAGGTCACAATCGACGACGAAGGCTGCATCAGGGGAGGTCTGGACACGGAGGCTTTTACACGCGAGCTTGATCAATGGCCCCTCGATGTCATCGGCTGCAACTGCTCGGTGGGTCCCAAAGTAATGCTCGAAACGGTCGAAAAGATCGTTCAATTCACGCGTAAGCCGGTCAGCGCGATGCCCAATGCCGGCCACCCCTCGCGGGTGGAAGGCCGCAGCATTTACCTTTGTTCTCCGGAATACATGTCGCAGTACGCGCGCCGCTTGCTATGGGCGGGAGCGAAGATCGTGGGCGGCTGTTGTGGCACGACTCCGGAACACATCAAGCTGATTCGCTCCGAGGCGCGATCCCTTCAGCCCGGCCGGCGCGAGCTCGCGGTTACGGTGAGCGAGCCGAAAGCCAAGGCGCACGCCATGGAGAAGATTCCCGTGGCGCTGAAGTCGGGACTCGGCGCGAAGCTCGCGGCGGGTAAATTCGTCGCATTCGTCGAAATCCTTCCGCCGCGAGGCGTCGATGCGTCGAAGGAGATTACGGGCGCGAAGCTCTGCGCGGCCGCGGGCATCGATTGTATCAACGTGCCGGACGGCCCCCGCGCCAGCGCCCGCATGAGCGCCCAAATCACCTGCCAGTTGATCCAGCGCGATGCCGGGATCGAAGCCGTCAATCACTTCTGCTGCCGCGACCGCAACATTCTGGGGATTCAGTCGGAGCTGCTTGGCGCGCATGCCGCGGGCATCCGGAATCTGATCTGTATCACCGGCGATCCGCCGCGAATGGGGACTTATCCCGACGCCACCGCCGTATTCGACGTCGACGCCATCGGCTTGGTCCACATTGTCGACAACCTGAATCACGGTCTCGATATCGGCGGCGCGCCCATCGGCTCGCAGACGTCGCTGCTGATCGGCGTCGGCGCGAATCCGGGCGCATTGAACATGGACGAGGAGCTCCGCCGCTTCGCGTGGAAGATCGAGGGCGGCGCGGAGTACGTGGTCACGCAGCCGGTGTTCGATCTGGACCTGCTCGAAACGTTTCTGAAGAGCACGGAGCGCTTCAAAGTCCCGTTCATCGCGGGAATCTGGCCGCTCACGAGCTACCGCAATGCGGAATTCATGGTGAACGAGCTCCGCGTCCCCGTGCCGGAACGGTTCATGGACAGAATGCGGCGGGTGGATAACGCGGAAAAAGCGCGCGAGGAGGGTGTCGCGATCGCCCGGGAGATGGTGGAGCGCGTGCGCCACATGGTGCAAGGCGTGCAGCTCAGCGCGCCTTTCGGACGCTATCAGATGGCGATCGACGTCGCGCAGGCGATGGGTCCGCGATAAGATCGCACGATGGCGACGGATCTAGTCGAGGTCGATCAGGCGCAGCCACACCGGGAGGTCATCGAAAGAGCCGCGGCCGCGGTGCGGAGAGGCTTGGTCGTCGCGATTCCCACCGACGCGCTTTACACCCTTGTGGCGGATCCGTTCAACCTCGGCGCAGTGAACCGCGTCTTTTTCGCCAAGGGCCGTGAGCTTAACCGTGCGCTGCCGCTTCTGGTGAGCGATGCGCTGATGGTCGAAGACTTGGCGGGCGAGCTCTCCCGGCGCTTCTATCTGCTCACTCGCCATTTCTGGCCAGGTCCGTTGACGGTCATCGTGCCGGCCTCGGCGAAAGTGCCGCTTAAGGTTACGGGCGGCACGGGGCGTCTGGCGATGCGGCAATCGAAGTCGCGCGTGGCGGCGATGCTGATCGAGGCGCTGAACCAGCCGCTGATTTCCACCAGCGCCAATATCTCCGGGTTGCCGACCTGCGTGAACGGGATCGACGTATTCGGCACCATGGACGGACGTGTGGAACTCGTACTCGACGGCGGCAGGTGCGCCGGGCAAGGCTCCACCACCGTCGACATAACCGAGCCCTACTGGCGAGTGATCAAAGAAGGCGCGATCAAGGAGAAGGAAATCGCCGAGTGCCTGGAGATCCCGCCAGGTTGAAAGCGGCCGGACCGGCTGTGGCGGCGGAAGCCCTGTCCAGCTGCATCGGCAGCGTCGTAGTATATTATCAGAGACCGCAAGGCGGAGGAGACCCCAAATCGAATGAGAGTTCACGGCGCCATGGTGAAGGCGATGAAAACGGCCCTGTTTCCGTTGTGCGCCGCCTGCGCACTGGACGCCCAGACCTACGACGTGCTTCTGAAAGGCGGGCATGTGATCGATCCGGCGAATCGTATCGATGCCGTAATGGACGTTGCCGTCAGCGGGAATAGAATCGCCCGGGTTGCCGCGAACATTCCGGCCTCGCAAGGGAAAAAGACCATTGATGCCTCGGGGCTTTACGTGACGCCCGGTCTGATCGACCTGCATGCGCACGTTTTCGGTTACGAGGGCTCCCTATCGCCGGACGATTCGTCGCTCATCGCCGGCACGACAACGGTTGTAGACGCCGGCGGCAGCGGGTGGCGCACGTTTGACACATTCAAGAAGACCGTCATCGACACGTCCGCCACGCGCGTGCTGGCGCTGATCAACATCGTCGGCGCTGGAATGGTGGGAAGCGCGGCTGAAGACAACGTTCCCGACATGGAACCCGAAAAGACCGCCGCCAAGATGAAGGATTATCCGGAGCAGATCGTGGGCATCAAGGTCGCGCACTTCGGCAAGCCCGGGTGGGACGCACTGAAGCGCGCAATCGAAGCCGGGCGCCTCTCTGGAAAGCCCGTTATGGTGGACGACAAGATTTTCACCAACGCCGGCCGCACCAGCCGCGATAAACTGCTCGACGTCATGCGTCCGGGCGACCTGCATACGCACATGTACAACGACCGGCAGCTCGAAGTTGTCGACCGCTTCAGCGGGAAGGTGCAGGACTACATGTGGGCGGCGCGCAAGCGCGGCGTTCTCTTCGACCTGGGGCACGGCGGCGGCAGCTTCCTTTGGCCCGTGGCGTCGCGAGCCATGGCGCAGGGCTTTGCTCCCGACACGATCAGCACCGATCTTCACTCAAGCAGCATCCGCGCCGGACAGCCCGACATGCCGAACTGCATCTCTAAAATGGTGCTGCTCGGAATGAAGTTCGAGGACGCGATCGAGAAATCGACGTCCGCGCCGGCCCGGGCGATCAAGCGTTTTCCCGAGATCGGAACGCTTGGAGAAGGCAAGGTAGCCGACATCGCCGTGCTGCGCCAGTCGAAGGGCGTGTTTGCCTACAAGGATGCCTGGAACAAGAAGCGGATGGGAACGGTGAAGGTGGAATGCGTGCTGACCGTTCGCGACGGGCGGGTCGTCTACGATTTGGATGGCCTCGGTTTCCCCTTATGGAACACGGCCGGCGAGTACGAGGTGATTCCGTGAGGCGTTCGCTCCTCTTGTTTCTGACCCTTCCGCTCGCCGCGCAGGACGGCGTGTACGACCTGTTGCTGAAGAACGGCCATGTCCTCGATCCAGCGAACCAGCGGAACGAGCGCATGGATATCGCCATCGTCGGCCGGCGCATCGCGAAGATAGGTAAGGATCTGAAGGCGTCGCACGCGAAAGTGGTGGTAGAAGCCTCGCAATACTACGTGACGCCGGGTCTGATCGACATTCACACGCATTTCGACTCGCAGGGAGCATCGCTCAACCTGATTCCGGATCACAATACGCTCACGAGCGGCGTTACGACGGCCGTTGACGCGGGCAGCTCCGGCTGGAAGAATTTCGAAGCTTTCAAGAGCAAGGTAATCGACCGTTCGAAGACCAGGCTGCTGGCGTTCCTGAACATCGTTGGCGCGGGCATGTACGGCAGCGAGGTTGAGAACGACGTCAACGAGATGGATGTGGAAGCCGCCGCGAAGATGGTCAAGAAATATCCGGGGATCGTCGTCGGCATCAAGACGGCGCACTTCCAGCCAGCGACTTGGGACGCGGTCGACCGCGCGGTTGAAGCCGCCGAAAAGAGCGGCACTATCGCCATGGTGGACTTCAGTCAAAAGCCAGGCCGTGGCTACTCGGATTTGATCCTCAAGCACCTGCGTCCGGGCGACATTCACACGCACTTCTACGGCCGGCTGACGCCGCAGCTCGATGCCGGCAGGAAACTGCAGCCGTACATGATCGAAGCCCGCAAGCGGGGCGTGCTGTTCGACGTCGGTCATGGCTCGGGGAGCTTCTGGTTTCGCATCGCGGCGCCGGCGATCGAGCAGGGCTTCCTTCCGGATACGATTTCGACCGACATTCACCGCAGCAGCATCATGCTGCCGCGGGCGAACATGATCACGACAATGTCGAAGCTGTTAAACCTCGGAATGACGCTTGAGCAGGTGATCGAGCGCAGCACGGTCAATCCGGCGCGTGCGATCCGGCGGCCGGAGCTCGGCAAACTGACCGAAGGCGGGGAGGCGGACATTGCGCTGATCGAAGTCGAGCGGGGCAGGTTCGGCTATGTGGATTCGGGCCACGGCAAGCTGATCGGCGACAGGAAACTCCGCTGCGTGATGACGATCCGGGCCGGAGCGATTGTGTGGGATTCGGAAGGACTCGCCGCGGAAGAGTGGAAAGCCGCCGGCGCCTACTCGAATTTCAAGTAGGCCGCCGGCTAATCGAACCTGCGAAGCCTAATTCCGAACCGAGGTCAAAACCAGCGCCGGACTGCTGTACCCGTTGGTCGACACGACCACTGGCGCGTTTCCTTCACCCAGACCGCTGGGAACGACCACATTGAACTGAAATACTCCGGGAGCGATGAGGCCCGCAAACACGACCCTTCCGGGGACATTGTCGAACAGGATCGCCGGCGTCGAGAGCAGCGGCGTCGGCGTGGATATTACCCCACCGCTCACCGCGGCCGGAGCGGTAAGGCCAAAACCGGTGCCGAACATCACGATGGTCTCTCCCGCCGCGGCTGGGGTGCTGTTGTTAGGCACCAGGGTCGTTGGGCCTACCACGGTGCCATTCGCGTGTAGCGCCGCCGCGAATACGCCATTAAGGAAGAGCGCCGGCGCGAGAGGCCGTGGGCTGGCATTGAGGGTGGCGCTGGTCAAGCTGTTGTTTGAGACCTCAACCGTTACCGATCCACTCGTGGGCAACTCGACCGGTGTGACCAGGTTGATCTGTACCGGGCTGATGTAGGTGATGAACGCGGGTTGGCCGTTAACCGTAACCGTAACTCCATCGAGCGAGGTCGGGAGTACCCGGTTCACAATGTCGGCTGCCGCGGCGGAACGTTTGGTAGCCGCCAGATTCGTTCCCTTGATGGTTACGAGGGTGTTGGGGGCGATACCGCCCGCGGCTTGCGCCGCGTTCGTAATCGCGCTCGCGGCCACGGTGGGATTCGCTTGAATGCTACCAAGTAATCCTCGCCTCTGGCCGCCCGGACCAGCGGTGAAGTACAGAGTGTCCCGGTCGCCGCCATTGCCGCCGTTACCGAAGTACAGAGCCCACAAGCCCGGCAGCACAATGTTCGCGCCGGCCGGATCCTGCAGGGTTCCCAAAAAAGCGCCCGTAGCCGGGTCGTATGCAAGGACAAGGCCGTCACCGAAGTTGCCGACCAACAGAGCGTTGGCGAACTTGCCGAACGTGGCGGGCGCGAGGGCGAGACCCCACGGGGAGTTCAGGAGACTGCCCGCGCCGCCACTCACCAGCGACTGCAGCAGCTTGCCGGTCGAATCGAACACGCTGACATGCCCGTTACCCACTCCGGGAACGTCGAACTTCTTGTTGGCGTCCTGTTTAGCATAGGCCACGTAGAGCCTGCCGCCGATGTTCCAAATATTGAAGGGCGCGAAGCCCGCTGGCACCCTCGGATCGACAAACGACCCGGCGGCCATGATAACGGGCTTGAACTGGGAATCGAAAACGTCGATGCCTCCAGACTTGAAGTTCGCGGCATACAATTGCACCGCCGGGGTAACTGTCAGGGCGAGGCCCTTGTAAGCGGCCGAACTGGAGTTGTCCGCCAGGATCAACGCCTGCGTGGGATCCGCGCCGTTCGCCCATGCGGAGAGAACACCATCTTCCGACACAAAGATGAAGCCCGCCGCTACCGGGGCTCTGCCGGGAGCGGTCACGGCGAAGGTCGGGGGCGTTGTGGCGGGCGCGACATTAGCCACGATACCGGTGCACGATCCCTTGGAGCCACCCGCGCCGGGCACCGTTGGCTGGATCGTAGGGTTGGGTGTTCCCATCGGGGTGGCGTTGGTGGCGTTGACCGTGTAGATCGTCGAGGTGCCCAAGTTACACGTCCAAAAAGGACTGGTAGCCGATGCGACGAGTCCCCATGGGTTGATCATCCGGGGATCGTAGAAATCGGCGGTCGCCGTGGACCGGTCGTCGGCGACGAGATTGTGTACCAAGTACCCGGTCGCCGCTGTCAGGATATGCGGCGAAAGAGTCAGAAAAAGGGAAATAGCTGCTGTCTTCATGGCTTCAATCATACGTCAGAAGAAACCCTGAAGATAGTGTAAATGCATGATTTTACACTTCTTACGGCCCGATGGTTCGTGGCCGAACCGCTACGCCCTTTTTGCCGTGCTCTTACTGGCCCGAAGCGCGAACATCCGCCTTCTCCGTTCCCGCCGCCGCGGAACGCACCAATCCTACCGGCCTTGCGCTTGTCCTTGCCGCCCGCTTAGAACCCCACTGCCTGGCTGTGGCTTGTCTGGTAGTGCGCCTTCAGCAAATCCATGCCGAAGTCGTTGTTGATATCGCGCCAGACCGAATGGACGTGATTCGCGCCATTCTGCGTGTTATCGTACTCGATCAGGAAGTTCGGCGCCTGGATGCGGTAGTAATGCGGCGCACCTCGCTCAGACGGCCCAGCCCACGCGAAGAACATGTTGTTACCCGCCTTCTTCACCATGGCGAGACGGGCCTGCGACATCTGTTCCGGCACGTTGTAGGCGTATTCCTCGATCACCTTGGTCAGCATCTCCATCTGCTTCTTGTTCAGCTTCGAGGCGGAGAGGCCGGACGGTTGTCCCTTGAGCGCAGCCTTCCGGTCCGCCATCGTGAAGATGTCCTTGTAGGCAACCGGATCGACCACTGCTACTTTCTTCTGCCCGTCGTCCAGGGCGTTCACCAGTTCCCGCGCCAAGTCCTCCTCGACGCCGAGTACGCGCTGGCCCTTGCGCGGGCCTTCCTTGATCTCCGCCGGGTTAGTGCCGAAGAAGCTCGGCGAATCCGCAACCGCGCCCTTCACTATCAGGAAATTCTGGCTCAGGTGGTGTCCCTCCACGCGAAAACCCCAAGTTCCGGTCTCCGACGGCTCTCCGAAAACGCTGAAGTGATACTTTTCAGGATTACGTCTCTCGCCGTTGTCCTTCTCGAGAATCCTCAGAACGTCTTCGAGGCTCATGATCGAGACCGCCTTGACGTAGCCACGCTGGCTGAGACCGGTCGACAACAGCGCCTGCGCCAGGTGTTTCTGAGGTGGCGTCATCTCGCCGAGCGTAAGGCCTTTGCGGACCTTCGGGATGAAGTGCCAGTTGAGGCGCTCGTCGTCGTCGAGCTTGAATACGGCTCTCGCACGCTGCTCTGGCGTGAGGGCGTTCAGAAAATGGGTCGCGGCCCTCGTCATGTCGGCCGGAGAGCTGGTGCGATGGTAGGCGGACATCAGGAGGAGGCCCCCAACGGAAATCGCGACGAAGCGGGGAAAAAAGTGTCTCACGAAACAACTCCTTTCGCGGCAACCAAGCCGCATTTCAAATCGTTAGAACGGAAGATCCACCTTCGGCATCTGACTCACTCCGGCCTTTGCCAGAAACCGGTATGGATTGACCGGCGCCTTGCCGACGCGGACTTCGTAATGCAGGTGCGGAGCCGTCACCCGGCCGCTGCTGCCTACCGAGCCCAGAATTTCGCCCCTCCGGATTTCCTGCCCTTCCATGACGTTCATTCTCGATAGGTGCGCATACCAAGTCTGCATCCGGCCGTGCTCGACGACCACCAGCCGTCCATAGGCGCCACTCTGCCTTGCGTGCGCCACGACGCCATCGGCAGTGGCCCGGACAATGGTGCCGGTAGGGGCCGAAATGTCAACCCCCGTGTGATAGGAGCCTTCTCCGTTGAACGGATTCTCGCGCTGGCCATAGGCGCCGGTCAGCCGCCCGTTGACGGGCCAGATGCCCGGCTGCACGTTCGTATGCCATCTCCGGGCATAAGGCTGCTGGAAGCGGGACATGTTGGAAGCACGCAGGTAGTTGTACTCGGCGACGGTCTCGGACATGGTCGGAACCAGACGGGCTTCGACCGAAATATCCGGAGGACCTTCGAGCTTTTGCGTCATCCTGTAGGCAACCGATACCTCATTTGCGAACAACTGAAGAGTCGCGAGTTGTTCGTTGGTCTGATTGACCACTTTCTGAAGATTCTGATAGCGTTGCCGAAGGCCGTCGGCCTCCTGCCGGAGCGCGTTGTAGTTCGCCACCTTCCATGCCATGCGCGCGTAGCTGGATAGGAAACCGGCGACGGAAAAGGAACCCAAAACGGCAAGCGCCAGAACGGCGTAGATGAACTGGTGCGGGATGTGAATTCGCCGGAGCCGGCCGTGCAGCGAATGTGCCAGGACGACGATAAAGTAGTTTTGCTTCAAGTTCTCCTCGTAGAGTCGACTCGGGGTTGCGCCTATTGAAAGCGCGTCCTCCACAGGGCAAGCGCTAAAACTGCTTAATCCGGAACTATATCACTCTCCCGGTTTGGTGTCAATGATTTAGTCTTATTCTTTACTCAATGTTCTCAGTGATTTCGCTCCGTGTTGTCGAAGCAGTGGAGATCCAACTGCTTTCATGGGGTTTGCCGGTTGAGTGGAGGGCGGGGAACGTTCGAATTGGCATCTTGGGGTTCGGCAGAGGCAGTTCGAGGACCTGAGATGTCGACGGAGACCGGATACGGCGGCTGAAGGCAAGGGAATGGGACCGGGACCGTCATACGCAAATCCACTGGTGTCGGCGCCGGAGGTGAACGACGCCAGGGCCCAGGATCCGGCTACATCGCGGAAATGGGCCCTCGAACCAGGGGAGGATAAGAGACCATCCTCATGGCACAGGCCTCGTCGGCGCTACCAGTGGGCTTCCTGATGCGCGGGAGGCGTTTTGATCGGGCAGCCGGCGGCGGCGATAGTCCAGCGGCTTCAGCCCAGCCGGTGAATGAACTGCGGAGGGATGGACCGAGGTTCACGTTCGTAGGATCTGCGGATCGCTCTAACCGCCGGCTCCTCAATCCCGACATCTGTCGCGGCGCACCGCACCGCCAGTTAAGTGCGAAGCGAAGCTGTTGAGGCGGGAGACCACGGGACGTCCCTAAAAAAGACGGCGCTGCAGTCGGGAAAAAGGCCGCTCTTGGCAGTTTCCGCCGCTCGCGACTACAGCTTCAGCAAGTCCCTCAGGCGCCGGGTCTGCATGCGGCTTACCGGAATCTCGGTGTGCTTCTTATCGTCCATGCGGAGCTGGTAGCTCGACTTGAACCACGGCACCACTTCCTTGATCCGGTTGATGTTCACCAGGTACGACCGGTGCACCCGCCAGAAGGTTTCGCCGTCGAGGCTCGCCTGCAATTCCTCGATGGTGCGGTAGTTCGACTGGCCTTCAAGGTTCGCCGTCGCCAAAGTGATGATGCCATCGTCGATGGTCGCGTAGATCAAGTCCTGCGAATCGACGATGAAATTCCGGTTCTGGCTGCGGACCAGAAGCTTGGTCCGCTGCGGCGCGGAGCGGACGGGCTGCGCGACGGCCGTACCGGACGAGGCGTCCATCATCCCGCCCATCGCCGCCGCCGAACCCGCCTTCTGCCGCTCCTGTAGCGCCCGCTTCGCACGCTCGATGGTCTCCGCCAGACGCTCCCTCTCGACAGGCTTCAGCAGGTAGTCCATCGCGTTAATGCGGAAGGCCTCGACTGCGTACTCGTCGTACGCCGTCGCGAAAATGAAGTGCGGAAGCTCGGCGTCGCTCTCCTTCAGCCTGCGCGCCACGCCCAGGCCGTCGAGCCCCGGCATCTGGATGTCGAGGAACGCCAGATCGGGTTCAAACTTCAGGATGAGGTCCACCGCTTCGAGTCCGTTGCGGCCCGTGCCGATGATTTCGATTTCCGGGAATTCCCTCAGGAGGTACGTCAACTCTTCGCGGGCCAACTGCTCGTCGTCCACGAGAACCGCCGTCAGGGTAGCCGTCGCGCGATCGGGCATGAAGTTGATATCATAACAAGTCTGCCCGCCCATTCGGCAGAGCCTTAAAAGGAGATCCCCAGATTGTCCCAGAAAGAGTACGCAACCATCGCGCCCGCCGAGGGCAAACTCGGAATTCTTGTGCCCGGGATGGGCGCCGTGACGACGACTCTCATCGCCGGCGTGGAGTCGGTCAAGCGCGGTCTCGCCGCGCCCGTCGGGTCGCTCACGCAGCTCGGCACCGTTCGGCTCGGTAAGCGCACCGAAGGCAGAAGTCCGAAGATCAAGGACTTTGTGCCGCTCGCCGGACTGAACGATCTCGTGTTCGGAACCTGGGATATTTTCGAGGACGACTGCTACGAAGCCGCCGTCCACGCCGGCGTGCTCGACAGGCCGATGCTCGATCGACTGAAAGAGCCGCTCAGCGCCATCAAACCGATGAAGGCCGTTTTCGACCAGGAGTACGTGAAGCGCATCACGGGGCCGAACGTGAAGGATAAAGGCTCGAAGATGGAGAAGGCGGAGATGCTGATGGAGGACATCCGGAGCTTCAAGGAGTCGAGCGGCGCTTCGCGCCTCGCCATGATCTGGTGCGGTTCGACCGAAGTGCATCACAGCGCGGCCGCAGTCCACCAGACGGTGAAAGATTTCGAGTGCGGCCTGATGAAGAGCGACCCGTCGATCTCGCCCAGCCAGATGTACGCCTACGCCGCGCTCAAGTCCGGCGTGCCCTATGCGAACGGAGCGCCGCACTTGACGGTGGACACGCCCGCGATGATGGAGCTGGCCCGCGAGCGGCAGGTTCCCATTGCCGGGAAGGATTTCAAGAGCGGCCAGACCTTCATGAAGACGCTGATCGCGCCGGGGCTGAAGGCGCGGATGCTGGGGCTGTCGGGATGGTTCTCGACGAATATCCTGGGCAACCGCGACGGCGAAGTCCTCGACGAGCCGGGCTCTTTCAAGTCGAAGGAAGTGACGAAGCTCTCGGCAATCGAGCAGATCCTGCAGCCGGAACTTTACCCGGAGCTGTACAAGAACATCTACCACAAGGTGCGGATCGAGTATTACCCGCCGCGCGGCGACGCCAAGGAAGGCTGGGACAACATCGATATCTTCGGGTGGCTTGGGTACCCAATGCAGATCAAGATCGACTTCCTTTGCCGCGATTCGATCCTCGCCGCGCCCCTGGCTCTCGACTTGGTGCTGTTCATGGATCTCGCGCAGCGGGCGGGCATGAAGGGCGTGCAGGAGTGGCTGTCGTTCTACTTCAAGGGGCCCATGACCGCGCCTGGGCTCTACCCGGAGCACGATATTTTCATCCAGCTCATGAAGCTTAAGAACACGCTCCGGTGGATGCAGGGAGAAGACTTGATCACCCACCTCGGTCTGGAGTATTACGATTAACGTCCTGGTCATCGGAGGCACGCTGTTTATCGGACGCCGGCTAGTGTCCGAGCTTCTGAAGTCCGGTCATGCGGTGACGGTGCTTCACCGTAGCGGCGCACGCGCGCTGCCGGACGGCGTGGAGAGCCTGATCGCGGACCGCAACGACGGCGAAGCGGTAGCCAGGGCGCTCAACGGGGCTTCGAAAAACGGCGGCCGCCGCTTCGACGCCGTTTTCGATAACGTCTACGATTGGGAACGCGGAACGTCGGCGGCGCAGGTCGAGGCAACGGCGCTCGCCTGCGGCGACGTGGGACGTTACGTATTCATGTCGAGCGTCGCGGCATACGGGCAGGGCCTTGACCGCCGTGAAGACGATCCCCTTGCGCCAAACGATTTCCGCGATGCCTACTGCCGCAACAAAGCCATGAGCGAGCGGGCGCTGTTCCGCTTGTATCGCGATCGCGGACTGCCCGTGGTCACGCTGCGTCCGCCGTATATTTATGGTCCGGAGAACCCGTTTTACCGGGAAGCTTTTTTCTGGGACCGGTTCCGCGATGGACGGCCGGTCATCGTGCCTGGAGACGGGCGGCGGCTGATGCAGTTCGTCTATGTGAAGGATCTGGTGCGGGCGTGCGTCGCGGCTATCGAAGAGCCCGCGGCCGTGGGCGAAGCGTTCAATATCGGAGACGATCGCCCGGTGACGCAGGTGGAATTGGTGGAAGCGCTCGGTCGCGCGGCGGGCGTGGAACCGCGGTGGATACCGGTGGAGCGGGCGCGGATCGAAGCGGCGGGCGGCAATCCCATGGGCGAGCCGATGTACTTTGCCGTGTATTTCGACATGCCCTCTCTCACCGAGGCGATGGGAAAGGCGGAACGCATTCTGGGCGTCGCGCCTACGCCCTTCGGCCAGGGTTTACGCGAGACCTACGAATGGTACCTGCTGGAGCGCGGCGAGCGGCCGCCGGCGAACTATGACTTTGAAGACGCGCTGACAGCGGGTGTCCGGCCCTAGCTGCTTATCCGAGGGATGAAAACTTGTTGTCGATGTTTACGCTGCTACCCAACGCAGTGAGCGGGTCCCGCATGCCGGTTCTGCGGCTTTCGTAATGGCGGTGGATGAGTGTGGGATTCAGGAGCGTTCGCGACTGCCGCTCGCGCTGGCAACCGGCGGCGAGCGGGGGACGGATTACCTTCTCGCGCGGGACGACCAAGCCAGTCATGGCGCGAGGCTTTCCGGCGCGGAGCTTGTTGGATAGATTCCGGAACGATTGGTACCCGAGGCGCGGCGCGACGTCCACCGGTCCCGCCGCTAACCAGCTTCCCGCTGTGATAACTTCGGAACAATGACTCCTTCGCGAATTGGGACTGCGGGAACCGGATTCGCCGGCCGCTTCCCTCCCGGCGAAATCCCCGAATCCGCCTCCGTCCCACTCGGAATGCATCCTGGCGGCGCCCGCGGCGGGTCGTTGAACGCGAAGGACTGCCTCCCTCCCGGGCCCACCCCATATCTGAAGAGGAAGGAGGTCCTGGCGCGGAGTGGCGCGCCGATCCGCCCCGCCGTGGCGACCGCGCGCACGCGCTCCAAAGTGTTCGCGAACGATCACCGGACGCGATGCCGCATCGGCCCCATTAACGCGATCGATAACTATAGCCCGCGGCACGAACAGTTCGCCGAGGGCTGGAGCCCTGAGTACGCAAAGGATCCGCGCGATTTCGCCGATTGCGCGCGGCACGGCCGGACGCCGCGGAGCGACCTCGACCTGGCGATCGATATCACGCCTGCGATTTACGCCGGGTATGTCTCGGCCCATCTACCGGGGCGCGAGGACGTCCCGCGGAGCTAAGCGATGCGGCGTTACACATTCCGGCGTTACTCTTTCGGGCGCTGCTGTTTCCTTTGGGCGCTGTGCTTGCCGCTGTTCGCGGAGCGGGGCGCGCTCTCCCTTAGCGCGGTCAATCTGAAAGGTAAACCGGTTGCGGGCGTATCTTTCACGGCGGGCGCGCCAACCGGCAAGGGCGGCAAGACGAAAATCAGACTCTCCGCGGATACGCAACCGGGTGACTGGGTCAAGCTCGGGATTTCCGAAGCTCCGCGCGCAATGCTGATGATCTCACCGTGGAACGGCCTCGTGCGAATCCTCGACACGCCCGCAACGATCACTCTGGCGGAGGCGGGCGAACGGGCGAACCTCGAAAGCACAACGGCGGTCGCGTCGATGGCGGCGCGAGCGCTCGTTTCAGGCCGCCTGACCGAGGTAGCAAGCGAGTTTCGCCTGGATGCGGCGGAGATCGAAAAAGCGATTCGGGGGTTGAGCGGGCGGTCGAAGGATCCCTTCGAAATCGGACTGTCGAAGCTCTACGAGCGCGAGAACGCCGATGCCGCGAGGCATCTGGCTCAAGCCCTGAAGCAGCGGGAGAAACAGCTGACCAAGGTCGCGGCTGAGATCGTGGACGCCGCGTTCTTCCTGGGACAAGCGCTGGCGGCGATGGAGAAGTGGCCGGAGGCGGCCGTCGCTTACCAGCGCGCGATGAACGATCGCCCGGACGACGCGGACATCCTGCATGCCCTGGGAACGGCGCTGGTCAAATCGGGCAAGCCGGACGCGGGCGAACCGTTCCTGAAACAGGCGCGGGAACTGAGAAGCCAATGAAGGCTAGGCCGTTTCTTCTTCCGTCTTCTCCACGAACTTTTCCACCTGCACGCGATAGATCGCGGGTTTCCCGTGCTTGTCGCTCTGAAAGTAGATCTTCTGGCTGTCCGGTGAGAACACCGGCGCCACCTTTGAGGGGTCGCTCGACCGGTGCTCGCACAACGTCAATTCCCGCCGCGTGACCCGAAGCAGAATCAAGATGTGCGGAGAGTTCTTGTTGCGGCTCGCGCCGACAAAGACGGAACCATCGGTATTGGGGCCGAAGTCGGCAAACTGGCTGGTGGGCGAGACCATCTTATCCAGACCATCGTCCGGAACGAATTCCCGGATGGCGTTGAGCCGGGCCGGATCTTCCGGCAGATGGAGATAGAGCGCCGTCTTTCCGTCGGGCGACCAAAGCGCCTGGCCGATCCGGCCCTCCGGCGTGCGGAGTTTGCGGTTGTTGCCGCCGTTGAAATCGACTATCCAAAGGGCTTCGTCACCCTGGCGGTAAAGAATCTGGGAGCGGCGCGGGCGCGCCAGCGGGTGGCACAAGACGAACGGCGCTTCGAGCACGGTTGAGGAGACGCCCTTCGACATGCCGATCCGCCGGATACGCGAGCGGCCGTCCTTCAATTCGCCGAAGAGTGCGCTGTAGTCTCCCGCGACGCAAAGGCCGGGACACCTTTGCCAACCGTCGGGAACGCGGTAAATTTCGCGGTCTTTCAGGTTCGATAGATTCATTTGCCGGAAAGACGGGCCGTCGAAAAAGCAGAAGCTTCGCTCGTCGGGAGCGAGGGTCAAGGTAGAACCGTCGAGCGATTGGGCGTCGGTGACCTGCCGGCAGTCGCCGGTCTTGAGATCCATACGGAAGGCTTGAGGCCGGCCGGTCCGGTCGCTCCAAAATATGAGGAAATTGCCGCGGCGCGAGAAAGGGCGCGAGTCGGCTGAGGGAAGGTAACTGGAATGCACCGGATCGGTGAGACGGAGCACTTCGAATTCCGTCGCCGGGTCGGGGAACTTGCGCCACTCGGAAGGAAACGAGCGGCCATGGTCCTCCGCATGAACGCCAGCCGCTGCCAAGCCTAAGACGAAAGCCCGGCGCGTGCCCGCGGGAGAAGGCCACATATAGATAATTGTAGCATCCTCCCGCCCGGACGGGCCGGACAGAGGGGTGTGCGACATCAAAGTGCGATGGCGGTAGGTTTCTTTTTTGTGGCGTAAAGCTTAGCGTTGTTATACGCTAAGAGAGGAGGCCCCACCATGAACGACTCTTTGCCTCAGTTGGAAGCCCAAAAAGCCGCTCTGCTGCACCAACTC
>CAMDED010000030.1 GCA_945893365.1 Candidatus Sulfopaludibacter sp. SbA3 | reverse complement strand
AAAAACGCCTGGATTTCCTCCTGGCTCAACTTCTTCGCATTCCGCATCCTGATGATCACACCCCAGCATGCTTCAACTTCCCCCTTCAGGCTCATCTTGTATTGGAAACAGCCTTTCCTTCAGGCTCATCTTGTATTGGACAAGACTAGCTCTTTACAAAACGTCAACTTGATGCCACAATGGATAGTGGCCAACCTTGCGCGAGCAGAGCACGTCTAGGGGTAGAGGAGCCCTTTAGAATGGACTTGAACAAGCGAGCGTTTGAAATCGTTCGCAGCTTGACTTCAGGGAAGAGTGAAAGCCCACGTTCTGTTGCCAGTCGGAACGCGGGGAAGCGTGGTGGACCGGCACGGGCTAAAGCATTATCCCCGGAACGTCGAAAAGAAATAGCCCGGGCTGCGAACAAGGCACGCTGGAACCACTGATAGGGAAACGTAAAAAGCCTGTGAAGAGCGACGTCAAAATTGACTACCAAGGGGAGTCTGTTCTTGGCACGGAACTTGATTTTGAGGTAGAAAAGGAATCTTTTTGTGTTTACCGCCTACCGGACGGTACCAGAATTAGGGCGCGAGGAAGTCTTGTTCGTATAGTTAAGGTCAACGACAAGTTGAAAGATGGTAAACCAATATACGTAATCGCTTATGGCATCATGAGCCAGGTTGAACAGCCCGGCGAAAAGCTTATCGTAGTTCCTGACAGTCAGGAATAAATTAAAATGTTAAGCATTCCTAATAAGCTCTATCCCGCGCTGGATGGTTCTAACATTTGCTTGCGCTCTGATGCAGCGCACGGCGACAACCGTTGGGGACCGCCAATGCCATCAGAGGCATCCTCAGGATGGTATCCTGTTGGCTGTTGTTACACGTTCGAAGGTCCCATTGGTGGCGCTACCATGCCGTTGTTGCTTGCGGCTGGACGTAACTATTCAATCTATAGCTTATTAACGGCTAGCGATGAACTGGACCCAATAATCCGCAGGATTAGAGACACAATAAACAACGTAGAGTCCTACGAACCGGACGAGCCAAAGCCAGATCAAACGACCATCGATACTGCTGAGGAGACGATCACGAAACTGCTCCCTCCTATTCGAAAGTTCGCAATCACAGATATGCATGTTTTTGTGTTTGACGGCTCCATTCATTTTGAATGGAGAAACCGAGGCAGGCTCCTTAGCCTGACAATACCGTCCACGAGAACGAGCAAACCATACCTATATCATCATTCTGACAATCCTGGAATCGTAAGGGACCTAAGCGCGACTACGTTTTCTCATTGGATTGAGTGGCTGATTGGCCAAAACACGAATAATAATACAGTATAGGCCGTGCCTAACTATCCGTGCCGCGCTACCGGTATTGTATTCAGAGGTTTGAGAGCTGGCAGTTGGACCGAGAGCGGGTCGATAACGCAAAAAGCATACTTCAGAAGAAAGCCAGACCCGACCAGGGGCAGTTCTGGAGACCCTAACGGCCTATCTTTCGGCGTAGAGCTTGCGGCTTCCGTCGATTTCATATCACCACATGGAATCGCCAAGTTCTGTTGCGAAAATGCACAAAGACTAGAGAACAGACTCGACAGTACAATGGTAGATACGGAGCTTAGCTCGTCAAGTCACGGAAACATTAAAAACATACCTTACTACGACGAATCTGCTTCTGATGATTACCTCGTAGAGGTAAAGCGGCTTGCGGTAGAACTTGCGAACATGTCAACCCTGGCAGCGGACCGCCAAGCCTCAATCGAGATAAAGCGTAGAAATTCAAACTGAGCCACTACCCAAATTTCGGAACGTCTTCCGGCCCCAATGATTCCTGGCCCTCGAGTAAACGGCGTGCACGGAGCGCCAGGGTTAGCGAGAGGCTCTTGAGCCTGACTTCTTCCTGGGACCGCTGAGCGATCTTCTCCAGATGATCGGGCCAGCGCATCGTGATGCGGACCCTGCCGTCTTCCTGAGGGGTCTTCGTGTAGTTCGCCGGATCATATCTCGCAAGGAAGAACTCCATGTTCAGACGTTGTTTCTCGTTCCCCTGACGCAACTTCGCCCACTCGGCCTTCCGCGCCGACAGGTATTGAGCCGTCCCCTCCTCGTCAAGCATGAGTGAGGTAGCGACATCCCGAAGTAGGTATTGCCGGTGGGGCATTCTATTCCATTCCGCGGCGAGCTTTATAGCCTCTCGCGGTTCTCTGCTCAGCGAGATCGCCCAGGTTTCGTCCTGTTCGTTCGCAGCCAAGCTGGTTTGGCACTCATAGACGTAGAAACTTCCCAGTAGGGGTTGCAATTCCTGAGTGAAGAGCGTCGGGTACTTGAGTCCAACCGAGACGAGCAAACCGGCAAAAGCGGCGGATTCACTTTGGCCGTATATGTACTGCACCGAATGCGTGATGCTGTTGCCTTTTTCGATTTCGTCGTAAAGCCACTTCTCCAGCGCCATTAAAGCGCATTCGACCGCATCGCCATTCATGTGCTGGAAGCGGTGCCAGGCATATACGTTGGCGTCACCAATCCAATACTTGGTTTTGCGGTCGATCTCAAACTCGTAGGAATACCTCCGGCGTTCATCATCGGTTGGTTTTCGGCGGAGCCCACCCTCAATCCAGCGTTCCGTTGCGTAGTTCACCAGCCGAACGATCGCGTCGAGTCCTTGTTGTGGCGCGGCCTGCAGGAACCTCAGAAAGGGTCCTTTCCAATAGGCTGCCGGATACAACATCAGCCAACATCTATCATCCCCGTGCGGGTCCGAGGGATTCGGTTCGTCTATGCAGACCGCAAGCAAAACCTCGCGCGCCGCTTCCGGACGCACGACGATAAGGCCGTTCAGCGCTTGCGTCTTAATCACGGCGGACCGGAAACCGTCCGAAATTTCGCGCAACGGGCCATCGGCGGCCGGAGGCCGCAACGGTCCCGCCCGATCGGAGGTCAGGAAGGGCATTGCCGCCTGCCTCTGGCGGACGTTTTCGGGATTCTGCTTCGCCCATTGCTCACGGCGCGTCTTCTCCCGCGCTCGCTCCTCCGCCCGACGTTGAACGGCATGGGCGGCTTCCGGTCCGCGACCGCAAAGCTCCAGCGCGAGCGGTGTGACATCCTCGGGGAACTCCGTTGCGGCCGACAACGCGGCCTCGTAGATCACCTGATCCTTATCGGCAAAATACGTTCCCTCGGCGATCAGGCCTTGCGCTTCTCTCGCCAGCTCCAAGGCAACGATGCCCGCTTCCGTGCGGCCGAGCATGCCCACCGGCATTGTCCTCAGCCAGAGAGCGCAGACCTCGGCTCCTAGTATCAAGGCGTGCGCGGCAACATCGCTTGAATGTCGGCTAAGAACGCGAAGGACCGGCACCCAATAAAGAGGTTGAGGTATGCGAAACCAAACCTTGGCTTGCTCTGCGAGATTCGGATCGCTGACACCGCTGATACGCCAGTCCGGAACCGAGGCGACGTGCAGAAGGCGCTTGAGAAGCCGCTGAAGAATCTGTCCCTTGCCAGCAGTCAGATCGGCCCAGACCTGTTCAAGCAGGTATTCCGAGTTTGGCGCGAACAGCAGGCCATCCAGAAAGAGATCCTGCGCCAGCTTGGATTCTGCGTCGTCACCGGTCAGCTTTGCCGTTGAGGCCTTCCAATCGGCGAGACCTGCGCCACGTTCCGCCAGAGACTGCGCATACAACCGTATGGCACGGCCCCAGCGCGGGATGGGCGCCAGTGCCTTTACCGTCTGATGCACGTCATTGCCCTCGAACTTGAGAACTCGATATCTTGCCCAATCCCCCATCAAATCGTGGGCGAACTGCACGGAGGGTGGTTTCGCGCGTATCAGCCCCTCTTGCGCCAGTGTCCCCAACAGGGGAAGTTCACCCGGCGGAATGCTGTCCACATGCACCGCGCCGCTGAGCCTTTCTCCCTCGCGCCTCCCCAGCGTCCTGAGCAGTGAGTCGCGCGCGAAACTCATTGTTCCGGAACCCAGCCATCGGTCCCAAATGCAGTCGATAAGCTCCGTCTCTCCGATCCACGGGCGTGACGTCGTGAAACGCTGAGCCACATCCGCCCTCAGTACCCAATCGAGAACCGTGAGATTCCGCAAGATCGGCTGCAACTCGTCACGGACCAGCAGTCCGCGTATGACTGGCAAGGCTTCCACGGCGTCGAAGATTTCGTGTAGCTTCGGATTCTCGAAATCGACGGTCTCCACACCGGTGATCCCCGCCTCGATAAGCGCGTCGATCGTCGGCTTCACGGCCTGAGGCTGACAGGTGACGATGATCTTCCACCCAACGAAGCCTTCGTCTCTGATGGCCCCCGACAATTCGATTGCACGACGGCGGGCCTCGCCCTCGAATCTCTCAAACGCATCGATGACCAGTACAGAGTCGTTAGCCGCTGAATTGGCGATCAGGTCGGGGATGGTATGGCTAAGGTTGAATGCCAGCGCCAGTTCGGTCTGGCTTGACTTTGAGAGTTGCTCCGCAGTGAGCCATATGATTCGGTTGGAAGGTCCTGCCGCGCTAATCTGCCGCGACACGGCTGCCGATTTCCCGCTTCCAGATTCGCCCGAAATGACAACAACCTCATGGGCGTCCATCTCCCCTTTCAGTCGGGTTTTCTCGTCCTGACGTGCCAGCTGAATACCGCTACCGATGACATTGCGGACTGCCTTTATGTTCTCCGAGGCGACGGAGCCTACCTTAACCCAATCCCTCGCGAAATCCGGATGGTCCTGCAGTGCAAAATCTGGCCGGAGGACACGGATGAGTTTCGGGAGATCGAAATACCCTCCGGTCGCCCTGTTTTCCGCGGCAAGCTTAAGCAGGCGGCTCCACAGGTTCGCGCCTTCCGTCACGGTCCCGTCGCGAACGATTTCCGCGCAAAGGTTGATGTAGTCGCCCTCGTCGCTATCCGAAAATTGCAGAACCCGAAGCCTGGACGCGAGGGCGGCCGCTTCCTCCGCGTCTCGTTCGGTGCCGTCAGGAGATTTTCGCAGACTTTCAAAGATCTTCCGCTGTGTCGCGGATGACTGTCCGTCATTTTGGAGCCTGGCAGTGAAGCGATCCGGGGTCGTGCTCGCCGCTTGCTTCTGCAGCTCCCGCCACTCATGCAGTGTCGGCTCGTCGATGACGCCGACAATAATGCCCACTATATCCTTCGTCGGATCGAAATCCGAACCGGCCCCACCGTGCCACTGCTCCCAGGCGTCCTGCACGAACTCCCCGTTGAATCCGGCCTTGCTAAGCTGCCGGTTGCTCTTCACCGAGACCGCACACCGCGTCTCGTCCTGACCACGTTTCAAGATCAGCAGCAGGTCATCCAGCACATGGCCAGCATCACGAGTCTCGAAGTGCAACGCCGAGATGGGGCCGAGCTCCGGTTCGAGCGGGAACTTACGCCGCAACATCTGCGCAAGGAATCCCGCCGCAACCTTATCGGCGAAGGTGTAGCCACCGCCTCCGGTGGCCTTGGTTGGCGCGGCGTGTTTAGACACTGCTGACCGCCAGAATACCGTTTTGCCCGCTCAGTCTCAAATTTGCGCTGCTTGCCCACGGGCTTCCAGTAGCCGCACCGCACAAGCGATAATATGCGCCCTCTATGCCGAGAACGACGTCACCTTTTCCGGTCAAAGTTCAATCCTTCGGGAAACGATGCCTGCCCCGCGAAGTGTGCCGCAATCGCTGCTCGCCACACCCGCGTAGGTTCTGATTGAAAGTGGTATCCGGGCATCGGATGCATTCGGGCATTCAGCGAATTCAGCTCCAAGGCGTCATTCAGCAAGTGTACGACCTGCAGATCTTCCTCAGAGAACACCCAAAGCGTGAAACGTTTGTGAATCTCCACTGGGGACCTTAGTAGCAATTCCGGCATTTGTCGTGGCGCCAGCCGCAGCAGTGGCAGCGCAGGCTGGATCTGGTCGCCTCGCACTGTCGGTAGCTGAATTGGGTCGTTCCAGTGCCCGCGCGCCTGGCGTACATCCGGGTTAGTGTCGCGGAATTTTTGCCATACCTCGTCGATCCTTGAAGGTGGCGTTCCACGAGTCCAGTTACCGCCGAGGCAGTACCCCTCAACTGCCGGGCGGCTTACTGCAGCGTTCCAAAGGCACAACGTGCATTCAGCATCAGCTAGTTCACGGGTAGCCATTTCCAGAGCCAAATGAGGAAAGGGTGGGCTGGAATTGCCGAGAAGTTGTGCTTCGAGGACCGGAACTTCCTCCCATTCGCGACTTGGCCCGCACAGGTAAAAATGGACATACTCGCAAAGGCCGAGTTTTGCGTCCGTCTGCGATGTGGTCACGCGGACCGCCGCGACCTTGTGCGTGAGTTCTGCTTTCGCAAGAAGGGCGCCGTCGTGCAGAATTGATGGAAGCGCGTGAAGGGGCAAGACGTGTAGCGCTCGAGGAAACTTCTCCGAAAAGGTTGCCATGTTGGTGAGTTTAGCTGGCTTGGCCCCTGGAAAGACAAGCCTGACCGACAAGCCGACTTCCCGCTCCTAAACCAACCAACTTCCTGGAAAGCCATTTGGCGCCGCCGGTTCCATTTCGTGTCGGCGCGCGGCGATAGACTCCGCGAAGCTGCTGAGAAATCGATGCTTTCCAACCTGGCCAATTTCAGGCCTGGAGGTGGGTCTTCAAAAACCGGCCTGTATGCGATGCCTTGCACGCCGCTACCTGTTCGGGTGTGCCTGTCACCACGACTTCGCCACCTCCATGTCCGCCTTCGGGGCCGAGATCAATGACGTGATCGGCGGTCTTGATCACATCAAGGTGATGCTCGATCAGTAGCACGGTGTGCCCAGCGTTAACCAGTTTGCCGAGGGATTCGAGCAGGCGCTCGACGTCGGCCAGGTGCAGGCCCGTGGTCGGCTCGTCCAAGATGTACACCGTGTGCTTCGCCCGCTGAAGTTTGCTTAGCTCCGTCGCGATTTTGACCCGTTGGGCTTCGCCGCCGGAGAGCGTGGTCGCCGATTGCCCCAGGGTGACGTATCCTAGCCCCAATTCATTGAGCACTTCGATCTTCTTGCCCACCGCCGGCTCGCTCGCGAAAAATGCGGCGCCTTCTTCGACCGGCATGTTGAGCACGTCATCGATGGTCTTGCCGCGTAACGTCACTTCCAGTGTTTCGGCGTTAAACCGCGCGCCTTTGCAAGCTCCACAAATGACCTCGACGTCCGGCATGAAGTAAAGCTGCGTGGTGATCACTCCTTCCCCCTGACACTCCTCGCAACGTCCACCCTTGACGTTGAAACTGAACCGGCCCGCCTTGTATTCGCGCTCGACGGCCAGAGGAGCTTGTGTAAACAGGTCGCGAATGGTGTCGTAAAAGCCGATGTACGTTGCCGGATTCGAACGGCTGTTACGTCCGATAGCAGATTGATCGATGTTGACCACTTTATGGACGTGCTCCATGCCGTCCACGCCATCGTGATCGCCGGGCAGCGTTCGCGTATCTTCCAGGCGTTTCCAAAGAGCTTTGTAGAGGATCTCATTGATTAGCGTGCTTTTCCCCGATCCGGAAGCGCCAGTGATTGCTACCAAAGCGCCTAAGGGAAAAGTGACATCGACGCTCTTCAGATTGTTCTCGCGCGCGCCGCGCACCCGTAGGGTCTTCCCGTTCCCCTTCCTTCTTCGCGACGGCGTCGCGATGGCGCGCCTACCCGACAGAAACTGGCCAGTCGGCGAGGCCTTGCAGGCGAGCACATCGTCGAGAACACCCTGCACAACAACGGAGCCCCCGTGCACGCCCGGACCTGGACCCATCTCGACAATATGGTCCGCTGCGCGAATCGTGTCCTCATCGTGCTCCACGACAATCACCGTATTGCCGATGTCACGCAGCCGTTCAAGGGTCGCGATCATCTTGACGTTGTCCTTCGGATGCAACCCGATGCTCGGCTCATCGAGCACGTAGAGCATCCCCATCAGTCCCGATCCGATTTGAGTGGATAGGCGGATGCGCTGCGATTCGCCGCCCGAGAGCGTCGCGGAACGCCGGTTGAAATTCAGGTAATCGAGCCCGATCCCCAGCAGCAATTCGAGCCGTCCGCGGACTTCACTCACGATGTGGCGCCCCGCATCCGCGCCACGTCCGCATGGCTTGATCCGCCCAAGAAACTCGTGCAGCTTGTCGAAATTCAACTGGCCAATATCGTGAATTGTCCGGCCGTTAACTGTGAACAGCAGGCGTGTCGCCCGGATCCGCGCTCCCTTGCAGTCGGGGCAGGTGTGCTCCACCATCACCTTATCGAGCCACGCTTCCATTCCGGAATTCGCTTCCCCTCGCTGGCGATAGCGACGGTAGTAGCGCTCGATGCGGGGAGCGATTCCTCCGAAGCCGACATCCGATTTTGTCCACTTCTCGCGTTCTACCTTGGCATCGGGCGGAGCCTGGATACGTAGCTTCTGCTCGATTCCGTAAAGAATCGCATGGCACACCGTTTCGGGCAGCTTCTCCCACGGGGTATCGAGAGAGAACTTGAGGATCTTGGACAGGCTGTACATCACGCGCCCGTCCCAGGTATCGGGGTTGTATTTAAACGCCTCTTTTACGAAGCAACCGCCGAGGATGCTGCGCCGAGGATCGGGAATCAGGAGTTCAGGGTGTGTTAGCTTATGGACACCCAAACCCCCGCAGGTCCGGCAGGCGCTCTCCGGGTTGTTGAATACGAAGAAGTCAGGCTGAATATCGCCATATACAAAATGATGCGTTTTGCTACACAAGCCCGCATAGAACTGCTCAACCTGTTTCTTGTTGGAGCATTTCGTCACCACCGCCTGCATCAGCGCATCGCCCACCAACAGCGTGGCCGCGATTCCGGCCTTGATCGCTTTCTCATGCTTGCGGCTGACGACAAGCCGGTCGACGACCGCGTCCATATTGCGGATCTTCGATTCGTCCAGCTCCACCTCCGCCGAGATGTCGACGGGTTTCCCGTCGACAACCAGTATCCGGCAGCCTTTTTTGCGAACGTCGGTCAGAACGAAATCGAGCTCTTCGCCATACTGCTTGAACACGGGGGCCCGAAGCTCGATTTCCGTGCCTTCGGGGAGGGACAGAATAGCCTCGAGGATCTGGCTTGACGTGCGGCTCGGGGTGACCTCGCCAGTCCGCGGACAGTGTGCCTCGCCGATCGTCGCGTAGAGCAGGTTCAAGTAGCCCGCGATATCGGTCATGGTCCCGATCGTCGAGCGTGGGTTGTTCGTGGTGGTTTTCTGCTCGATCGAGATCACGGGCGACAGGCCGTAGACGAAATCGACATCGGGCTTCGCGACCTGTGCCACGAACCGCTTGGCATAGGTCGACAGCGACTCCATGTAGCGCCGCTGTCCTTCCGCGTAAATCGTGTCGAATGCAAGGCTCGACTTGCCGGAACCCGAAAGTCCGGTCACGACGACCAACTTGTCGCGCGGAATCTCCAATGAGATGTTTTTCAAGTTGTGAACCCGCGCGCCTTGAACGGCGATCGTGGTCCGCGCGCCGGTCTTACTGCCGCTCTTGTGGACCCTAGTAGACATCTTCTGAAGCCTGCGCATAAGCGAAGGCCGTTTCCTGAACTGAGATATTGCTATGCTTTGTAAGCTGGATTGGAGTGGATACCTTGTAGATGAGTCCTTGGTCGGATAGATACTCGCAAGCGCCGGTCACACCCTCCAGATCGAAGTGGCGCGAGAAATGAGCCTCAAGATCACTGGCCGATCGAGTGTCTCCGGCCTCCCGTAAATGGTCGATGATAAGCCCAAACAGAGCAGGAGCGCGTTTCGCGAGATAAGCGTCGACCGCATCCAGGGCCGCTTGCACGCTTTTGCCCGTCTTTTTGGTGTTGAGAAGGCCAACGTAGACGATTTTGAAGAACGCCGGGTTGAGTTGCATAGCTTGGGGAATCACTTCCCGGTCCATGAGGCGCCGTGCGCTTAGGATCTCGATTCTGGCGAGCGCAGTCGCCGCGTAGAGGATCCAGAGAGCGGTGTAGTCGAGGTCCCCGCGGGTGATCATCCACTTATGCGCCTTGTCTACCGGCCCGAGCGCTTGGATCCCAGCTCGCAGCAGTTGGATTTGGGTATCCCGTTCGCCGATGTTGTGGAGACGCGCACACATCGCCGAGACCGTGTCGTCATGCGTATAGAGCACTCGTCCCTTTGCAATGAACGAGTGCATGAAGGAGTTTCGCAAGGACCCTTCAGCGATCCGCCGGAACTGGGTTCGCGACATCAGCAGCGCGTGTACGTTTATGCCGTTCGCATAAAGAGCCACGCTAGAGGATTCGGTCTTCCTGTCATCGACCGTGATTAGCAGCAGATCGATATCGGACTTCGCCCACACCGCATCGTGAGACAAACTCCCGCAAAGAATCGCGGCAAGGATAGACTTGTCCCTCTTCACTTCCGCGACCAGTGCCTCCAGCGCCTGATTGAACCTCTGTTGAGTCAGTTGCGAAGGACTCGCGGCTCTCGTGGGCATACTATGCGTGCTGCTCGCAAATGTAGCGATTCCATGGTAGCGAAGTCAATCAGCAACCCTTGTGAAGTGATCCGTGCTGGATCGAAAGCTCACGCGAGCCGGCGTGACGTCAGTTTGATGGTACGCTTCTTCAGCGTTGCATTCGCTCCCAGGCAGGCGGCACTTCGATTGGGAACGATAAACGCCCATAGCGCGGTCGACCGTCCCGAGCAGGCGATTATTCGGGCCGACGTCTCGTCGTGGTCGCAGTCGCGATGCGGACTCATAGTTCCCAATCGTCGCCGAAGAAGGTCAGCTCTGGCCGAGTGGGCGACAATCCGGACGAAAAGAATCTTGTTCGACAGCGGATTTTACAGGCACTTCCTAAAAACGTCCTATGAATCCGCGCACCGATGCGGTGAGGTTCCGCCGGGGAGACGCTACCTGGCGCCGGGGACACGGCAATGCTCCGAATCCAATTCGATTGACTCGGAACCAGCAAGCGTAGGCCCGCCGAACTTGTGATCGCGCCTAGCGGCTTGCTCGTGCGTCGTGCGAGCAAGGTCGCCAGAAGCAGCGCGCCGCCTGCCAGAAACCCGGTCGATGGCTCCGGCGTGGCCACGCCAGTGAACTGCCCGTAGTCCCAGCCGGAAGTCGAAGACAAGGAATAGTTGGAGAGTGCCGTTCCATTGCCGTCGTGGAAGGCGATGTCGCTGAACTGGAGCGTACTGCCGAAATCGGCATAGGCGGATTTGTTCGACAGGTGCGGCCCGACGCCGTTGGTATTATCCGAGACGGCGGCCGTCGACTTCAGTGAGAGCGCATATTTGACCGATTGCCCGGGCGTGAGCGCAAGCGTGGTCCTCAGTTTCTCGACGACGAACACCGGGACGTTGGAGCCGAGGGGATTGCCGACCCTCCAAGTGGTCTGGTTCTGCCAATTGAACATCCCCGGCTCGGTGGTAAGGAACGCGACGTCGGCGTAGGCGTTCGAAAAAGCCCCAAAGGCATAGACCACTCCGTCGATCGCGAACTCGATATCGACGGAGATGGGCGCCGACCCCGGCCCGTTCAAGGTCAGAGTGTCGAAATAGTTGGCGGTGGCCGAGATAGTGTTGATGTAGCTGCTGCCGTAATTGTTGGCGGGCGTATTGAAGTCCACCGGGTAACCGGTGACGTCGATCTGCGCGAAGGCGTGGAGACCTTGGTCGTCGGCCTCTGAGTGGACTAGGGCTCCGAAGGCGTTCGGCAGCCCGATCCAGCTTTGGAAATTGGACGAGTTCTGGGGGAGGATGCCGACTGAAGATAGCGAGCAAATGCCGACAGTGACGCCGAGATAGCTACAGCTGGTGGCCTGACCCACCTGCCTGTTGTAGGCTGCGCCGCTAGCGGAGCCCAAAACTTGCGTGACGGGCGCGGCTTTCGCGGCCAAGGCGAGGCTTCCGACCGCCACGGACAGCGCGAGACTCCTACGTATGTTCATTCAAACCTCCGATAGTCTTCTGGGATGCGGCCGTCTGGCGGCCTGCACTAGAATGGCTTTCGGTATAGGGTCTATCCAAGCATCGCGGGGTTCCCGGGGGCACGTCACGCCCGCACGCCGTTGATAGTAAAATCGTTTGAGCTAATGTGATTTCCGACACGACGTCTCCTCCCACGGCCGTCCAGGTCCGTGCAGAGCTGCAGCGAATCCTGGAATCGCGACTGTTTGCCCCGGCGAAACGGCTCAGCCGCTTCCTCGAATACGTGGTGGACGCCGCCCTCGAAGGGGCGGAGGTCAAGGAGTCTGTGATCGGTGTCGCGGTCTACGGGAGGGAGCCCACCTACGATCCCAAGACCGATAGTATTGTCCGCGCCGAGGCCAGCCGGCTGCGGGCGAAGTTACGCGAATACTACGAGTCGGACGGCCGGGCGAGCGCGCTGCGGATCGAACTCCCGAAGGGAGGATATCAGCCGGCCTTTCAAGTGCTCCCGGAGGCTGAACTGGCGGCCCGACGCCGGCTTTGGCCGTGGTTAGGGGCGGCGGTCCTGGCGCTGGTGGGGGCCGTGCTCTGGTGGAACTCTTCACAGCCGGGCCGAACGCGATCGATTGCCGTGGCGACGCTCACGACCGATAGCGGTGATGCTGCAGTCGCTTCGCTGGGCGGCAGCCTGAGCTCGGAACTGCGTGATGCGCTCCTTGCTTCGAAGCGGTGGAAGGTGACGACTCTCGCGTCGGCGCCGAATGTCTCGCGGCGAAACCAGCCGGTTCCCGTCGGCGCCGGCGCTGGAGTGGAAGTGGTGCTCACTGGCGATCTCCGCCGTGGAGAGAAGGGAGTCGTCAACGTCGACCTGCAACTGGTGAGCGCGGCGGATGGCTACCTGCTCTGGACCGGCAGCTACCGCAACCCCGTGGACATCCTGAACGAATCGCAGAAGGATCTTGCCCGCCGTGTGGCGGAGGAAATCCTGCACAAGGTCGCCGGCCTGCGCCCGCCAGCCCGCTCGGCCGACTACTCGCGCGCGCGCGAACTGGCGAACAGCAACGCCGTGCATGGCGCCGAGCAGAGTGCCGCACTGTTCGAGCGCGCGATTCAGAGCGACCCGCTCTTCTCGCCGGCATGGGCGGGATTGGCCCACGTTACGTTGCATCTGGCAGATCTGTCGAGCGACATGGACACGCCGACGCGCATCGAAGCGGCTCGCGCGGCGGCCCGGAAGGCTATCGCTCTCGACGAATCGAACGCCGAGGCGCACACCGTCCTCGGCCAGATTTACCTCCATCGCGACTGGAACTTTCCTCAGGCCGTTCTGGAGCTTCGGCGGGCCGTGGTGTTGGATCCGGTTAGCATCCGGCCGGCGCTGTCCTACTCGGAGGCCCTCACCATGGTTGGTGACTTCGCCGGCGCCGAGGATGCCATCAGCGCGGCACGGACGAGACTGCCGGACAACGCCGACCTGTTGTTTCAGGAAGGCGCCGTCTACTTCATGGGACACAAGTTCGAGAAGATGGAGGCGATCGGGCGGGAGTTGATCGCGCTCCAGCCGAACCGCGCGCTGGGCTATTGGCTCGTCGGGGTGTCCCTCGAGCAGCGCGGCAGTGTTCGAGAGGCGATCGCGACTTTCGAAGACGGTTTACGCCAGGCGCCTACGAACGACCATCGCACGATGTGCGCCCTGGGCCACAGCTTTGCTTTGGCGGGCGACCGAGACCGGGCGATGACCATCGTGCGGCGCTATACGGATTTGAAGGCGAAGACCATCACGCGATATTCCTTACCCTATTGCGTCGCCGTTACCTACACGGCACTAGGGGAACGCGATCTGGCTTTTCAGTGGTTGGAGAAAGCCAGGGACGCCGGCGACAACTCCTTCCCGTTCTTTCCGTTCGATCCGCGTTTCGATAAGTTTCGAGAGGACCCTCGATATGCGAAGCTGCGAGCATCGCTGAATTCGAAGCCCAAGCAGTCCCAATAGCCTCGCGACTCGATCGCGTCGGCTATGGGCTAATCGCGGGGACGGGTCGAATCAACTTCGCTTTTAAAGGCGCGTACGCTCGCTCACGCCCGGCGGGCGCCGCCGCACTCGTGTGCGCCGGCAATGAAACCGGCGCGCCTGCCGACGCCAACACCGGTCGAAACGCTGTCATTTTATTCCGGCGCTAACAATGCTCCGACGGCTACTTGATAGGTGACGTACCGATAGGCTCCCGGTCCAAGTTTGATCCGGACCGGACCGAACAATAAAATGGGTTATGCCTCGTCGCCGGTCCGAAAACCCAGAGCCTTTCCTTATTGATCGAGCCGCCGACGCAGAATTGCCGTCGGCGGAAAACATTCGGGAGTGGGCTCTGGAAAAGACGGTCGGTAGGGTTGCCCGTGAGTTGCGCGAGCGGTATCAAGACTTCGATCATTACAATGTGACTGATGATCCGCTCGAGGAGTTGTTCTTCATTCTCTGCAGTACCAAGACCTCCGAGCGCACGTATCGCTCGACTTATCGGTCCCTGCGAGCAGTCTACCCGACGAATGCTGACTTGTTTGCCGCACCGCTTGAGGACATTACTCGCGTGCTACGACCAGGAGGACTCGCGAGCAAGAAAGCGGGAGTCATCAAACGCATTCTTGCTCTACTCAACGAACAGTTCGGCCAACTGACACTCGACCCACTCCACGAGTTATCCGACGCTGCATGTGAACGCTTTCTTCCGACCCTCCCGGGCGTTGGGAAGAAAGTTGCTCGCTGCGTAATGATGTATGCACTGCATCGTGAGGTCTTCCCGGTCGACGAACACTGCTGGCGCATCGCGAAGCGACTCAGATGGATCCGCCAAACCAGAAAGAATCGCAGCGGCTCACCCCGTGACGAAGACCGATTGCAATCAAAGCTACCACCGGAATACCGCCATTCTCTCCATGTCAATTTTGTTTCCCTAGGACTTCATCGCGGCAAGGCAAGACTCGCGCTAACCGCCGATGACTAAACGATGGCGCTCATCTTTTCTTCAGCGGTGGGGAACGCCTTGCCGAGCGGAGTCTTGAACACCTCGTCCGCAAGCGTCAGGTACACGTCGCCGATCGAGTTGTGCGACTTCGTGTGCATCCCGGTCTTCATCTTGCCCGCGCCTCCCGCGAGCAGAATGGCCAGACCATTGCACTTGTGCGAATTGGCTTCCGCGTGCTCATGCACGAACACCGCACAGGTGTTGTCAAGCAGGTTCCCGGCCCCTTCCGGTATCGACTTCATCCGCTCCAGCAGGTACGCGAATTCCTCGACGTGCCAGCGGCAGATGTCGCGCATCGTGCGCTGCTGCGCCGCCGATCCGGCGTTATTGTGCGTGTAATCATGATGGCGGTTTCCGCCGAGCCCAAGCCACGGGAAACGGGTCAGACTCTGGCACTTCGTCAGCATGTAGGAGGCGACGCGCGTCTGGCCGGAGGCGAAGGCGTGGATCAGAAGGTCGGACTGAATCTTCGCGATGCGCGGATAATCCGTCAGGTCGGTGACGTCCTCGGGCTCCTTGATATTTTTTCCGTAGTCCGGCGGGAGGCTCGAGATCGCGCGTTCGAGATCGCGGACGGAAGTCAGGTGCTCGTCGAGCCGATGGCGATCCGCCTGGCCGAGCGCGGGAGTGATGTCGCTAACGTCGCTCTGGACCAGGTCGAGAACGCTCTTCTTCCGCCCCACCCAACTCTGATTCTTGATCCCGAACAACCGGTCGAACAAATTGTGCGGAATCATTTCGGGCGGCAGGGCGCGCTCGAAGCCCGCCCAACTCATGTTGCGATGCACGTTCTCGCCGTGCGATTCCTGCGCCACGCCGATTTGAAGCGAGTGGAACCGCGACTTCGAGCCGATTCTCGCCGCAAGAATCTGGTCGATGGACGGCCCGCCCGCGCCGCGGCCGTTGTAGCCCGTGCCGGTCATCAGGCCGGTAAGGGCGTTGAAGTGCCCGCCGCCCTGCCCGTTGAGCCTCGCCGCGACGTTGTCGATACCGCTGATCACGTGGACGTAGTCGCGCACGGACTTCAACGGCGAGAGACACGGCGTCAGCGCATAGTCCGAGCCCGTCTCGCTCGGAATCCAGTATCGCTCGGGGATTCCATTTCCATTGAACCAGATGAGAAACCGGGATTCGATCGGACTCGCGCCCTTATCGCGAGCCGCGTATGCCGTTCCATTGGAGTTGAACATCGCCGCGAGCGGCGGGAGTCCCACGCGCACGGCCGCGCCGCTGAGACTTACCCCTCGCAAGAACTTGCGTCTGCTAACCTGCATATCGTTCTCCCTGCTGAAGCCCGCATCCCAATCGACTACTCAATTTCCAATTGTACTCTTTGTCGGAACAGACTCAACCGCCGGACCGAGCGCGATCAACAACTCCTGAAAGCGGAATCCGGATTCCCGGAACCGCGCCGAAAGCCTGTCAATGACCTCCTGGTCGGCGGGAGTTTCCAGCCGTCCAACAGCGTAACGGAACAGTTGCCGCACAATACAAGTCTGACAAACCGGGCTTTCCGCCAGTATACTGCCAAGCTGCCTTGCATTCGAGAACGCCGAGTTCGGAAGCCCGGCGATCTCGCCCCCAGTCTCGAGCGGCAGGTCGATACGCTTCGGCCTGCGATTCTCTTCGGAGGCGTTGACGAGAATCGTCTCTTTGTCGCGCCAGCGGCCGATCGCATCGAAGCTCTCCAGACCGAAA
The DNA here is from genome assembly GCA_945893365.1 of Candidatus Sulfopaludibacter sp. SbA3. Taxonomy (GTDB): domain Bacteria; phylum Acidobacteriota; class Terriglobia; order Bryobacterales; family Bryobacteraceae; genus SYKU01. The sequence goes on along the minus strand of CAMDED010000030.1, from coordinate 43,693 downwards.
CCGATCGGGTCCATCAGCCGATGGCACGCGGCGCAGGTGGGATTGTCGACATGCGCGGCCAGGCGCTGCCGGCGCGTGAGCGGCTTCTCCTCGCTCGGTTCAGCCAGCGTCGTATTGATGTTCGGAGGAGGCGGCGGAACGTGCTGGCAGAGCAACTGTTCGCGCACAAAAATCCCGCGCGCGGTGGGCGATGTTTCGGTGGGTCCGGCGCTCGAAGCCAGGAATGAGGCCTGTCCCAGAAGTCCGGCGCGAGGCGTTTCCCTGGGAAATCGCACCAGTTGAAATTCACCCTGCGGGGCGGGGACTTTGTACAGAGTCGACAAATCGGCATTCAGGAACCCATAATCGGCCCGGAATGCGTCCATGAAGTTGCCGTCCTTCCAGACCAGATCCTGGAGCAATCGCCTGGTCTCCTCGACCATCGCGGCAGCCAGCTCCGGCGTGAACTCGGGAAAGCGGCGCCTCTCCTTGAAGGCATTCAGCACGCGGTCGAATCTCAGCCACTGACTAAAGAACTCGTCGGCCGCCTGCCGGGCCTGCGGAGATTGAACCATGCGCCGAGCCCAGCGATCCCTTCCCGCAACCGCCTGCAATTCGCCGCGCGACGCGGCTTCGAACAGCTCTTCGCTCGGCATCGTATCCCACAGAAGATACGAGTACCGGCTGGCGACGGCATAATCCCGGAAGCGTCCGTCCGGCCCGGCCTCGACGTGAAACAGGAACTTTGGCGATTGGAGCATAGCTTCCACCACGGCGCGCGCTCCCTCGAGAAATTTTCCGCTGGCGCGAGCTTGAGCGCTGAAGGCCGCGGCGTAGCGCTGAAATTCCGCATCGAGCAGAGGCCGCCGGAAGGCGCGCCGGCCGAAGGTGTGGACGAATCGATCGCGGCATTTTTCATCATCGGCGGAAGCCGGCTTGCACGGAACCAGCCGGTTTGCGTCGCCCGCGCGAAATGCGTTCAGCGCGAGCTTCTCTGCCGCGGCGCTGTAGGACTCGATCAGGAGCGGAGACATTCCTTGTCCGCGCGACTGATTCTTGAAGCCGTCCACATAGTCCTCGGGCGGGAAGCGTAATGCGGGCCGGCTGTCGTCGCCAAGCAGATCGCGAACCGTGTTGTTGTATTGGCTGTGAGTCAGGCGGCGGACAAGTTCATTCGGTTTCGCGGACGCCTTTACCGCTGGCGCTCTTGCGGCCGCAAGGGCATCATCGGAAAGCGATGCCAGGTGCTCCACCCATTGGACGAGCAGCCTTTCGTCGTCCGAGCCGGGCTTGATCCGCTGGCCGCCGGTGTGCGCAGTTCGATTGGTGGGTTTCGTGAGCAGCACGGATTTCGAGGGGCCGGCACGATCCACAAGAGCGCCCAGGGAGATTCCAAAGGTCTGGATGGCGTCGTTGCCCGCATCCTTCGGGGGAAAATGCAGCCTGGTTCCGGAAGCGACTCCATCGTGCGCGTGACAACTGCGGCACTGCGCATTCTCTAGTGCCGGATAAACTTTCGACGCAAAGAAGGCGGGATCGGCGGCGGCGAGCGCAATCGCCGTGAACCCGCTGAGAGCGAGCCATGCATGCCGGGCGCAACGGGTCATCGAGAGGCCCTGCCCGGAGGAGGCCCCTCGACCTTCGGCGACGGCGCCTGCGGCCTCGCCCACGACACAAATGCGTCCGGCTTCTTCACTCGTAACGCGTCGACACCGGCGGGAGTCGCCTTGGCGCCTGTCAGATACAGGTATCTCAATCGGGTCAGCTCTGAAAGGCGCGCGAGGGTCGCATCCCCGACGGAGGTATGAGCCAGATCCAGATTCGTCAGACTCCGCATCGCCGCCAGGACGGCAGCGCCGGAATCGTCCAGTCCCGTGCAGTTCCACAAGCTGAGCCGCTCGAGCGACGGCAGGTTCTTCAGCACTTCGAGTCCGGCGGCATCGATCTTCGCACCGCTCACGTCCAGCCGGCGCAAGTTCTTCAGCCGGGCCAGCTTCGCGAGGCCCAGATTCGTGACCTGAATGCCGCCGGCCACCTGACAATTCCCTCCGCCGACGGGCTTTCCAGACTTACCCAGACTGAATCCAATACCCAGGTTCAGCTCTTCGAGGCCCGCCAGCAGCGAGATCGGCTCGAGATCGAGATCCGTGATCAGCGGCGACCAGCAGGCGCCGGCGTTCCGCCGCTGAATGCCGTTGAAGCTCAATTTTCTGAGTTTCGGAAGGAGTTTGAGGAAATTGAGGTTGATCCCGCCGATCCGCGTTCCGCCCAGATGCAGTTCCTCAAGTTCGGCAAGCGCGGGCAGGCTTTCAAGCCCGACGTCTCCGAGCATGGTGTGGCTGAGGTCGAGCGTTTTCAAGCCGGTCAGCACGGCCAGGTAGGGGAGGCCAACATCGGTGATGTCCGTTCCCCGCAGAACCAGCTTCGTCAAGCGGCGATTCGCTCTAAGATACGACGTCGCCGCATCGGTGATGAATTCCGCCGTGTCCAAATTCAATTCTTCCAGTTGCTGCAACTGCTGAAGGCGTTCAATACCGCGGTCCGTAACGTAGGTGAAGGAGAGATCGAGGCGCTTCAGGCCCTTGATTTCCGCAACCCGCTCGACATCGCTGTCGGTCGCCCACGTGCGCGCGAGCGAGACCTCGACGATGCCGCCATCGGAACCGCGTATGGCTTCCCCGCCCTGAGCCTCGATCCAATGCGCGATATCGGCCTGCGGCGCTTCAGCCGCGGAGGCATTCATCGTCATAAAGATCATCGCGAACGGGGCCGCAAGAGGCGTCTTCAGGCTCCTCACGTTCTTCGCTCCCGTCTCGCGGCATCGCGGCGCCAGTTGATCTTGCAGGCGGGCAGCGCCTTCGTCAAGCTCCCGAAACCCTGCTCCGAGATCAGCGTGTGATACAGATCGACGTAGCGCAGGCTGCCGAGTCCGGTCAACATTTTGACCGAAGCGTCCGTGATATCGGTACGATCCAGGTACAGTTCCTTCAGCGCGGTCAGCCCGGCCAGCTTGGCAAAACCGGCGTCCCCGACGGAGGTGTATTCAAGGTTCAGCGATTCGAGCCGGGGAAGTTGGGCGATCCATTCCATGGCGGTATCGGTGACGCGGGTTTGGGCCAGACCGAGGCTCTTAAGACTGTGCAGTTGGGTCAACGGTTTGAGCCCGGTCTCGCTGAAACGTCCGAAGCTGAGATCCAGATCCTCAAGATGCGATAGACCGGCGACAATCGACAGCCCTACCTGCGTGACGTCGACCCCGCGCAGGTTGAGCCGTTTCAGGTTTGTGAGCGAAGCCAGAGCCGCGATGCCTTTATCGGTAACATCGGTGTACCGGATGGACAGGCTTTCAAGTCCAGTGAGCTTGCCGATGTGAACCAGACCCTCATTCGTCAGCGGGGCGTTTTCGAGATTCAGATCAAGCAAGTTTGTGAGTCCCTCGATCGCCGCGAGTCCCTGCCCCTCGATCAGCGTGCTGCCCAGATAGAGCGTTTGCAGGTTCACGAGCGGAGCGAGCTTCGCGAGAGCGCTATCGGAGAGCAGAGTGTAGCCGAGGTCGAGATTGCGCAGCGACTGTATCGGCGACAGGTGCGCCAGGCCGGCGTCGCTGATCTCGGTGTCCCGCAGATTCAGTTCCGCAAGCTGCGGAAGTTTGGCGAGAATCCGGATCTCGCGGTCGGTGATGGACGTGGATTTCAGCGACACGCCAATTACGTGCCCGTCGTGCATCCGCACGTTTCCGCCAATTGAGCGAAGCCACTGCGCGATGGCGTGTTCGCCCTTTTCCGCGACCGCGGCCGCTTCCGTTTCGCGCTTCGTTTCGCGGCCGGACGAATCCTGAAGCATCACCTTGCAGTTGGGAACCACCGCTATCAATTCGCGGACACCGGAAGCTGTCGCGCGGCTGTAACGCAGATCGACCGCGCGAAGGCGCTTGAACGCCGCAAGTTTCGCCAGTCCGGCGTTCGATACTTTCGTGCGGTAGAGGCTTAGCTCTTCGAGCCCGGTCATGTCGCGCAGCGCGTCGAGACCGGCATCGGTCACATTCGAGGACTGGAGATTCAGCCGGCGAAGTTTCGTCAATCCCGAAAGGTATCCGGCGCCCGCGTCGGTAATCCCCGTGTCCGCCAGATCGACTTCCGTCAGGTTCGTCAATCCCGAGAGATACTTGAGACCTGCGTCGGTGATGGACGTGCCGCGCAGGTAGAGCTTCGCGAGTCCGGCCATGTCCCTTAAACTCTCCATGCCTTGGTCGTTGAAGGTCCGGTCGAAGTTGAGATCGAGGTGTTTCAGTTTGAACGTGGCGAGGGAAACGCCGGCAATGCGTGTTTGATGGACGCGCAGCTCCCGTAGTTTCGTCAGCGGCTGGAGGCCCTTGAGAACGACGTCGTCGAAGGGAATGTAAGTTTGAACGGGCTTGCTCAAGACCAGCTTTTCAAGCTGGCTCAAGCCGGCGAAGAGGCCCATCGTAGCCCCGACGCGCGGAATCGGCTGGTCGTACCAGAGGCGTCCGTTCACGTAGAGTTCCTTGACGTGCGGCAGCGGAGGCAACTGTCTCAGCTCGTCCTCGAGCGACGAGGCCCAATGCGTGATGCCGCTGAAATTCAGGGTGTGGATGCGGAAATCGGAGGAAGGCAGACCGGCAAGGTCTGAAACCGGCCGCCGCTGCCCTTCAAGAACGACGCTGCCGCCCATGCGGACCATCCATTCGGCGACGATGCGGTCGGGCGTCGCGTCCTGCGCGCACGTAACCACGGCTGCGGAAGCGAGCAGACAGACATGGCGAACCGTCCGGGCGATCGATGAAGACATCCGCACTCCTTGCAGTCACAATGATATACCGGCGGCAGGCGTGATGCCTCATGCCAACTAACTCTTCTTAGAAATATTGCCGTAGCGGTGCTGCGTCTGGGTGATCGACTGTTCACGCAAGTAGTGCCGCAGCTCCAGCCGTCCGTGCAGCAGCGCCGGCGCGTCCACCACATGGACATGGGCATCGTTCGCGGCCTGCCGGGCGGGACGGGTCAATTCCGAGAAGCTTCGGACTCGCTCAAACTGGCTTAGCCGCGCGGCAAAAGCGGAGTCCTCCTCCATCACCGTCTCACCGTGCGGAAAACGCCGGCCCAGCTCGATGTTCCCACCGGCGCTGAGCGCGGTTGGGACGCCACACGTCCGCGCGGCGATCAGGCCGAGCAGCGCCGCGGGCAACTCCTCGGCGCAACAGGCGCGAATCAGCAGGCTACGGATGGGGCGGTAGCGGAATTCGTTACTCTCAGCCGCCAAGCCGCTTGGATCCTGGACACGGCTGAAGTGCCGATTCCACCAATAGGAGTAACTTCCGGCGGCGGCGTGCAGGTCTCCGGTCCAGTCGTCGTGTCCGGCCGCGATCGCCCAGTCGAGCAGTTGCGAGACGAAATCGTTCACGAGCGGAGCAGGCTCCGCCGCCAGGACCGGGGCGGCGCGCTGCGTCCATTTACACAGGCTGTAGACGTAATTCTCGCCGCCGGCCTTGGCCTCGCCGAACACACTCTTTTTCCACCCGCCGAATGGCTGCCGACGCACGATCGCGCCGGTGGTGCCGCGGTTGACATAGAGGTTGCCCGCCTCGATGCGCTCCCGCCACTTGTGGATCTCACGATCGTCGAGCGACTGTATACCGCTGGTCAATCCAAATTCACCGCTGTTGACGATGTCGATCGCGTCATCCAGATTTGCCGCGCGCATCAGACCGAGCACGGGTCCGAAGCATTCCGTCCGGTGATACCAGGATCCCGGCTGCACTCCGAGACGGATGCCGGGCGTCCACAGGTTCGGGCTCAGCGCGCGCGGCTCGAGCAGCCACGATTCACCGGCGTCCAACTGCGTCAATCCGCGAAGCAGATCGCCTTCGGGGTCCCGGATCAGCGGCGTAATGAGGTTCCATGGATCCCAGGCCGAGCCTGCGCCCAGACTGGCGGTGGCATCCCGCAGTTGGCGCAGGAAGACCGGATTATCGTAAACCTCGGCTTCCAGCACGGCGAGACTTGCCGCCGAACATTTCTGGCCGTTGTGTCCGAACGACGATTTGAGGAGGTCGCGGATCGCCTGATCGTGGTCGGCCATCGCCGTGACGATCATCGCGTTCTTTCCGCTGGTTTCGGCGATCAGCCGCAGCTCCGGCTTCCACGATTGGAACAGACGCGCCGTCGCGTAGGCGCCCGTCAGGATCACGGCGTCCACGCGCGAATCGGTCACGAGCGCCCGTCCGGTCTCATCGTCGGGCGCCGGAAGAAACTGCAGCGCGCCGCGCGGAATGCCTGCGTCCCATAGCGCGTTGCACAAGCGCCAGCTCACGAGGACCGCTTCCGGAGCGGGCTTCAGGATTACCGTGTTCCCCGCCATCAGCGCTGCCAGCACGCCGCCGCAGGGTATCGCCAGCGGAAAATTCCAGGGCGGAGTCACCAGCACGGTTCCAAGCGGAGCCGCTTCGCATCCGTCCGTCTCGCGCGTGCCTTCGAGCGGCGTGCGCGCATAGTAGTTGGCAAAATCGATCGCTTCAGTCGCTTCGGCGTCGCCTTCGGGGATCGCCTTCGCGCCGTCAAGCACCATACAGGCAGTCAACTCGCCGCGGCGTTCGGCAAGCACTTCAGCGCATCGTAATAGAAGCCGCCCTCGTTCCCGCGCCGGAAGAGTTCCCCACGAATCGCGCGCGGCGGCGGCTGTCTTAAGAGCGGCGTCAACGTCCCGCGGCGAGGCCAGCGCGTACCGGTAGGCCTCGACACCCTCGCGCGACGGATCCACGCCGATTCCTACACGCGCTCCGACGCCCTCGCCGATCCGTTCAGGATCGCGGGTACGCAATCCATCCACGATTCCCCTAATCCATTCCGCATTGTGACGCAAAGACCAATCCGTGTCCGGTTCGTTCTCGAACGGCGCGTCCTCGCTGAACACTCTGATCTCCGTGGCTCGATCCTGCGTGCGGCGAGGTCCGAGCGGCGCCAGGCCGCGGTCGCGCACGGATTGAAGGAACGCAGTCTTCTGACGGTCCCAACTCGCGCTGCCGGGCTCCAGACCGAACAGGTCGTGCAAGAAGTTCTCGGGCGCGGTGTTCTCTTCGAGGCGCCGCACCAGGTACGAAATAGCGCCGTGGAAATCCCCGCGATTCACCACTGGCGCATAGAGCAGCAGTCCGCCGGCCGCTTCCTGCACGGCGCGCGCCTGATGATTGGCCATGCCCTCCAGCATCTCGATCTCGACCAGCTCCTCAACGCCCGATCCGGCGCGCAGCAGCAACGCATACGCGACGTCGAAAAGGTTGTGCGTGGCGACGCCTAAGTTCACGGCTCGTAAGTTGTCCGGCTGCATTCCATAGACAAGCATTCGTTTGTAGTTGGCGTCCACTTCGGGCTTGGACGAATAGGGTGCCAGGGGCCAGCCATGCATGGAGGCGTCCACGCGCTCCATCGCAAGATTCGCGCCTTTGACGATACGAATCTTGATCGGCGCTCCTCCGCCAGCCAAGCGGCGCAAAGCCCAGCCGGTCAATTCACGCTGCCACAAATGCGCGTCCGGAAGATAGGCCTGCAACACGATGCCGGCGCGGTACGAGCGGAACTCGTCCTCATCGAGCACGTGGGTAAAGGCCGTCGCCGTCAATGCCAGGTCGCGATACTCCTCCATATCCAGGTTGACGACCTTCGGCAGCGTCCGCCCCGCGGCGTTGGTGAATTGCCAGCGCATCGCCTGACGGTAAAGGGTCCGCAGGCGGTCCTTGATCTGCTCTGCCGTGCGATCGAACGCAATCAGGTTGATCTGGCTGAACACGGACGAGATCTTGACGGAGATATACTCCACGTCGTCGCGCGCCAGCAGCTTGAGGTAAGCGTCCAGGCGCCGTTCGGCCTCCTCCTTTCCGAGGATCGCCTCACCGAGCTGATTCAGATTGAGCCGCGTGCCTTCCATGCGGCGGCTTTCCACATACTGGCGGAACTCCTCCTCTTCGCTGGGCAGAATCACGGATCGCGTTTCCTGGCGCAGCTTCGCCACCACGAACGGCACCACCATCGCGGGAATGTACTCACCGAGCGTGCTGCCGAGCCACAGCGCCCACTGATCCCAGTTTCCGAGATAATCCGGGACGCCGTAGCGTTCCACCAGATAGCTTAACTGGTCGGCAATGCGGGACGGCCGATGACTCCGGAAAACCTGATCGCTCAGGGCCATCGTCATCGCCATGCCGTTAGGATCTTCCATCAGGCGGGCGAGCTTGGTGGATTGGGCGTGTTCGGCGCTGGTTTCGCGCCGGCGGGAATCGTCGAGCAGCCGGGCGGCCAGGTCCACGGCTTGACGCGCGATCTCATCGTCGCTCGAAGCGCGCAATCGATCCACGTCAAACGCTTCCAAGGGGACCTCCTTTACCGCCGTTCTTCCGCGCAGCTCTCACCGCCGTACCCGGGTCGCGAGCATGTCCCATCCATTCCAGCTTACGTTAAAGCGCGGTGTGAGCCCGCGGTCTCGACGTGAGACCGGCGAACGGTGGCGGGAAGAGACCGCATCCGGACACGCGGCAGACGTGCGGGTCCGTCATGCCGGACCGGTTCCGCGCCGCCGGGAATGCCTGCCCGCACGACGCGCCGCCCACTTTACATCACCTGTTCGAGAATTGCGAAGTCACCCGGATTCCAAGCCTGGGCGATGACGTACAGCTTCCCGTTGTGCGCCTTCAACACGGCGTTGTGAATATGCAGGAAGTTGGGAAGGCCAAGATCTTCCTTAACCATCACGGTGGAAACAAGCTGGTCGTTTTCCATGATGTAGATCGGCGCGCCCTTGCTGCGGTCCGGACCGTCGAGGGAGCCGACGATGGAATACTTGCCTTCATAGGCGATATCGCACGGCAGCGAGCCCAAGGGCATTTTTAGAGTGGACAGATATTGGCCGAACCGCGTGAAGCGATCGATCTCGGCGTTGGGGCGGTCCGAGACGTCGAGGCGTTTGGCGCCGGGCGGTACGGTGATTCCGTGTCCGGTGCCGAACTGGCCGGGGCCGGAACCTTTGCCGCCGAATGCGAGATCGTTCCACTCGAAGCGCAGGGGGTTCGTCGACGCGACGCGCGCGGTCAACACGAAATCGAGGTTCGAATAGCCGGTGGCCATGTACAGCATTCCGTCGATGTATTCGACGTCGGTGGGAATGAAGCTGCCGCGGCCGAGAAAGTAGTTGGTTGCCGCGGGGTAGCCGAGATCCCTTGCGCCGTCGGGAGGCATCAGCGTCTGGACCAGCTTGCCGTCGATCGTCGTGATGAAAACGCGCTGCACGCCGTTGCCGGGGAATGCCAGGTAGGGCGCGCCGTCGGGAGCGATGAAGATGGTCGCGTTATGCATGTTGGCGTCCTTCATCTCCGGCGGCGTCGAGACCATGCGCGTCGACTTCATGTCGGCGCTGATCTGCACGATTCCAGCGCCCGGAAGAGCAAAGTAGACTTCGCCCTTACCGGGACGGCGGTCGATGGCGAAGCCGCCGTGGGCTGCCTTGAGGACTTTCTCCACTCTCGCTTCCGCAGGCAGATGGCTCGACGTGTAAAGGACGCGGAACTTGAGGTTGCCGTTGCCGCTCGTGCCGGCGCCCTGTGCCCGCGCCGTATTGGATGCGCTGCTCGGGGCCAGCATCCAGGCGGCGGCGAGCAGGATCAGAAAGAGGGTAGTGACGGTGAATCGTTTCATGAGTATTCTCGGTGTGTTTAGGTTACACCATGACGGGGTGCTGAGGCGAGGGCTGCTACCTGGCGTTCCCGGTTGGCGGCAGGTTGTGAAAGTATGCTTGCACGTCGTGCATGGTCCGGAGCGCTACATGCACCGCGAACGCGGACAGCAAGAAGGAGATGCAGTTGTAAACTCTTGGGACGCAACACCGCACGAATCGGCAGTCCGGGCCGATGAGCCGTTTTGCGCTCGAACGGCACTACATCGTCGTCGCCGTTTGGATGGAGGCGCGTCTATTGGCGCCCCCGCGGCCATCGTCAAACACGACGCCCACATGCCGCGCACGGCGGCGAAAAAGTTATCTATGGTGCTGGACTATGGCCAATCTGAATCCACGGATCACCGTCGAGCCAGGCAAAATGGGTGGAAAGCCCTGTATTCGTGGCCTGCGCTTCACGGTCTATGACATGGCATCCTATCTGGCGTCGGGAATGTCGGAAGGCGAGATTCTGAGAGACTTTCCGTATCTGGAGAAGGAAGACTTCCAGGCAGTCTACGAGTTCTTTGCCAGCATTCCGGAAAGGATCTCCGTACTTGAAGGTTCTCGTTGACGAGAATCTCGCTCCGGGACTCGCTGAACAGCTCGCCGACCTATTTCCCGGCACAATTCACGTCACTGCCGTCGGGCTCGGAAGTACATCCGATGCCGTTATATGGGAGTATGCCGGCGTTGGCGCGGTCGAACGACATTGTTTGTTTATTCTTTTTTGGCTGGGCGGGTGAGTTAAGCGCGCAACCCCGCGCCCATCATTTGTGATGTTCGCGTGCAGCACAGCCTTGTCGAGGTTCGGCACTACCTTGGGATGACACCTGGGCCGCGTCTTTAGTCAGCGGGTACGCGCCCCGGAGCGATCGGATACAGCCGCAACCAGGAAGGCGCGGTCCGCGGCTTGCCGTACCAGGTTTTCACCGTCGTGACAGCGAGCATCAGCAGCACCACTCCCACGGCAAGGCCTGCCGTAGCGGCTATGCTCATCTGCTCCTTCCAGAACCAAAACCAGCGTCCGTAGACAATCTCGATGTGAACCCAGTACACCAGCAGCGAGTGAGTTCCCAGCACCCGGACCCAGCTCCAGCCCGGCGAATCTTCGCGCCCGGCCCAGACGAACGCCGCGGCGCCGAGCCAACAGATCAGGCCCAACTTCACCGCAGTCAGCGCCGGACTGTCCAGCCAGAAATCGGACTTGGCATAGAGCGAGTAAGGCAGGTCGGCCGCATAGCGTCCGCCGAAAATCAGCGCCGTGCCCAGTAGTGCCGTCCACTGCATGGCGCGTTCCAGTTGTTCGCGGCGCAGCAGGCGAATCAGGCTGCCCGCACTCACTCCGAATGCCAAAAACGAAGCCCAGGGAAAGAACGTGAAACCGGTGTAACTTGGAGCAAGATAACTTTTCACGAGGAGGGGAACGCCACTCCAGTCCGCCTGCGACATGAGTGGCGAGGCCACGGAGATCGCAATACCGAGCAGGGCCGCGAAGCGGACCCGCTCAGCCGTCTGGAAGGCGCCCAGGAAGGCCATCACCATCAAGGCGAGACCCATGCAGTTCAAGATGTCCACGCGCAGGATATCTTGCCAAACCGTCCGCGGCCAGCCAAATAGGAATAGCTGAATGCGGAATAGAAACGCGATTGCGAACAGATATCCGGCTCGCCTGAAACCTGCTGCAATCCGAAGTCTCGGCGGCGCTCCCTGCCGTTCCCGCCGGTCGAGCAGGAATGCCAGCGTGACGCCGGTCAGGAATAGAAAAATCGCGGGCGGCATCCCTCCCGTAAACTGCGAAAGCACGTAGGGACCGGTATCCCTGAGCCCGGTACGAGTGAACGAGTGAAACGTGTGGCCAACCAACATCACTACTGTGGCTGCGCCGCGCACCCAATCCAGGAAGTCCAGCCTCTGGGGTTTCAAAGCTGGCTGTACGAAATTCGATCCCATCCTATTTCTGCGGAAATTCGCGCTTGACGCCACGCGGTAACTTGATGGACAGGGCCGAACCCGCAAGCGGCGGATTTATCTTGACCTCACTGTAGGACACGAGAGAATAGTCGCCCGCCGGAAAGTACAGCTTTTGCCGTACAGGGTGCGCGCCCTTTGCGGCGATCCAGAGTTCGGCCTTCCTCAGATGCTTCAGGACGTCCGCGGACTTCGGCGTCAACTCCAGGTGCGCGGCCGGCTGCCCCTCCACGGTTTCCTCGCCCAGCAATTGAATCTTGTACCCTTCGGCGAGATCCTTGCCCGAGGAGCCGAAACCGAGCAGGAGAAACTGTTCGAGAGTTTGCCGGTTCTTGCCGACATCGTACTCCTGCACGGTCTGAATCTTCGGAAAATACAATTCCAGCTTCTTTCCGCTCAGCATGACCGATTTCTTGTCAGGGTCGGTCAGCTCGATGAGCATGATCATCTCGCCCGGTTTGGATCGCCGCAGGGCAATCGTGCCGCTGTCGGTGTTGTCGACGTTCACCACTCCCTGATGCGATACCCATTGCACCTTCGCCGACATCGCTTTGAAGGTCGCGGAGGAGATGTCCATCGCGGCGAGCGTCTGTTCGAGCGTAGCCGCGCTCGCCGCCGTCACGATCGAAAGAAAAAACAGGAGCTTGTTCATCAGGGGCGCGTAAAGGCCATGTAGCCCTTTACTTCCTTCTCCGAGTCGAAGATCTTCTCGACGCGAGTCACCACCTGCGACCTCCCCGTACGGGTTTTCAGCATCTCTGATATCTTAGACAGCTGTTGGGGCTCCGGCGTTTCCGCTAAGAGATCGGGCTCGATCCAGAACACGTTGCTGCCGTGGTCGGCCGGCAGCATGGCGATGCTGCTCGCCTTTGAAATGCGGGGTTGGTCGAGAAACCACTCGCGGGGCGTGAGAAACAGGAATCCGAGAATCACCGCGACGATCACGTCGTACTGCCACGACCCGCGCGCGAAGTCCCAGAAAATCAGCCGCTTGACCTCGGTGAAAAAACCCATGCAATCTAATGATACCGAATCAGAAGATCGGAGTTCTCGATCCCTGCTTTACCGTCGCCTCCAGCGTCCCCACGCCCTCGATGCGGGCCCTCACCCGGTCGCCTGCCTTGATTCGAGCGCCCTTCGGGCATCCGGTCGAAATCAGGTCTCCAGGATTCAGCGTCATGAAGTCGCTGTGGAAACGCACGAGCTCAAACGGCCGGGTGCGCATGTGGTGTACGAAGTCGCGCGAGCAGATGCCGCCGTTGTGCTCTGTAATGACTTCGAGCGCGTTGACGTCGTCGATCTCATCGGCCGTCACGATCACCGGACCGAAGCTGAAGAAGGTATCGATGCTCTTCGAACGGGTGAGATATCGCGTGTTCTTCTTAAGGACGTCGAGAGCGGTAAGGTCGAGCGTCGTGGTGTAGCCGAAAATCACGTCCCGGACGTTGCCCGCCGGGACGAAGCGGCAGGTCTTTCCGATCACGACGCCCAACTCTCCTTCCGCGTCCACGTCGTTTGAAACTTCGTGGGGTGGAAGCTCGATTTCGCCGCCCGGCTGGAACATGCACGAAGCCGGCTTCATGAAACTACCAGGCTCCTCCGGCTGGACCGCGTCGATGTCTTCGGCGTGCGAAAGATAGTTGAGCCCGATGCACCATATTTTCGGCGGCACGGCATAGGGCAACCGGAGCTGCACTTCGTCGAGCGGCAGCGTGGCCGCGCCCTCCGGATGCACTTCCGCGCCGCTGCGAATGATTTCGAGCAAGTCGTTCGGAACTCGCGTCCCATGTTTGGCGTTGATTTCGCCGATGGGCGCGACCCCCTTGGCCGTCAGTACGCCCGCGTGCAACTGTCCCGAGTGAAGAAAAGTGAGAAATTTCATATTGCGGACACCGCGCCCCCGTCCACCCGGACCACGGAGCCGGTGAGGTAGGAAGCGCGCTCCGACGCCAAATAGGCCACTGTCGCGCCGAACTCTTCCGGCGTTCCGTAGCGTTTGAGCGGGACCGCCGCCACTCGCTCCCTGCGAATATCCTCGAGCGGTCTGCCCGTTTTCTCCGATGCCGCCCGGTCGAGCGTCTCGGTGCGCGCGGTGAGAATCCTTCCCGGCGCAACGCACGAAACCAGGATGTTATCGGCCGCCACCTCAGACGCCAGCGTCTTCGCCCAGCCCGCGAGCGCCGGCCGGAAGGCATTTGAAACGATGAGCCCTGGAATCGGCTGTTCGACCGACGAGGAAACGATGTTCACGACGCGCCCCCACTTCGCGGCCCGCATGCTTGGCAGCGCGGCGCGCGTGAGCCGCAGCGCGCTCAGGAAGACCTGCTCGAATGACGAAATCCACTGCTCTTCCGAGATGGAGTCGAACGTACCGGCCGGCGGGCCGCCGCAGTTATTCACCAAAATCGAGATGCCGCCGAGTTCCTCGTTCACCCTTTCGACGGCCGCCGCGATGCTTTCCGCTTTCGAAAGATCGCAAGCCACCGCCAATGCGGCGCCGATCTCCAGGGCCACGCGATCCAGTTCTTCCTGGCGCCGGCTGATAATCGCCACGCGCGCGCCCTCGGCGGCAAGGGCCCGAGCGCTGGCCATTCCGAGTCCCTGGCTGGCGGCGGCTACCAGCGCAACTTTACCACTGAGTCCTAGATCCATATGTGTTCCATGCAGTATAGCGTGAACTGATTGACCGGCACGATGCGAAAGTATACAGTACGTCTAGGAGCGGTAATGAAGCGAACGATTCAAGTGCGAGTGTTTCGGGACGACAATCTGTACGTCGCGGAGTGCTTGGACCTCCCAGTCGTCACGCAGGCTCCGACGCTCGACCAGTTGGCGCTGAACATCCGAGAGGCAATCGCTCTGCATCTCGAAGGGGAGGATCTGGCCGAATTCGGCTTGTCGGATCACCCGACCATCCTCGCGACGATGGAGATCGGCGCCGTCGCCTGATGGGAAAGCTTCGCGTTCTGTCCGGGAACGACCTACTCAGAATCTTCGCCCTGTTCGGGTTTAACCCAGTTGCGCGGCGCGGCAGCCACGTCAAGCTGCGGCGGACCTTGTTGAACGGAATCCGCCAGACGCTCACCATCGCGCTGCATGACGAAATTGCCAAGGGAACGCTCAGAGCCATTTACTCTCAGGCGTTGCGTTACATTCCCGAGACGGATCTTCGACGGCATTTTCACGCTGATTGACCGGCGTGGACTTGCCACTTGCACGAACAAACGGGAACCTTTCCGGGCCGACGGAGCGGGAAAATCCGCACACCGTGATCCACGGGCTTCCCCACTGCTACAAGTCTCCAAACAGATCTCGGCGCTGCTATCGAGGGCGCAGCGGACCGAAGGAAAACGGAGGCAAGCGATTTCTCGCACTCATGCCGGGCGCCCTTCCGCACCCTTCCGGCGGTATAATATACGTGTCCAAAGCATGCTCAACTTCCTCCTGTGGTGCATTCTGCTATTTCTGTGCTGGCCCCTGGCGCTGCTGGCGCTCGTGCTCTATCCGATCGTCTGGATTCTCCTTCTGCCTCTCAGAATCGTCGGCATCGCGGTCGAAGGCGTGCTGGAGTTGGTATGGGCTGTCGTGACGCTGCCGGCGAGAGTGCTGGGAGGGCCCCGCAGGTGAGACACATTCGTCTTCTCTTGCCTGTTCTCCTTCTACCGGCTTTTGCTCCCGCGCAGGACTTCGCTCCGCTCTACCGCGCCTTTGAAGCGGCGCAATGCCGTCTATGCCATAACGACAACGGCGTCGCCTCCGCCACGCGCATCCATTTTCCTCCCGACCCGCCGTCGAAAGATGCTGTCGATGCGTTTAGCCTGCGCCTCTCGCGGCTGGTCGATCGCGACAGACCCGAGCAATCCCTGCTTCTCCTGAAGCCGATGAACCGCGTTCAGCACACCGGCGGCGAGCGCATTCACCCCGGCAGTCCGGAAGAAAAGCTGCTGCGAGAGTGGGTTGACTATCTGGTTTCCTTGTCTCCGGAGAAGCTCTCGGCCGCGTCCGGCGTCCGCCGCCGCGCTCCCGGTTCCCGAGGCGTCCGGCGCCTTACCCACAGCCAGTACAATCACACCGTCCGCGACTTGCTCGGAGACCAGACGTCTATCGCGAATCAGTTTCCAAAAGAGGATTTTTCGAACGGATTCACGAACCAGGCGGAGGCGCAGGGTATTCCGCCGCTCCTAGCGGAAGCTTACAGCCGCGCCGCGGCGAAACTCGCGCGCAACGCTTTTCTGGGAGGCGACCGCAACAGGCTCATTCCTTGCGATGCTTCCGCGGCGGGTTGCCGCGCGCGGTTCGTGGCCGAATTCGGACGCCGGGCCTTCCGCCGTCCAATGACGAAAGACGAAATTGCGCGCTACGAGAAGCTCTTCTCCCTCGAAGCCGACTTCCTGAAGGGCGCGCAGCTCGCCGTCGAAGCCATGCTGCAATCGCCAAACTTCCTTTTCCACGCCGAGCGGCCAGATGGAGGCAGAGATCCATTCCAAACCGCCAGCCGCCTGTCCTATTTCTTCTGGGACACCATGCCCGATGACGCGCTTTTCCAGGCCGCGTCCAAGGGCGAGTTGAACACGGACGCCGGCATCGAACGAATCGCCCGCGGAATGCTTGCCGACCCGCGCGCGCGCCTCGCGATGGACGAATTTCTCGCCCAGTGGCTCCGTTTCGACCGCGTGCGAAGCGCTGTCCGCGACCGCCGCGTTTACCCGGAGTTTACGGACGAACTCGTCTCCGCGATGACTGAAGAGACCCGCCGCCTTTTCCAGCACCTGGTTTGGAACGACGTCGATTTTCGCGAGTTCTTTACCGCCGGATATGGCTTTCCGAACAGCAGCCTGGCGCAAGTCTACGGCATGCCCGCGCCAAAGGAAGAGTTCGCGATGGTTCGCTACCCTGAGAGCTCGCCCCGCGCCGGCGTGCTCGGCCACGCCACGTTTCTGGCTGTGACGGGGAAGCCCTCGGACAGCTCGCCCACCGAGCGCGGCATCTTCGTTCGCGAGCATTTTCTTTGCCAGGTGATGCCGCCTCCTCCGCCGGGAGTGAGCGCCACGCTGCCGCCGGCTACGGATGAAAAGCCGATGACGAATCGCGAGCGCCTGGCCTCCCACCTGACCGATAAGTCCTGCGCGTCCTGTCATGGTCTGGTGGACGCGGTCGGTTTCGGGTTTGAACACTTCGATGCCGTCGGGAAGTTTCGCGAGACGCAGTTAGTGACCATTTTCCCCACGTTCGACGAGACGAAGCAGAAGCGGAAGACGAAGCCGACCGAGTACCGGCTTCCCATCGACTCGAGCGCATTCGTCCGGGGAATCGCAAACTCGGAGTTTTCGTCGCCGAAAGGCCTTGGCCGAATCTTAGCGTCCGATCCGGGCTGCCAGAAGTGCATCGTGAAGCAGTTGTTCCGCTACGCCACGGGCCGCCTTGAAGTCTTGGACGATCAGCCGGAGATCGACGCCGCTCTCGATGAGTTCAGGCGGTCGCAATTTCGTTTCCGGAATCTTATAATTGCAATAGCCGGTTCAAAGGCGTTTCTAGGAGGACAGAACTAACATGGCGATCGCCACTTCGCTTTCCCGCCGCACGTTTCTGAGGGGTGCCGGCCTTGCGGGTACGGCAGTGCGCGTCGGCCTGCCGGCGCTCGACGCCATGTTTAACGCCAACGGAACGGCCTATGCCGCGGGGCCGGGCGCAAACGGAACGGCGAAGATTGAATCCCGATTCGTGCTCTGGTTTAACGGCAACGGCATCGGCGAGAAGTATTGGGTTCCACGTGAAACCGGTCCGGAGTTCGAATTTACTCCCTGCCTGCGCCCGCTCGCCGCGCTTCGCGGCGACATTCACGTGGTCACCGGGCTCGACAGTCCGGCCGCGCGTCTCCCCGGCCCCGGCAACAGCCACTATCCTTCGATGAGCGCTCTCGTTTCCGGCCAGGTATTCACCGGCAGGGGCGCGGGCGGGCCTTCCATCGATCAGGCGATTGCGAAGAAGATCGGCGGGAATTCGCGCTTTCGCTCGCTCGAGATCGGCGTCTGTCAGGAATCGTTCGGCGAAAGCATCCAACGCAACCTGAGCTGGGCGGATCGCGACCGTCCCTTGCCGCCGGAGATGATTCCGCACAACCTGTTCGACCGTCTGTTCGGCAGGAAGGAAGCCTCCTGGGTGAACCGGCAGAAGAGCATCCTTGACGCGGTGCGCGAAGACACGTCGGCGCTCAAATCGAAGCTGGGCCGAAACGATCGGGAACGGGTGGATGAATATCTCACTTCGGTGCGGGACTTGGAGCAGTCGATCGCGAGCCTGCCGCCGGAGTATTCGCGTGTGGTGGAGCGCCCGGCCGAGGGCGGCGATTTGAAGGACTGGCCGCGCATCGCGAAGCTGCAGAGCGATCTTCTGGTACATGCGTTCGCTTCGGGCCAGACGCGCGTGGCATCCTACATGTTGACCAAGTGCCAGGGACTTTCACGCTTCCCGTGGCTTGGACACACCTCGCAAAGGCACCATGAGTACACGCACAACGGCGTCGAGACTCCGCGCGGCATGCGTATTCTTCGCGACATCTGCCGCTGGCACGTGGAGGAGTTTGCCTATCTCGTCCAAAAGCTGAAGGCGACGCCTGAGGGCGACGGTACCCTGCTCGACCACACGGCGCTGGTGTTCGTCCATGAGCACGCCGAAGCGAACGCTCACAAGAACAACAATCTGGCGCTGATTGTCGCGGGGCACGCGGGCGGCTTGAAAATGGGCACTCACACGCGCACAACGGGCACGCTGGGCGACCTTTACCTGACGATAGCCGACGAAGTGATGAAGGCGGATATCGGCGCGTTTCCGACTGCCGAACGCAAGCTCAGCGAACTGGTGTAGTCCGAAATCCAGCGGTCGAGCCGGCCCCGATCGCGTTCGTCTCCCAAAGATCAGTCAGGCTGCCCTTGGCGCACCAGGGTTTCTTACCGGGCCCGGCGAAACAGTTGGTCGTGAGCTGCTTCGGCGATCGCCACTACGGCCGGATGCTTTAGCTTGCGGTCGACCGTGATCGCATAGAACCTCTCGATCACGGAATCCGTCCGGCCGAGTACGGACACACCGTATTGCCGCTTGACATCTTTCTCAGTCACCGCGGGAGCGGCGAAAACGCCAATTCCGGCTTGCCCGAAGGTCTTCAGAAGCGCGCTGTCCTTGAACTCTCCCACCACGCGGGGGGAAATTCCCTGTGCCCGAAACCATTGCTCCAGGGAGCGTCGAAGCACGGCATTCTCCGCCGGGAGCAGAAAGGGTGCGCCATCGAGCGAGGCAGGAAAGCCTTTCCGGTACTTGGCGGCTACCGCCGCTGTGCCGAATAGAGAGATCCCACAACTGCCAAGCAGGTGGCTGAAGGCTCGCACGCGAGCCAAGGGGCCTACCGGCGCGTCCGTCAAAACCAGGTCGAGCTCGAAGGTCGCCAGTTCCGCCAGCAACCGTTCCGGATGGTCCTCATGGCAGATAATCTGCACGGGGTCTGAGAGCTTGAGTGCGGGTTGCAGGAGCAGGAACGCAATCAGTTTGGGCATCGCATCCGATACGCCCACAACCAGGCGAACGGGACGCTCCGCCGGCCGCCCCTTGAGGACGTCGGTCAGTTCGCGGCCCAGCGAGAATATCTCGTTCGCGTAACGGTAGACGAGGCGACCCACCTCGGTAAGCACGAGGTTGCGCCCGGACCGGGCGAAGAGCTTCTGGCCGAGACTGCCTTCGAGGGCGCGTATTTGTCCGGTGATCGTGGGTTGCGCAAGCAGCAACTGCTTGCTTGCCTTGGCGATGCTACCCTCCCGCGCCACCATCCAGAAATAAAGCAGGTGGTGATAGTTGAGCCATTCCACCCTTCGATCATACCTCGGCTTTTTCGAGCAAGGCGACCCGGATGATCTATTTGCCGATGGACTGAGTTTGGCCTTTCAGAGCCTTCCTCGGTGGATGGAAGCGCTCAGAAGCCGACTCGATGGCTCGTCCGCGATGCGGCCAGCCGAGGCCACAGCGCCCCTACAGCTTATTGAGGCCCTCGGTGAGCTCGACGTACGTGCCCCACGGGTCCGTAAAAAACGCCACCGCGATGCCGAGCGCGGGAACCTTCGTATATCGCTGGTCGAATTTCAGGCCCGACGCTTCGAGCTTCTTGCAAAACGCTTCCAGGCCGCGGATCTCGAAGCCGATGTGATCGAGCGACCGCCCCTTCGTCGGCAGGTTCTTCTCGGTCTCGGCGGAGAAGCTGAGATTCACGCCCGGAACGTCCGCACACTCGAAAGGCCCGCGCTTTCCGGGTACGCCACCGAAAGTCTTCACATACCACGCCTTCGTCGCGTCGACGGCCGGATTGTAGAAGTGAATGTGATGGTGCGCAATCGGCTCCTTCATGCTGGGAACTTCGCTGATCTCAATCTTCACTTCGTCCGGCCCCATCACAAACGCCTGATAGGTCTGGACCCCCGGGTTAAACCAGTATTCGCCCTTCGCTTGCGCCACCTCAGTGGCAGTGACAATACTCGCACCGCGAGCCTTCGCCGCCGCAACCCATTCCTTCACGTTCGGAACCTGGAATCCAAGATGATTTACCACCGACCCTTTCGTGCCGCCCGAAGGACTGCCTTTCCGCGCCATCACCAGCACGCCGGGGAATTTGAAGACGTCCGCCTGTCCCAGTTTGGTGAGCTTCGCGCCCATCACATCGACCCAGAACTTCCGCTGAGCGTCGGTGTCTTTCGCCATAAGATGCAGATGGCCCATAGCCGCGCCCGCTTCATTTGGAGGAGGAAGCTGCGCCGTCAATTTGGCCGAGAAGAGAACGGCGGTTGTCAGGACGGTTGTTAGAAGGTGAAAGGTTCGCATGGAATTATCTCAATGGGTAGCGTAGCATGATAAAGGAATGCGCAGATATACCCTTCTACTCCTCCTATTCGCAGCCTCCTGCAAGAAGTCAAACAATGTGGCGGAGGCTCTCGAACGCATCGGCGCGCCCGGGCTGCTCGCGCATATCCGCGCGCTGTCGTCGGACGAATTCGAGGGCCGCGCCCCCGCCACCAAGGGCGAGGAACTGAGTGTCGACTACATCACGTCCGCCTTTAAAAATGCGGGATTGAAGCCGGGGAATCCGGACGGCACCTTCATCCAGAAGGTCCCGCTCATGGGTCTCAAGTCCGCCGCGACGGTGTCCATCACCGCTAGCGGCAAGCCCTTCAAGCTCTCCCTTAAAGGACGACATGGTCGTGGTGTCGCGCCGCTTTTCGCCGGCCGTGAAAGTGGAAAATTCGGAGGTCGTGTTCGTCGGCTACGGGGTTGTCGCTCCCGAATATGGATGGGACGACTACAAGGGCGTGGACGTCAAGGGGAAGACCATCGTGATGCTCGTGAACGATCCCGCCGTGCCCGATCCGAACGATCCCACGAAGCTCGATGAGAAGATCTTCAAGGGCCGCGCGATGACTTACTACGGGCGGTGGACGTATAAGTACGAGATCGCGACCGAGAAGGGCGCGGCGGCGGCCATCCTGATTCACGAGACCGGGCCGGCGGGCTACCCGTTCTCCGTGGTGCAAGGAAGCTGGGGACGGGAGAACTTCGAGATCCAAAGCCCCGATAAGAACGCCGGGCGCGTCGGGATCGAATCCTGGATCGGCTTCGAGAAAGCGGCGGCGCTGTTCGCGGCGGCCGGACAGGATCTGGGCGTGCTCAAGAAAGCCGCGCTCAGCCGGGACTTCAAGCCGGTCGATTTGAAGGCGAAGGCGAGCTTCACGGTGAACAACACGATGCGCGAAGTGTTTTCAAAGAACGTCGTGGCCAAGATCGATGGAAGCGCGAAGAAGGATGAGTACGTCGTATACACGGCGCACTGGGACCATCTGGGACGGGACGAATCTCTGACGGGCGACCAGATTTCGAACGGCGCGATCGACAACGCGTCCGGTGTGGCGTGCCTGCTTGAACTTGCGAATGCGTTCTCGAAGTTGGCCTCGCCTCCGAAACGCTCCATCCTGTTCCTTGCGGTTACGGCTGAGGAGAAGGGTCTGCTCGGCGCGAAATACTACGCCGAGAATCCGTTGTATCCGCTGAAGAGCACGGTCGCGGATATCAACATGGACGGCATGAACCAGTGGGGCCGGACGAAGGACATCGTGCTCGTGGGCCTTGGGAATTCGACGCTTGACGACGTCGCCGCGGCCGTCGCGGCTGAACAAGGGCGTACCGTGAAGCCGGACGCCGAACCCGAAAAGGGATTCTTCTATCGTTCGGATCACTTCGAGTTCGCGAAACAAGGCGTCCCGGCGCTCGACCCGGATTCGGGCACTGAGTTCATCGGAAAGCCCGCTGAGTACAGCCGGAAAAAGCGGGATGAGTACACGAATAACGACTATCACAAAGTGTCCGACGAAGTGAAACCGGACTGGGATTTGTCCGGCGCCGTGGAAGACACTCGATTGCTGTTCCAGGTGGGATATCGCGTGGCCGAGGCCGAGAAGTTTCCCGAATGGAAGCCGGGTACCGAATTCAAGGCAAAGCGCGAGGCGATGCTGAAATAGGCGGAATCGACGATCGCCGTCATCGCCCACCGGGGTGAACATTTCCACCATCCGGAAAACACGCTGCCCGCATATGAAGCCGCGATCCGCTCCGGGGCCGACTATGTCGAGGTCGACGTGCGCACAACGGCGGACGGAAAACTGGTCGTGATGCACGATCCGACGGCTGACTCGCAAACCACCGGCAGCGGCAGCGTGAAGGATCTGACGCTCGCCCGGATTCTGAAGTTCGACGCGGGTATCAAGTTCGGCGAAGCTTTTCGTGGCGTGCCTCCGCCGTCTTGCGAAGAGGTCCTTATGTGCGCAGCCGGTTGCGGCGTCTCACTTCCGCTTGCAACTCCGTCTTCCGCGCCGCATCCCGGCGCGGTTTTTCGCGGGCTTCTAGCTCGGTGGAATCGCGCGAGACTTGTCCAATCAGCCGGTCCTTTAGCGTCTCTTCGATGAGCGACTCATTCAGTTGCCGCGGAGGTTGGGTCCCGGCAAAATCGGTGAACGCGCGAGGGAGCTTCGATTCATGGGGGATCTCGCGCGGGCTTTCCCAACCGCGGATCCGCCGCAACGCCGCGTAGGCCGACAAACGCTCCAGCAATTGCCGCATCGTGCTCATGTTGTACACCGCTTTGGCTACAAAGACCCGCGCTATTGCCCGGCGGTCCTTGCCTGGTCGGCCCACCCAGCCAGTCCAACACGCGACCCTGCCCATTGATGCGAATCATGCTGAGCACCGCCACCCGTCGCCGTTGCTTCTCCGTCAAAAGCCCTAAGTCCTCCTGCAGCGTCGGGAACAAAGCCCCCCCTGCGGAACCCGCATGAATTGATTCAACTGTGCGGAAAGAGTAAGCTTCATAAGGAGGATGGCGGAATCCTTCCGGTTTTAGGATTGGCTTCGAAATCCCATTTTAGGCTGGAAGTTCCCTCCATACAACACTGCCTATACGTTTTGTTTTAATTGAATTTTGAAAGAGGCTCCCACATTAAAGAAGATGGAAGAGTTTCTTACCCGCGTGCTGAAGCGCTGATTGGACCCTGCCGCCCGATGCCTACCTATGATGCCGTGTTGTTCGACTTCGATGGAGTCCTTGTCGATTCCGAACCCGTCCATTTCGATGCCTGGGTGGAGACCCTTCGCCCGGTTGGCGTGTCGATCAGTTGGGAAGGCTACAAGAATAATTGTGTCGGGATCTCGGACCGCGAGTTGTTGAACTACTTCGGGTCGCTGGCAGTTCCGCCGATTGAGCCGGACACGCTCACCGAGTGCTATGCGCGGAAGAAGAATACGTTCCGTTCCAAGATGGCGGAACTCGATCCCTTGACGCCGGAAATGGTGGAGATGATTCGGTCCCTGCGCGAGTGCAAACTGGCGGTTGTGACGTCGAGCGGCAGGCTGGAAGTCGAGCCGGTCTTGTGGAAAGCGGGCGTGCATGAATTCATGCACGCGCTCGTATTCGGCGAGGATGTCACGAGGCGCAAGCCCGATCCGGAGCCCTATCTGCTGGCCGCGGCGCGTCTGGGAGCGCGGAACCCGCTGGTGGTGGAAGATTCGGTGGCTGGAATTTCAAGCGGCCGCGCGGCCGGGTTCGACGTACTGGAAGTGACGCATCCGGATGAAGTGCCAACCCGCGTGCGCGCCGCGTTAGGCTTGTGAGTCTAGGGCTGTGAAAGCGCGCGCTCAAGCAGATCGGACACGCGCAGTTCGACTGCCCAACGGCGGAGGTAGTCGAGATCGAGTCGTCCCGCCCGGACGCGAATGACGCCGATAATGTCGTTCCACTGCCGGTCCGAAATTTCCCCTCCCAAACGGAACCATTCAAGCTTGCTGAGCACGGTGTCTTCGGCGGACGCCACTGGAAACCGGAGATCGCCAAACTGGGGCGACATGGTCATGACGCGGCGGGTGAACTCGGACTCCCGGAACCGGCTGCCGGCAAGAGGAAAAACGTCGAACTTGTAGGCGCTCTTGAAATGAATCAGATTGAATGACCGGCCATGTCTAGTTGCGGACTTTATGATGTCTTCGTCCGCGTAGAAATCCGGCTGCAAGGCGGCCGCGAGCGCTTCTACCTTATTCCATTTGATGTCGGCGACCAGATCGACATCGTTCGTGAGCCGGGGAATGCCGTGAACGGAGCTCGCCACGGAACCGCCGACAAGATAAGGCACACCGAGGGAATCCAGCACGCCGATAAGACGTTTGAATCCGACGGCGAGGCTCATTCCGCCGTGAGGTTCATTGAGCGGTGTCTTCCGGCCAACCGTACACTTTCCGCATGGTTTCGCTGTCAAGCCGCCGCGCGGCGGCGCGCAGGAATACCTCACGGTCCGTCGCCTCCGGATGCTCCCGGCGGATATTTGCTTCCGTGAGCTGACGAATCATTTCGCCCATTTCGAACACATCGGCGAATTTCTCTCCGCCGGACCGCTCTCTATGTATCTGAAGAAACACCTCCAGGGCCTTGGGGTCTGTGTCCGCGTAGAACTCGAAGGCCTTCATATACTCCATAGTACAATAGAAGAACGGAGTCTTCCCAGGAAATTAATGAAACCCTTATTCGCCGCAGTGCTGGTTGCGTTCGCCGCTCTTGTCCCGGCCGCTTCACAAGACGCGCCGATGAAGCGCCCCACTTCCGGCAAAGTCGAGATCCTCAAATCGTCGGAGCTCAAACCCGGCATGAAGGGCACGGCATGGACCGTCTTCGAAGGGACGGTCCCGGAGGCGGTGCCGGTTGAGATCATCGGTCTCTGGAAGAACGCCTGGGGACCGAAACAGGACATCATCATCGGCAAGATGGGCGGCAAGGCGCAGCGCACCAACGTGGCGGGCGGAATGAGCGGGAGCCCCGTGTACATCGGAGGCAAGCTCATTGGAGCCGTGGCCTTGCGGATGAGCGTGTTCTCTCCGGACGCGATCTGCGGCATCACGCCGATCGAGCTGATGCTTGAAATCAACGACATTGACGAGTCGCGCCCCTCCGACGCCCGTACGCCGGATAAGCCCGGCGCGCAAAGGCGCGCCGCGATGGTTCCCGGCGAAATGTTGGCGCGGGTAGTGGCCGCGGGAGCGTCGCCGGCATTGGTGCAACAACAACCCATGATGATTCCCATCGAAGCGCCTCTCTCCTTTTCCGGGTTTCACGAAGGAGTCCTGCGCGAATTCGGCCCGATGTTTCAACAGATGGGAATTTCGACTGTCCAGGGAGGGGCCGGCAGCGCGATTCACACAGCGAAACCGGCGGCTGGCTGGGAGAAATCGCTGCAACCGGGAGATTCGATCGCGGGCGTGCTCGTTTCGGGCGACATGAGCGTCACCGGACTCGGCACCGTTACCTACAATGACGGAAAACGAGTCCTCGGTTTCGGACACCCCTTCTTCAATCTGGGCCCCGTGAACATGCCGATGAGCAAGGGCGAAGTGCTGATGGTTCTGTCCTCCGCCTTTCAGCCGAACAAGTTCGCGAATGCCACCGAGATCGTCGGCACCCTGCGTCAGGACCGCCACAGCGGCATCATGGGCGAGCTCGGCGAGGAATCGGAGATGATTCCCGTTACCGTCGATGTGCGCTCCTTCGGCGGCGATACCAAGGTTCTTTCGAGCAAGAATTTCAAGTTCAACATCTTCGTGCAGCAGAAGTGGACCCCCTTCCTGATGATGCTCACGCTCTTCAACTCGATTTCGGGACTGAACGAATTCATGGATGAAGCCACCTACCGCCTGAGCGGTCAAGTGGAGCTCGACGGGCATCCGAACATCGCACTGTCCACGATGCAGGCATCCGGCGAACTGCCAATGCCCGCCCCCATGATTCTGGCGGGATGGTGGGGCGACAAGTTCAACCGCCTGTTCCTCAATGCCGTCAAGACGCCGAAACTGAAGCGCGTTACCGTGAGGGTAGATCTGCTGCCGCAGCGCCGCGTCGCCGCGATTGAGAACGCGTGGGTGGACCGCAGCGAAGTACGCGCCGGTGAAACGGTGTCCGGCAAGGTGTTTCTGCGGCCTTACCGCGGCGAACGCATCGAGAGGGCGTTTCACGTGAAAATTCCCGATGGGCTGGCCAGAGGGGATCACCGCATCTTGTTGGCGGATGCCGACACCTCCAACCGGATGCAGAGCGCGGCTGGATTTCAGAACCGCTTTATCGATCTTCCCCAGACGGTTTCTCTGATCAACCAGGAACGCTCGAACAACAAGCTGTATGTATCGCTCGTGCATGCCACGCCAACGGCCTACTACGACGACAAGACCATGCCCGACCTGCCCGCGTCCGTTCTGAACGTGATGCAGGCGGGGCGCGCTTCCAGCCGTCCGCTCGTGACCTCCGGCGAAACCGCCGCCGAACAGGCGTCGCTCCCCTTCGACCTGCTCGTCAGCGGCAGTTATTCGCTCAGAATCAGCGTGAAGTAGTCCACATCGAAATGCGACCTTTATTCGTCCTGGCTGTTACCGTAGTCATTGCCTCGCCCTTGTGCCAGGCTGGCGATACCCGTTCGTGGCTTCAATCGGAGTTCTCCGAATTTGAAAAGAGCGTGTTGAAGAACGTGTCGCTGCGAAGCGACGGGAGAGTAACGCTCGCTCCGAAATACACCGAGCGCTTCGACTCGTCTTCGGCCTATCTGTGGGCGCTCCAGCAGGACTCCAAAGGGAATCTCTACGCCGGCGGCGGACCCGGCGCGAAGCTCTACCGCATCGCTCCGGACGGCGCCAGGAGGACTCTCGCCGAGTGGGAGGAGCTCGAAGTACACGCCATCGCGATCGGCGCGAAGGACCAGGTATTCGCCGCCACGTCGCCCGATGGAAAGGTGTACAAGATCGGCGCGGACGGCAAAGCCGGAGTGTTCTATTCGCCGAAAGCAAAATACATCTGGGCGATGGCTTTCAACGCCGCCGGAGACCTGTTCATCGCGACAGGCGACCCGGGTGAAGTGCATCGAGTGAAGCCGGACGGAAAAGGCGCCGTCCTGTTCAAAACGGATGAAACCCACGCGAGGTCGCTCGCCGTCGACCGCTCTGGCAATCTTATCGTCGGCACGGAACCGGGGGGTCTGGTGCTGCGCGTGACGCCCTCCGGAGACGGCTTTGTGCTGCACCAGATGGCGAAGAAGGAGGTGACGGCGGTCGCCGTGAGCCCGGATGGATCCGTCTACGCTTCAGCGGTTGGAACGAAGCAAGCTCCGGGTACGCTGCCTCCCGCCCCCGTTCCGGCGCAAGTTCCAATTAACGCTCCCGGCGCCGGAGGCATTGCGCCGCGCCCCTCTCCGCCTCCGCTGCCGGCCTTTTCCCCCAGCTCGAGCGCCGTCACCGGAGGCAGCGAAGTTTACAGGATCGCGCCGGATGGCGAACCGCGCCGGGTCTGGACCCACGCAACGGATCTGGTTTACTCGATCGCATTCGATGCCGCCGGACGCGCGCTGCTCGGAACCGGGAACAAAGGCGGGATCTACCGCATCGATTCCGATCTGCTGTTTACCGCCCTGTTGAACGCCCCTCCGACGCAGGTGACGTGCCTTGAAGCGGGCCTTGGCGGCAAGCTCTTTGCGGCGACCGGCAATGCGGGGAAGGTATACGAGATCGGTCCGGAACTTGAACGCGAGGGCGTGATCGAGAGTGAAACCTACGACAGCGGCGGGTTTTCGTACTGGGGCCGTCTGACGTTTAAGGGTTCGCCCGGAGGCGGCGGGATAGCGGTGGCCAGCCGCAGCGGCAACCTCGACCGTCCTCAAAAGAACTGGAGTCCATGGTCGCAAGCGATCACGTCGCCGGAGGGATCGCGCGTCACCTCGCCCGCGGCCCGCTTCGTCCAGTGGAAGGCGACGTTGTCGCGCGAGGGCGCGGGTGCGCCTCCCGAAATCCACGCCGTGGAACTTGCTTACTTGCCGAAGAACGTCGCGCCCCGGATAACCGCGATCGAAGAGACGCCTCCGAACTACCGTTTCCCCGCGCAAACGGCATCGCTAAGCGCATCGAGAACGCTGAACCTGCCCCCGATCGGCAAGCAGGCGTCGCCTCCATTGAATCTCGACGGCGCGCAATTTTCCATGCAGTACGCGAAGGGCTTCACGGGAGCGCGCTGGTCGGCCGCCGACGACAACGGCGACGCTCTCGTCTTCAAAGTGGAAATCCGCGGCGTTCGCGAATCGGAATGGAAGCTGCTGCGCGACAAGGTGAAAGAAAAACAACTGAGTTGGGATTCGACGGCCTTTCCGGACGGGGAATACAAGCTCCGCGTGACGGTCTCCGATCTTCCGGATAATCCCAAAGAGGCCGCTCTTTCCTCGCAGTTCGAAGGCGAGCCGTTCACAATAGACAACACGCCGCCAAAGATCTCAACCCTCACGGCCGCGCGGACGGCCGGAAAAATTCTAGTGAAATGGAAAGCGGCGGATGCGTTGACGGTCATCGAGACAGCCGAATACTCGCTCGATGGGGGCGACTGGATGCGCGTCGCGCCGGTGGGAGGCGTTTCGGACTCGAAGGAACTGGAGTATGAATTGACGCTCGACGGCGTCGCTTCGGGCGAGCATACGATCGCCGTTCGCGTGCAGGACGAAAACGAGAATCAGGCCACGGAGAAAGCCGTGGTGCGGTAATGTTCAACTGAGGCCGTCCGGGAAAGTCCGCGTTGTCTCATGACGGTTCTTTCACTTGCTTGAGCATGATCAGCATCATAACCAGCGGCGTCCTGGCGACGATGCCATGGGGCAGTTTCGGAGGCATATGCACAAGCGTTCCGGCCTGCGCGGACTGCTTGTCCGAGCCCAGCGTCAGCTCGCCTTCGCCGCTGACGAAGTAAAGCACAGCCGCCATGGGAGCGGTATGCGCCGAGAGTTCCTGTCCCGCCGAGAATCCAAAGGCGACAATCTTCAATGAATCGTCATTGTGGAGGGTGCGGCTGAGGATGCCGTTTTCGGGAACGGGAACTTCCGCGGCCAAGTCGCGCAGGAAGGTGTACATGGCGTATAGCATAGCGCTTCAGACGGCGCGGCGGCGTGTCGTGCGTACCTTCGTCAACTGCCTCGAGCGCGGACCGGCGGCGCAGCTTCCCGGCGAACAGGCGGAACCGGTTCGCGTTTGGCTCGAAGACCTTCGTGACGCTGCCGACGTGGGCCGCGCGCCCCTGGACGCTGTAACTCCGGCCTCGCTCGACCGGGGCCTTGCGGACGTTTCTGAACGGCAGGTCAAGCCCCTCGACCAATACGAACGCGAACGCGGGCTGTGACCTGCCGCGTCGTTGCCGCCCACGAAGCGGAGAAGATCCTCGACCGGCTTGATCGCGCTACGGAACAAAGCATCCGCGCCCGCTTTCCGCAACTCGCCGAAGACCCCTTCGATCCTCGTCTCCCGGCTCCGCTCACCGAACGCGCCGGAGTGCGGAAATCGCGTGCCGGGAGCTGGCGCATCTCGAACCGCCCGTTACGAGCGCGAAGCACGAGCCGCGACCCCCGCCGGAGAAACACACTGCGTCAGATGTGATACATCAGCGGGGACTCTTCCTTCTTCTCCCGCGCCGCGTCTACTCTTGCGCAGACCATGGCCAATGTCGTGCGGTCCAGGATTTCCGCCATCGCGTTGCGGACGTCGCGCATTACCATCTGCGTTCCGCACGTGTCGACATCCGGGCATTCGTCGCACTTCCGGAAGCGCGTCTCACTCGCGCACGGGAGCGGCGCCAGCGGTCCCTCAATCATGCGGATAACCGAGCCCATCGTAACGCTGTCCGGGGAATGCGCGAGCGAGTAGCCGCCGCCCTTTCCTTTCCGGCTCGCCACAATACCGGTACTTTTCATGCCCAGTAGGATCTGTTCGAGGAACTTCTTCGGTATCGCCTCGTCCCGGGAGAGTTGCTCGATCAACATCGGGCCGCGGCCATAATGACGCGCCAATGCGTATAGGGCGCGGAGGCTGTACTGGGTTCGTTTCGAAAGGTTCCGCACGGGTCTCCCCATGTAGTTTCTCACGCCGGCGGCCCTCGTTGCGCCAGATCGGGAACCGCTTATTTCACCAAAGCAACCGTCTTCACAAGGAGACCGGTCTTAAGCCCCGTGGGATCAAAGGTTAGGTTTACACCGCCGGTAAACGACACTTTCTTCGCCAGCAACGCGGTGGTGAATCCGTTCGAGGACGATCCGTTCGAATACGAGATATTCGTTGTCGGGAAATAGAGAGATCCGGTCAAGCGCAGGGCCACTCCGCCTGAGAAGGCCGCATCGTAAGTGGATGTAATGGACCTGTCCTGAAAAAACAAAAGTCCCATGTGCGTGCCGGAAGTCTGTGCGGTAAACGTCACGTTGGCGCCGTTACTGATAGCGACGGATCGATAGTCGGCATTTGTTCCAGTGAGGTAAAACATCACGCCGTCGCCGCTGATAGTCGTCCCGCCTACAAGAGTAAGCGCACCGCCCTTGATCACATAGACGCCGGGCTTGAACAGCGCCGTTGCGCCATTACTCATCGTAATGCCACCACAATAGGTACCCGGCCAAAGTGTAAAATTACCCCAGTGCGGGTTATAGTGCGCCTCGAACCCGGGCTTGCAGGCTTCGATGGGTGGCGGCGGCATGGAGGCGAACGGATCGGCGACGGGCGCCACCCCTTCAGTCGGACCGGGAGTGGCGGTCGCCCCGTTGGTGATCGAGGCATGGCCCACAACCTTGATGGCGGTGGCGGTAACTGAGGCGCCTCCAGTCGCCTTGAAAGCGGCGGTTGCGTTATTGCTGTTTACCGCAATACCGCAGTTCATCGTCACACTTGCACCATTACTCGCGATAAATGCGTCCTGCGCCGAGGGGTCGAGTGAATGGATGCAGTTCGGGGATACGCTCCCGGTGATGCCCGAGGCGCCTTTGGCGATAACGGTGTACGTGGAAGGTCCTAAGAGACCGATAAAGCCGGTTTTCAAAGTTCGCTGAACCGTAACAGATACGGCCGGCGCCGGAAGCGACGCAAGCGTTACGCCCGGCACCGTTCCAGGGAAGCTTACGGTAACGAGGTCGCCCGTTCCTCCGAAGCCGTTGTGTTGCGCGTAGACGCATGGAGTTCGCCGGTCCAGCACGGCGGGCGGCACCGCGCAAGTGAACGTGGTTGCAGTGAACGGGTATGTCGCCGTACTATTCGTTCCCCGAAGCAGGCTCATGGCTGCGGACTGGGCGGCGGCGTCGGCGGCGGCTTGGGCCATTTGCCGGTGAGAATAAATGGTTGAGCCATCGATTGCGAGGCCAAGCGCGCCAAGCATGAATATGCTCATTGCGGTCACGAGCATGATGACCGCCTGGCCTTTCTCCGGATTCCCCTTCACGCTGGCGTTCACAAGGCTCGTGTTCCGTCCGCCTTGGACCGGCAGAGACTTGGTTGTCATCTGCACTTGTTACCCGAGTTGCTTTGCGGCTTCGAATTCATAAACCAGCGCTTCAGAAGGCGATAATTCCTTGTGACTTGCTACCTAGATTGACGTTAAAAGGGAAATAAGTCGAGAATGCGTCGTAGGGGTATACGACAGTGACGGTTACAGCTTGGCCGGGCGCGTTCGAAGCGCCCGGATAGACAACGGTGACGACCAGCCTGCTGGTGGTCAGAGGGCCGGCCTTGGCGAAGTTCTTAATAACCGCGACAACTTGCGCTGGATTGTTACCCGGCCCGCTGGGGCCGTCTATTCCGCCGCCCGTACGGGTGCTGCCGTGGACGGCGGCATAGCGCGCCCCCTCGGCCGCCGCATTGGCGACCGTCGAAGAAACCAGTAGTAGCCGCCCTAATTCCACGATCGCGAGGAGCATTACCACCAGAAGAAATGCGACCAAGCTAAACTCCACCAGGCTCTGCCCGCTTTCCGCAAGCGGCCCGGGCCTCTTCACCCGCGCTATCATTGCAGCACTCTCATGACCGCCTTGCGGTGGAGCGCAGTGGGAGGCATCGTCGCGTGAATCCCCAGGCCGGGAAAATCCCACAATGGAATGAGGGGCTGGTAGGTGTAGGTGACGTCCACCGCCGCAAGGATGTACGTCAGCGGCTCCGGATCGGCGGGAGTCGCGCCGGACCCCGTTCCCGTGCAAGTCACTACGCCGTTATTGTTCGTGCAAACCCGCACCTGCAGGCTCGCCTTGTTCGGGAGGGAGAAAATGGCATTCGTGATCACAGTGCTAATCTGCGCGGCGGTCGGTGGTGTCGGATTTCCGACGGTCGCCCCCGACCTGATCCCATATTGCGCTCCGGCGCGCGCCGCATGAGCAACGGTAATCCACGCAAAGAAAAACGAGCCGAAGTTGACGACGTTCACGACCAGCAGAAAGATCAAAGGAATAATCAATGAGAATTCAATGAGGGCATGTCCTTCCGTCAACGTGGCGGGCGGCTTTCCCGCATTACCGGCTGGGACGGTCTTTAGGAAGCTCTGTAAACTCGTCCGCTCCCCTTGCGTGGTAAACACAAATTCAACACCCACGCCGTCGTCGCCCTGCCGCACGACCCGGCACGGAATGCAGGTCGACGGAGCCGGAGCATCGCCCGTATCGCCCGGACTCCCGATCATGCTCCGCTCCAACATGAGCGTGACGATCGCCCCGATGGGCCAGCGTTGGGAGGTGCAAATATAAGCGCCTGTCCGGCTTATGTCGCGTAGTCCGTCGCCTAGCGGAGCGGAGCCGTCCCAATAGTAGACAAGCGACAAAGGGTCGGCAGTCCTCGGTCCGCGCCGCGGCTCCTTGGGCTTTGCGCGCAGCAGCTTGATAAAACGATCCAGCAGACGGGTCAAGATTCCACCTGAACGCCATATCTCATTTGGAGCAGCCGCTTCTGAGTCTGTGCGAGATGCCACGTTTCCATCTCCTCCGCGGTGCAGATGAGCAATTCATCGCCGAGCTGAGTGTGAGAGTGATAGATTGTGCGCGCCGGAAGTTCAAGAAGGCTTGTGCAGCCGGTCCGGACCGGCGAAACGCGGAATGGCTTTAAGTGTTCAACGAGCTGAATCACGCGATTCCTCTCGTCCAGGCAGATCAAGTCGATCGGAAAAAGCGTAGCGACAATTTGAGTACGCGGCGAAGGAGCCATCCACAGTCCGTCACTAGTCCTCAGTATTAGCCAACGCAGCAACCCCCTGAGACGGCGCGGAGCGGTATCGGCGGGGGCCACCGACATCCCGCAGAACGACTCGCGCGTGCAGTTGAAGGCGCAGAGTGTCCGCCTCGCCTTCGCTATGTCTCCCAAAACCTTTGACTCCACCTGCACGGACTCCCCCGCGGCCCCGGCCGCTGCATTCAATCCATGGAATACCGTCCGGGGCGCGATGCCGCCGATTTGCGGCTGCAACCCGCCCCGACCGTTTCTGAACGTTAGGATACTTTCTTGCGGCGGCGCTGAATCAAATACCCCAGAACCAGGGCAAAGCAGATACCCGCGATCACTTGAACCATAATTGTATCGGTCATAATCTTCTCCTTTCTTCAAAAGTTACCAGCGCTTAATGCCTTGGCTAAGTCAAGAACTTTGCAAAGCCCTCGAACATGATGATCATCGACGGACCAAGCGTAACGAGAAACAGCGAAGGAAAAATACACAGGACCAGCGGAAACACCAGTTTCACCGGTGTCTGCGCCGCCTTTTCCTCCGCATCCTGTCGACGCCGTGTGCGCAACGTCTCGGAATGAGCCCTCAGCGTCTTCCCTACGCTGCTACCGAACTTATCGGCTTGAATGAGGATTACCGTTAGGGAGCGTATGGTCTTGACGGCGGTTCTTTCGGCAAGATTCTTCCAGGCGTCCGCGCGCGGACGCCCGGCGCGCTGTTCGAGGATGACGAGGTTCAATTCATCGGAAATCTCCGGTTGGCTCTGGCGTAGCTCTTCACACGTGCGCATCACAGCTTTATCCAGGCTTAAGCCCGCTTCAATGCAGATCACGATCAGATCCACAGCTTCAGGCAATCCGAGGGTAAGTTCCAGCTGTCTGTTGGAGATACAGCGATCCAGCCAGAAATCGGGCAGCAGAAATCCGAGCCCTAGAGCGACCGCGTACACAAACATGGGGCTCAGCGTATACGCTCCCGTGATCGTGGCTAAGAGGCAAAGTATCACGGGTACCATTACTTTAGCGCCATAGAAGATATTTACGTACGTCTTTTCACGAAGGCCCGCGCGAACAAGCCGCTTCTTCAAGACCGTAACTTCGCGCGGGCTTCTCGGCACTATTTTCTGAAAAGGCTCCACTATTCTTTCGATTCTGGTTCCGGGTTGTACCTCGGGGATACTTGGGGGGAGACGGTTGTCGGACCTGTCGAGGACGGCGCTCAAGAGTTTTCCGAGCGCGTCCTGGCGATAGAACGCAAGGAATCCGACGCTCGATATCAGGAGGAAAGCTGCGATAAATGCCAGGAAAGCGGTTAACATAAGGGGCTCTAAACTCGAATTCGCACAATATTCCGGATAACCAAAGCTCCAACGACTTCCATGCCAATCGCGGTCCAGAGGAGTTTCAGGCCGACCGGCCGGGTCCAGAGGACGCTAATGCCTTCCGGGTGAACTACATACATTGCCACTCCGAGGACCACTGGAAGGAGAGAGAGGACCCATCCGGTGGCCCGCCCTTGAGCGGTGTGAACCATGATCTGCTTCTTCAGTTTGAATCGCTGCCGAGTGGTGATAGCCACCTTCTCCAGAACCTCGGCCAGATTTCCTCCGCTCTCTTTCTGTATAAGAACGGCGGCGACGAAGATGCGAACGTCCTGTACGGGAACCCGGTGGGCAAGATTCACCATGGTCTTGCGCAGGTCGATACCGAAGTTCTGTTCGTCGAAGCACTTACGGAACTCACGACCTACCGGTTCCGCGACTTCGTCGCCTGCCGACTGAATCGCCGATACCAGGCTGTGTCCCACCCGAAGGGCGCTGACCATCATCTCCAGAGCCTCCGGCAATATCTGCTCGAACTTCATCAATCGCGACGCCCGCTTCCGCAGAACGTAAACAAACGGCAGAGGGAGAACGATCGCCGAAACGGCCAGCGAGATCAGCCCCGCTCCCGTTCGCAGATATAGAACAAAGCCGATTGCGGCCCAGGCGGCAAGCGACATCGTCACAAGACCTCCGGCGGAGGATTTCACATCCGCCTGATAGAGAAACAACTCAAGCGCCGCGGGGTTTACGCTGGTCAGCCACCGGTTCAGCCAGGCGACCCTGCTGACGCGCTCCTCCTTTCGAATATCGGTGGGCAGTTCTTCATCCGGCGCAGGCGGAATTCGGAACTCCAGCTCGGACAGCCTCTTTTGGACCTTCTCCGAATGGACGTCCCCCTTCGCCGTGACGATTAACACGGAGAGAGCGAAGACGCCGACAAACACCGCCGCTATCATCAGCCACATAATTTATAGATCCTTACGAGGCTCAACTTTATCTCATCGAGCGATCGAAAAACTTAGCCGGCAGCGTGATGCCGGCCACGCGCAGCCGCTCCAGAAAATGCGGCCTTATGCCGCTCGGCTGGAATGACCCGATTACCTTGCCATCGGGTCCAATACCCTTCCTTTCGAAGTTGAATACGTCGTGCATTGTGATGACGTTCTCCTCGAGGCCGGTGATCTCCGAGACGCTGACCACCTTCCTTGTGCCGTCCGTCATGCGCGAGACCTGGACGATGATATTGATGGCGGACGCAATCTGCTGGCGAACCGACCTTTCCGGCAGATTCACGCTTGCCATGGCCACCATGGACTCCAGCCGGGAGATGGCGTCCCTGGCCGTATTGGCATGGATGGTCGCCATGGAGCCTTCGTGACCCGTGTTCATGGCCTGGAGCATGTCAAACGCTTCGTCGCCGCGCACCTCGCCGATGATGATGCGGTCGGGGCGCATGCGTAGACTGTTGATCAGGAGCTGCCTCTGGCGGACTGCGCCAAGTCCCTCCACGTTAGGCGGCCGGGTTTCCAGCCGCACCACGTTCTCCTGCTGCAGTTGCAGTTCGGCGGCGTCCTCGATCGTGACCAGCCGCTCGGTTTCGGGGATGAAGCCGGAGAGGATGTTCAGGAACGTGGTCTTCCCGGCTCCCGTGCCGCCTGAGATCAGAATGCTGATGCGCGCCTTGACGGCCGCCGCCAAAGTCTCCAGCATTTCCGGAGAAATGCTGTTGAGCTTCACCAGGGACTCGGCGGCAACGGGCCCGCTGCCAAACCGGCGGATGGAGATGCAGGGACCGTCAATCGCCAGGGGCGGGATGATTGCGTTCACGCGAGAGCCATCCGGCAGCCTGGCATCCACCATGGGCGACGATTCATCCACTCTTCGTCCCACCCGGGATACGATGCGATCGATGACCTGCATCAAGTGACGGTCGTCGCGAAACGTCACGTTCGTTTTCTGAAGGATGCCGTGGCGTTCCACATAGACGGTTCGCGGGTTGTTGACAAGAATATCGGAAACGGTCGGATCCCGTAAGAAAGCTTCGAGCGGTCCAAGGCCGAAAACTTCATCCAGGACTTCGGACCTAACTCTTTCCTTTTCGCCCGCGCTCAGCGGCACGCCCTCGGTGACGACGATTTCCTGAACCATGGCCGCCACCGCGAGCCGGGCCTTACCACTGTCGACCGAGGCCAACTTCTCAAGATCGATCTTGGAGATCAGGGTCGCGTGCAATTTTGCTTTAAAGGCTTCGAAATCGAGAACTTCCATTTAAGTGGGCTCCTATCCTCTGAGGCCGTCCGCGACCTTCGCCGGTAACACCGAGCCGAAGAAACTGAATCTCTTCTTGCTTTTCTTCTCCGGGTCCTGAGCCTTGCCGCAGGCGGCCCGCGCCATCTTGACAAGAACTCTCGATACCGGCGAGTCCTCGGCTGTCAGAAGTTCGCCGCTGTTCTGGGCCCGGCGGACGGCTACATAGTCGTTCGGAATACTCCAATTCACGGGTTCAGCCAGCGTCTTTCTGCTGCTGGCCTGGTCGAACTCGACGGCTCGCGAATCGAACCGGTTGAGAACCACCTCTAACCTTAGCTTCCCGAACTTCGCGGTTACATACGCGTTTATGCGTTGGGCGTTTCGCAGCGCGGGGATATTTACTTCGGTTACCAGATAGATCGTTTCCGCCATTTCGAGCGCCGCGTCCTGCATCTCCCCGGCGCCGCTCCCGCCATCCACCACCACATATTCAAACTGCTCCCGCAGAAGGCTGAGCACCTTAGCCACCTCTTTTCCCGGTGCGGGAAAGGGTCCGTAAACGTCGGGCGCCGCAAGCACCGTCAGGCCGGTGCTGTGCTCGATCAATAGCGTGGATAGGAAGTCCCAGTCGAGGCGTTCCGAATGACCCAAGGCGTCCGCGATCGAGAAAGCCGGTTTTACGCCGAGCCCCAGCGCCACATCGCCGAGGGCAAGATCCAGATCGACAATCACGACCTTAGCAGCGGATTCCTTGGCGAGAGCTACCGCAAAATTGGTAGCGATCATGGTAACGCCCGCGCCGCCCTTCGCTCCGATAAAACTGACTACCTTTCCCGCGGTCTTTCTGGGCTTACGCGTCTGGCAACGTGCGTCAGCCCTGACCAGGGCTTCTTCGATCGCTTGCGGGAGGACGGGTTCGACCAGGAAATCCCGCGCGCCGGCGCGCATCGAGCGGACCAGCAACGCCGGGTCGTTCTTACCGCAATAGGCCATTACGGTAGCGGAAGCGCTCTGGCAGATGGTCTCTATTAGCGCCAGGGCCCGCTCGGGGTCGCTATCCAGTTCGACGATCACCACGTCGAAATCCGGCAGCTTCAACTCCGCGAGGGCCTGGGCGCCGGGATAGTCGGGAACGATGCGCGCAAGGGTAGCCAAGGGTCCGTCGACCAATCTGCAGAGCGTCTGCCGCAGCAGCGCGTTTGGCGCGATGAGGACGACCGATAGAGCGCCGCCCGGAGGGACGGGCGTCTCTAGTTTCGTCGAATTGTTAAGAAAGCTGGGCGTCATGGTCGCAGCTCGCGCTCAAGTGCAGAAAAAGGAAAACAACGTGCCGAGCGCAATAGCCGGCGCATAGGGCATCGCACGCGCCCCGGGTTTGCCGAGTGCGAGAGTGGGATGGGGTTGGATACCTTTCTTCCAAAAACCCGAAAGGAGATCGCCCGTCCCATCGATCGATTTCTTCAGGGAGCCGTGGCACGTGGCCCAGATCAAAGCCATCACGCCTCCGGCGAGACCGGTCGCGACCAGGGCCGTGCCCATCTGAGCCGGTCCCACCCAGACGCCTACCGCGGCGCACAGTTTCAAGTCGCCCATACCCAATCCACGGAGCCAGCATAGGACTCCGGTCAGCAGCACCGCGAGGCCGAGGCCCGCGGCGCTCCGTCCAAGTCCAACGAGCCCCAGAGTTACTGTCGAAGTTATGATGCCGGCGAGCAGGAAAGGAACGACCAGCCAGTTCGGTATACGGCGGCTGCGGACATCCGTAACCGTCGCAACCGCGATCAGAACCAGTACCGGCCACCAAGCGATCGAGCGCATTTTGTTTACACGTTGCGATGGAGCGGACGCTAAACGCTTCCACTGTCATCGTCCGAGCAATTAGCTCGTTTAGGCTTGCATCCTCGTGCCCACGACAGTGAAGACGGCATTGATTTGCGTAACGATGCCGCTCATGCCGGCCGCGGCCGCCAGAGCGATTAACGCTACGACGAGCGCGTATTCAACCAGATCCTGTCCGCTCTCCGATTGGAGAGAGTCTTTCAGGTTCCGAAAGTTGACATATGTCTTCAGATATAGGCCATGCATACCCACGTTTCTCCTCACTTAGGCAACAGCACGTGGAATGCCATCCGGAGAAATCGGCGTAAATTGAACATCTCACGCACGTTTGGGCAGGTTCTTCCGGCAAAGCTCCCGACCTGATAGTAAATGATCGCTTACTATATGTGCGCGCAATGGCTTGGGAGGGCGGCAAGGAGCGCCGTTAACCGGAGTACATCCGGGAGAATCGATGAACTAAACTTAACCCACTCGAGCGCTCAATGCCGGTTTCCGCCGGGCCAGAGCGATCTTATCCGCTCTTGACGGCCTTAACCGGCCACCTCGCAGCGTTCTCATAGAATACCGGCACGCCGAATACCACGTTGGCGGCTGCTCACCGTGCAACTCCGGAAGTTCAACTGGCCGCCTGTAAGCGCACCTGTGTAATGCGGCGCCAACTGCCCTCAAACGACAGAGAAGTATCAAGACGCTACGCCGCAAGCGTTGGCGCGGTTTCAAGCGGGCGGCTGCGCATCATGGCGAGCCCGCGGCGGCAGTTTATGACGTCGGTGTGAGCCAGCGCTCACACCCGAATGCCGCCGGCGTAAGCAGCCGTTTACAGGCGCTTGCACCGCCCCGCCCTTCAACAGGCGCAAGCTGTTGATTCGACAGCTTTGCGCTGAATGGCGGCCAACATGCTCTTAGTTGAACCGGAGAGCAAATCACATGAACACTTTGTACTTGACACTATGCATCAAGCTTGACGGTTTTAAGAGGTCGTTCACGGACGAAAGCGGTCAGGACCTGATCGAATACGCCTTGGTCGCCGCCTTGATTGCGTTGGCCGCCACGGCTGCCATGGGGAACGTCGCCACAAGCATCACAGGCGCGTTTACGAAAGTCGGGACTGATCTGACCGCCGCCACCAGCTAGCTGGAGGCTTGGGCAAAGCTACCGGCACAAACTTGCCGGAGTTTGGATGTGCACGCCTCGGCTAGTTTTCTCTCAGGAGATGGATGAAGCGTCAACTAAGGTCATATGATGGTACCCGCAGGGTTCGCCTCGCATGGCGAACCCTCCTTGCTTATTATTGAGACTGGCGTTATCTTAATAGCTTTTGCCGCGGCATTCCTCTGGCCGCGCGCCGGGTCCGGTTGGTTGTCAAGGGCGGAACGTTTCTTCACGCGGGTAGCGCGGAGACGCGGCCTCTCGGTCTCCGCTGTCGGCGTGGGCGCGGTATTGATCCGCCTGGCTATCCTTCCCCTCTCTCCAGTTCCTCAACCTTTTATCCACGACGAGTTTGCCAATCAGCTGGCGGGTAACACCTTCGCCGGTGGGCGAGTCACGAATCCGACGCATCCCATGTGGATGCACTTCGAAAGCTTTCACATCACCCAGAAACCTACTTACATGTCTATGTATTTCCCGGTTCAGGGGCTGGTTCTGGCCGCCGGGGAAGCGTTGACGGGCGTACCATGGTTTGGCGTTTTGCTCAGTGCCGGGATCATGTGTTCGGCGCTTTGCTGGATGGCGCAAGGCTGGCTGCCGCCGGGCTGGGCGCTTCTTGGCGGAGCGCTGGCGGTTGTGCGGTTGGCCCTTTTCAGCTACTGGGTTGACGGGTATTGGGGAGGAGCGACTGCGGCGGTGGGGGGCGCGCTCGTGCTCGGCGCGCTTCCGCGCATCCGGCGTAACGCCCGAATTCGCGATGGCCTGTGGATGGCATTGGGAGTTGCGATTCTCGCCAACAGCCGTCCTTATGAAGGGCTGCTGGTCTGTGTGCCGGTGGCGTGCGCCCTGGTATGGTGGATGCTCAAGGAAACCCACCCGCCGATGCGAATTCTGCTTCACCGGGCCTTGGCGCCGGCGGCCCTCTTAGCCGTTGTAGCCGGGATGATGGGTTACTACAATTACAAGGTCTTCGGCAGCGCTGTCACGCTTCCTTATCAGGTGAACAGAGCGACTTATGCGTCCGCGCCGGTCTTCCTGTGGCAGCAGCCGCGACCCGAACCCGCATATCGCCACGAACTGATGCGGGAGTTTTATTCGAAATGGGAAATGGACGACTTCCGGGAAGCGCGCACACCGGCCGGATTTGTGAGCCGAACCGCGAAGAAGGCGGGAACAGCGGTATTCTTCTTCCTTGGCGTCGCCCTTCTGCCGCCCTTACTCATGGTTTCGCGCGTGCTTCGAGATCGCCGAGTCCGTTTCCTGGTGATCGCGGGCGGGGTGTACGCAGCCGGCCTAAGCGTGAATGTGTGGATCTTTCCTCACTATCTTGCGCCATTTACGGGAGCGGTCTACGTGCTTCTCCTTCAGGCGATGCGCCACCTGCGAGTGTGGCGTCCAAACGCGCAGCCTTCGGGGAGGGCGTTAGTGCGCGCAATACCAATCGTCTGCGTCATGCTCGCTGGAATCCGGCTCTTTGAAGGGCCTCTCGGGATCGCCATTCCTCGCTGGCCAAGCATGTGGTACGGCACCGAACGTCTGGGGCTTCCGCGCGCCGGAGTCCTCGACGAACTCAAGAGCTATTCCGGACGGCAACTCGCGGTTGTCAGATACGCACCGGGGCACGAACCCATTGATGATTGGGTTTACAATGCCGCTGATATCGATAGCTCGCGCGTCGTATGGGCGCGCGAGATGGACGCGCGGCATAACGGGCAGTTGCTTCGGTACTTCAGCGATCGGCGGGTCTGGCTCGTGCAACCGGACTTGAATCCGCCACGGATCTCGCCGTACCGCATGATTGAGGAATGACGGGCCATGCGCTTTTCGGAGCCCGAAAAGGCAGGCGGCGAAAGACGATAGCCCGCCCCACCTTCCAATTGCACGGTTATTTCGTGACCGCTTTACGCGACATGGATGCCATGCTCGACGGGTTCCCGGATGAGCTGGTGTAAGTAAGCCCTTGATATGCTGAGACTGCGGGCCGCCTGAGTCTTGTTGCCGTTGCACTTCTCGATTGCCCCCCGGGCGAGTTGGATCTTGAAATCCCGCAGTTGTTCTTCGAAGGATGATCCGCGGGGAGAATCGCCCACGCAAGGAATGTCGAGACGCTGCAGCTCCTCCGGCAGGTTCTCCGGGCCGACGCGTTCATTGTCGGTGGCAATGATCGCGCCCTGTATGACGTTCTCGAGCTCGCGCACGTTTCCGGGCCACTGGTATTCCATCAGCATTGCCATGGCGTTCGGCGTAATGGCAGTGACGGGTTTCTGAAAGCTCTCCGAATACTTTCCCAGGAAGTGACGCGCGAGCAGCGGAATGTCTTCCGTTCTGTCGCGAAGGGCGGGAGAACGAATGCCCATCACGTTCACCCGGTAGTAAAGATCCTGGCGAAAAGTTTCCTCGGCCACCATTTGCCCGAGGTTGCGATGCGTGGCGCATACCACGCGCGCTCTTAGCGGGATTGCCGCGTTGCCGCCGACGCGGCAGAACTCCCTCTCTTGCAGCACGCGCAGAAACTTCACTTGCGTGTGGAGGCTGAGCTCGCCGATTTCGTCGAGAAACACAGTGCCGGCGGCGGCCTGCTCCAAATATCCTTGCCGTCTTCCCACGGCCCCTGTAAACGCGCCCTTTTCGCAGCCGAACAGCTCCGTTTCAATGAGGGTTTCGGGAATCGCCCCGCAGGAAACGGCCACGAAGGGAGACCTATTTCGACTGCTCAGGTTGTGAATCGCCCGTGCGATCAGCTCTTTTCCCGTGCCGCTTTCCCCTGTGATCAGGACAGGAACGTTTAAGCCCGTAACCCGGCGGATCAGATCGTATACCACCTGCGACTGGCCGCTGGCTCCGATCATCTGGTCGCATCGCGACGATGCCTGGAGTTCGTCTCCCTGTTCGAGCTTACGCCTCAGGATGCCGTAGCCATGCGCCTTCCGAACCGCGGCCTTCAACTCCGGCAGGGCTGGCGGCTT
This sequence comes from Candidatus Sulfopaludibacter sp. SbA3, assembly GCA_945893365.1. Classification (GTDB taxonomy): domain Bacteria; phylum Acidobacteriota; class Terriglobia; order Bryobacterales; family Bryobacteraceae; genus SYKU01. Next base: position 904 of record CAMDED010000030.1, on the reverse strand, counting down.
CCGAAAATGGCCATGCACGCCTTGTGCCGCGAGCTCCGCGGCGGTGGCCCAGCTATCGTCGTCCGCCATCGCAACAACGGGGATGGGCGAGTGTCGGATTTCAGCGAGAAAGGCGAGTTGTTGCTCCTTGAGATGAGCGTCGAGATCGAGGATGAGGACGTCGCAGAGCTCAGCCGCAACTATCGCTTTCACTTTATCCGGGTTGGATTCAACAGCCACCTGAAACTCGCTCCCCAGGGTTGGCGCGAGTAGAAGTTCAAGCTTCTTATCCTGCGAAAATAGAAGAAGGCGAATCATTGGAATCGGGAGCGAACCGGGAGCCCTGCGCTCGCTGAAAACTTCAGGCCGTCCGTTGAGGGGATCTTCGGCTCATGAGAACCGCGATTCAGCCGTATGGAACAACAACCAAGCCGCCTGAGCGGACGCCGCGAGACACGGCCGTGCATGGGCTGTAGTGATGAAATTATCATCCTGGAGACTTATCGGCTCGAAACCTCCGAAACCTGAGGAATCCCGCAAGATAATCGGCGGAAGCGCTGCCGCCCGGGCGCTTGCCGGCGGACGTACGGGTTATGCGGTCGGCGCGCGTAAGAACGTCCGCGTCTCGGATCTTAAGATGTAGAAACTACGGCTATATAGCCCAGGAGTCGGCACGGCGTTGGCATCCGGACCCGGTCCGAAAAGGCGCACGTAGGTCGCTTTCACGACATACATACGCCCTCAAACTCTGGGCTCGCCGGCGATCGTCGTTTGTGGCCTACTGCGCGGCGGAAAGCAGGGTCGAAAAACCAACCTAACCCCATGAAAATACGAGAGCCCAAAAAAGCGAAGCTCGGGCCAAGCCTGCATTTGCCGCCTTTGGTTTTTCATGAAGTTTCGCGGGCCGTAGGCCCTCCCCAACAGG
>CAMDED010000029.1 GCA_945893365.1 Candidatus Sulfopaludibacter sp. SbA3 | reverse complement strand
CATGGGTGGATCGTGGAGCCGAACAGTTCGAGCAGATGCGCGAAACGCGCGACTTGGCCAAACTCCAGGCTCAGGCTAGCTCACGGGGATTCCGCCTCGTTCCCGCCACAGATCAAGTCGCATGAACTGGAGTGAGTTTCTGGAGAGGTAAAGACGACGGTGAGAATCCGGCCCGCGGCGATTATGCCCAGTGCTTTGATTCGTTCTTCACCGCTGTTGGTTTGAACCTCCAGCAACACGGCTTGGGAATCTAGAATGGCTTGTTCTGCTTCCTCCGGGGCGACGTTGTGTGATGCAAGGTGGTCTCGGTTTGCGTCATCCCAATGGAATTCATTCGCTGTACCCACGGCTTATTGTATCAACGTTGTTGTTACAAACGGCAGCTTGACATCGCGCTGCGCACGATGCCCTCGATCGCCCGTAGCGCCTTCGGCCTCGGGAAAGTCTGCCGGCTGGCAAGCCTGATGGTGCGCGACGACCCTCCCGCGAGCGGACGCAAGATCACCTTTCGTCCCCCCAGCGCTCGCGCGGCCAACCCGGGAATCAGCGTGCTACCGTAGCCCGCTTCAACCAGGTTCAGCAGAGTTTCAAGACTGGACGCCCGAAACGATCCCCGCGGAGAGTTCTTTCGTCCGCACGCGCTGAGCGTCTGCACCGCCATACAGTGTCCGTCGGCGAGAACCAGGACATCTCCGGCCAGGTCTGCTTCGTTGACGATCTCGGCGCCCGCCAGCCGGTGCGCAGGCGAAAGCGCGGCCAGGAAGGGTTCGGCAAACAGCGGGATCGCGGTCAAATCCTCTTCGGGCTCAGTGGCAATGAGTGCAACGTCCAGGCGCTGGGTGCGTAACAGACCCAGAAGTGAATGCGTAAGATCCTCCCACAACTCAATGGTCATTTGCGGGTAGGCTTCCCGCAGCGGTCCAAGGATCAGCGGGATCAGGTAGGGAGCCAGAGTGGGGATGACGCCAAGTCTGAGCGGCCCGGCGAGTTGATCGCGGGAAGCCAGCGCCACCGCCTCCAGCAGGCTCACCTCCTCCAGCGCTTTTCTGGCGTGTTCCAGGATCCGCTCACCGGCCGGCGTGATGGCCACGTGCCTGTTCGAGCGCTCGAACAGTGTCACGCCGAGATCCTCCTCCAACCGGCGAAGTTGCCCGCTCAGGGTAGGCTGGCTCACGTGGCACATCGCGGCGGCCCGGCCGAAATGCAGTTGTTCGGCGACGGCGGCAAAATAGCGAAGGTCCTGAAGGGTCATCATGATAGGAATCAACGATCATAGCACTAAGAATAATCGTCCGTGTGAATCTTCGAGCTTTCCGCAGGCTTGAGATGTACAAGGTTACAGATGTAAAGGAGACCGAACGTAGTATGGATGACTGCGGATCGCGGGCGACGCCGCCCATTACGATCACCGCGCGGGCAATGGCGATTTCAGCCAGCCGCGCGCGCTCTTCAACCTGTTCGACGCGAGGGACGGAAGTGCGCTTGTTCAGCAACTTTGCGGAAGCCATGAACGGCGTGCCCGATTCCATTGTGGAGCGGCAGCTCGGCCTGTTCGCCCGGGTCGATCCGGCGTACGGCCCGGGCGCCCGCGCCGCTCTGGGCACAAGCGCGCCTTGATCCAGGCATAGGAACCGGCGTCAATCAGGGCCGCGTCTCAGCGCCCCTGCGGACGTCGCTACTCGCCCGCAGCCGGGGCGCTTCCGGACCCGGTGCCCTCGTACGACTGCAATGCCAGATAGCTCAGACCGAACCGCTTGATGTTGTCGCGCTGCTTTTCGAACTGGTCGAAGTGACTTTCCTCGTCGCCGACGAGGCGTTCAAAGATCTGCTTTGAGGCGGAATCGGCGTTGGCCGCGCTTTCGAGGGCGGCCTTGTTGTACGCACGTCCGCTATCCTCTTCCATCGCCATAGCTTTGATGAGGATGGCCTCCGGTTCACGAATCTGCTCGACCGGACCGGCGGGCGCCATCTCGATGTCCCCCTTCAGGAACAGCACCCGTTCGGCGAGCTGCTCAACATGACCCATTTCCATGATTGCAATCCGCTTGAATAACTGCGCGAGCGGCGCGAAGCCCTGGTCGTCTAAGTGGAAGTGAAAATACATGTATTGATGCACGGCCTGCAACTCGTCGCCAACGGCGTCGTTCAAGAGTCTTATGCTCTTCGTCTTATCCATGCGTGAGCCTCCGATCCATTATCGCTCCACGACGCGGCGAGCGGTATACTCAATACGTGGAAGGGGTCGTGAGCATTGCGAGCCCCGTCGCCAACTGGAGGGATTCCCCTGTGGTTCGTCAGGCTCCATCGTTTGAGCCGTGGAACGAGGCGCGCGCCCGCGATTTGATCGCCGGGTCGGCGCACCTCGATGGCGCACTCCTGCCCATTCTGCACGCGCTCAACGACGCCTTCGGCTACGTTGCCGACGCGGCCGTGCCGCTTATCGCGGCCGCCCTGAATCTCTCCCGTGCGGAGGTGCACGGCGTCCTTACGTTCTATTCCGATTTCCGCCGCACGCCCCCAGGCCGCCACATTGTCAAACTTTGCCGCGCGGAAGCCTGTCAGGCGCGCGGCGCCCGGGAGCTCGAAAGTCATGCCTGCCGGACCCTCGGTATCGACATGGGCGGCACTACCGCCGGCGCCGCCGTCACGCTTGAACCCGTGTACTGTCTCGGCAATTGCGCCACTGGACCCTCGCTCCTCGTGGACGGGCAGTTGCACAGCGCCGTCGACGCCGGGCGCTTCGACGATCTGCTGAGCTCGCTCCGCGCCACCCCGCTCCGCGCCCAACCCGCGGCGCAATCCGCCAGCGTCCCAACTCTCCCCGCTCGCGGCGTCACAGTCTGCGTGCCCGCCGATGCGACGGCGCGATCGCTCGGGGCGGACGAGGTTGCGCGCGCCATCGCGCAAGAAGCCGCTCAACGCGGTCTCGAAGTAACCGTCAAGCGTACCGGCTCGCGCGGCGCGTTCTTCCTCGAACCGCTGGTGGAAGTCGAAACGCCTTCCGGACGCGTCGCCTACGCGGTCGTGCGGCCTTCCGAAATACCCGGTCTCTTCGATGCCGGACTTCTCGACGGCGGGCATCACGCCGAATGTATCGGCGCGCCGTTGTCCCATCCTTTCTTTGCCGCCCAAACGCGCCTGACCTTCGCGCGCTGTGGCGAAATCGATCCCCGCTCGGTCGAAGACTTCCGCGCCACCGGCGGTTTCAGGGGCCTCAAGCGCGCTCTGACTATGAGCGGCGAAGCCATCGTCTCGGAGATCGAAGCCTCCGGACTGCGCGGGCGCGGCGGCGCGGGCTTCCCCGCCGGACGCAAATGGCGCACGGTGCTCGAAACGCCGGCCGCGCAAAAATACATCGTCTGTAACGCCGACGAAGGCGACTCCGGAACCTTCGCCGACCGCGTGCTGATGGAAGGCGATCCGCTGCTCCTCATCGAAGGCATGGCGATCGCCGGACTCGCCGTCGGCGCGGACAAAGGTTTCATCTACCTGCGCTCCGAATATCCGGATGCCGCCGCAGTGCTCAAGGACGCAATGGCCGCCGCCCGCGCCCACGGAATGCTTGGATCGGGCGTGCGCGGCTCGGGCCGCGACTTCGACATTGAGCTTCGCATCGGTGCCGGAGCCTACATTTGCGGTGAAGAAACCGCCCTCCTCGAAAGCCTCGAAGGCAAGCGTGGCCAGGTTCGTCCGAAGCCGCCGGTGCCCGCCATCGAAGGTCTGTTCGGTAAACCGACTCTCGTTCACAACGTCCTGACCCTCGCCGCCGTGCCCGATGTCTTGGCCAAAGGCTCCGCGTACTACGCCGCGCTGGGAGCAGGCCGTTCGCGCGGCACCCTCGCCGTACAACTCGCGGGCAACATCGCGCGTGGGGGCCTCGTCGAAGTACCGTTCGGGATGACGGTCCGCCGCGTGATCGAAGAGATCGGCGGAGGTACCGCGAGCGGCCGCCCCATCCGCGCCGTTCAAGCCGGAGGGCCTCTCGGCTCTTACCTGCCCGATGCGCTGCTCGATATCCCGCTCGACTACGAAGCGCTGGCCGGAGTCGGCGGCTTGCTCGGTCATGGCGGCCTCGTGGTGTTCGACGACAGCGTGGACATGGCGGCCCAGGCGCGCTTCTCATTTGAGTTTTGCGCCATTGAAAGCTGCGGTAAGTGCACGCCGTGCCGCATCGGCTCCACACGCGGCGTGGAATTGATCGACAAGCTCGTGAAACAAGTTCAGCCGCAAAAGACCTTGGCGCTCATTGAAGACCTCTGCGAGACGCTCACCGACGGCTCGCTCTGCGCGCTCGGCGGACTGACGCCCCTGCCCGTACAAAGCGCCCTGCGGCATTTCCCGGAAGACTTTTCGCGGCAGCCTGAGTTCGCCAAGAGCGAAGCGTTTGTGAGCACGCCCGAAGCGTTTGTGAGCACTCCATGCCAATCCTGAAAGAACGCGATCTTGGAACACCCGCGGGCAAGGGCCCTTCAGCCGTGCGGCTGCGCGTCGATGGGCGCGAGATTGAGGTTCCTGAAGGAACTTCCGTCATGCGCGCCGCGCGCCTCGCGGGCATCGACATCCCGAAGCTGTGCGCCACCGACCGGGTCAAGGAGTTTGGTTCCTGCCGCCTTTGCCTTGTCGAAATCGACGGACGCAAAGGCACGCCCGCCTCCTGCACCACGCCGGTCGCCGCTGGCATGACGGTGCGCACCCAGACCGATCGCCTGCGCCGCTTGCGGCGCAATGTGATGGAGCTCTACATCTCCGATCATCCTCTCGACTGCCTCACTTGTTCGGCAAACGGCGACTGCGAGCTTCAGGACATGGCCGCCACCGTGGGCTTGCGCGAAGTGCGCTACGGCTACGATGGGGCGCGTCACCGCACCCATGCCATCGATCTGTCGAATCCGTATTTCGCCTTCGAGCCCGCGAAATGCATCGTATGCTCGCGGTGCGTCCGGGCGTGCGAAGAAGTGCAGGGTACGTTTGCACTCACCATCGACGGGCGCGGCCTGAATTCGCTGATCGCCGCCAGCCAGAACGAGAACTTTCTCGACTCGGAATGCGTCTCGTGTGGAGCCTGCGTCGAGGTCTGCCCGACAGCGACGCTGAACGAGAAGACCACCATCGAGCACGGTCTGCCGGACCGCACCGTGCTCACCACCTGCGCCTACTGCGGCGTCGGCTGTTCGTTCAAGGCCGAGCTGCAAGGCGATCGGGTCGTTCGTATGACGCCGTTCAAGGATGGCCAAGCCAATCACGGCCACTCCTGCGTCAAGGGCCGTTTCGCCTGGGGTTACGCCACCCATCCGGACCGCATCACGACTCCGCTCATCCGCGAACACATCACCGATCGCTGGCGCGAAGCGAGTTGGGATGAGGCCATCACCCACGTCGCCGAACGCTTCCGCGATATCCAGGCGAGGTACGGCCGCGGAGCCATCGGCGCAATTACTTCCTCGCGCTGCACCAACGAGGAAACGTATTTGCTCCAGAAGCTCGTACGGACCGCGTTCGGAAACAACAACGTCGATACCTGCGCCCGCGTCTGCCACTCGCCCACCGGCTATGGATTGAAGACCGCGTTCGGCACATCCGCCGGCACGCAGAATTTCGATTCCGTGCAGGCGGCGGACGTCATCCTGGTGATCGGCGCCAACGTCACCGACGCCCACCCGGTCTTCGCCTCGGCAATGAAGAAGCGTCTGCGCGAAGGCGCAAAGCTGATCGTCATCGATCCGCGCCGCATCGATCTGGTCGAGACTCCGCACATCGCCGCCGAGCATCACCTGCAATTGCGCCCCGGCACGAATGTCGCGGTCGTCAACGCGCTGGCCCATGTCATCGTCACTGAAGGTTTGGTTAACGAAGCCTTCGTCGCCGCCCGCTGCGATGGCGGCAGCTTCGCGCGCTGGCGTGCGTTCATCGGCGACCCTGCAAATAGCCCGGAAGCCGTCGCCGATCTCTGCGGCGTTGAGGCCGAAACCCTGCGCGCGGCCGCGCGTCTCTACGCCACGGGCCTCAACGCCGCCATCTACTACGGGCTCGGCGTGACCGAGCACAGCCAGGGTTCAACGATGGTGATGGGCATGGCGAATCTGGCCATGGCCACGGGCAATCTTGGACGCGCGGGCGTCGGAGTGAATCCCCTGCGAGGTCAGAACAACGTGCAGGGCGCTTGCGACATGGGCTCCTTCCCGCACGAATTCTCGGGCTATCGCCACGTTTCGGACGACGCCGTTCGCGCGCTGATGTCCGCCGCCTGGGCCGTGCCGCTCGATTCCGAGCCGGGCTTGCGCATTCCCAACATGCTTGACGCCGCTGTCCACGGCACCTTTAAGGGTTTGTTCGTGCAGGGCGAGGACATCGCCCAATCCGATCCCGATACGCAGCATGTAACCGCGGGCCTGGCCGCCATGGAATGCCTCGTCGTCAACGATCTTTTCCTGACCGAGACCGCGCGTTACGCTCACGTGTTTCTGCCGGGAGCCTCGTTCCTCGAGAAGGACGGCACCTTCACCAACGCCGAGCGCCGCATCGGCCGCGTCCGCAAAGCCATCGAGCCCCTCGCCGGCATGGCCGAATGGCAAGTGACCATGAAGCTCGCGGAGGCGCTTGGTTATCGCGAAATGCGCTACGCTCATCCCGGCGAAATCATGGACGAGATCGCGCGGCTCACGCCGACCTTCGCCGGAGTCAGCTACGAGAAGCTCGATCGTCTCGGCAGCCTGCAATGGCCTTGCAATGCGCAAAGGCCCGAGGGCACGCCTGTGATGCACGTCGAGGAATTCGCGCGCGGCAAAGGCTATTTCGCGCTTACGGCCTTCGTGCCGACGGAAGAGCGCACGGGACAGCGCTTCCCGCTATTGCTCACGACCGGCCGCATTCTGTCGCAATACAATGTCGGCCAGCAAACGCGGCGCACCGGGAACCTCGTCTGGCACGATGAAGACGTGCTCGAGATCGACCCGCACGACGCGGAGCAGCGCGGCATCCGCGACGGCGACCTCGTCTCGCTCGCCAGTCGTTCAGGCGAAATCGCCTTGCGCGCCGCGATCAGCGATCGTATGCAGCCCGGCGTGGTCTATACAACCTTTCATCATCCGCACACCGGCGCGAACGTCATCACGACGGAGTTCTCCGACTGGGCGACCAGTTGTCCGGAATACAAGGTTACGGCGGTGGACGTGCGGCTCGTCAACGGCCGCTCCATCTGGCAGGAACGCCGGCTGCACGAGCTCGAAGCGTTTGGCGGCGGTCTGACTCCGGCGATCGCCCGCCACTCGCGCCGGGACGCCCCATGAACGCCGGACGTCTGATCCACGACGCGAATCAGATCGCTCTCTACTTCGCCGCCTACCCGCACGACGAGGCTGTAGCCGGCATCGCCGATCACATCCGCAAGTTCTGGGATCCGCGCATGCGCGCCAGCCTCCGCGTCATCCTCGACGCGAACGACGAAACCCTGCATCTTCTCGTTCGCCAGGCGGGCGAGAAGCTGAAACCCTAGCGGGCTGGACCTAAAACGGCGCGGGGGGGAGTTCCCAAAAACCATGGCTTCCCGCCTTCCCGCAATCATGCCGCTTGGAACGCGCCGCTCCACGGCCTACTCTCCCGACGCGGCCTGCGTCCTGCCGAATCCTCTCAACTTGCACATCCGCTCGTGCACCAGGGAAATCATCCGCGCCGCCACCGACATCAGGAAATGATCCGTATCGCGGGCCCGCGGAAGCTGCGGCAGGATGAGCGCTCCGAGCGCGCTACCGTCCTGCTTGACTGCGATGACCTGATATTCCGACTCCGGAGAACCGCGAAGAGAAAGGTCCGGCCCTTGGAGATCGCTCAGCGAGAATCGCTGCACGGCGGAGTCGCTCCGGAAAAGGAGGTCGCGCAGCCGCTCGGGTTCGGTGGCGTCAGCGAACGCTCCACTGGAGGACATGACCGTGGTGATCGAACCCGAAACGCCAACGTAATAGGCCTCGGACGTTCGCACCCGCCGCGCCAATTCGAGCAACAGGCGAGGCAGATCCGCGGATAGATTGGGGTTGACGGGTTTGAATAGCAGGTCCAGGAGTTCCTTGTAAATCGCTTGGGCCTCGTGCGCGGCCTCGTATTCCCCCCACCAGTCCTGCACGCCGAGCTTATCGGCGATCATGCCGATTGCTTCGTCGAAACCTTCGATTTCGACAACATAGACACGCTGGTCGCGCAGTTCCGGAAGGGCCGCGAGGGTACGCACCATTTCCGGGATCTCAGCGCCGGCGCGAACGCACCAGTACAGGCCGTTACGTAGAAACGAAGGCTTCCTCATGTTCTTGTGGAACAATTCGACCATGAGTTTCCGGTCGCGTCCGCCATACCCGAACACGATCATCCCCGCTTTCTCACAGAGGCGGGCAGCGGCCCTGAACCGGTTTTTAGGTGTGGTTTCGAGCTCTCCTTCCGTGTTCAACACGTCGTGGTGCCAGTAGTCGCCATGAAGGCGAATCATACGCGGCTCAGAGGGCGATGGACGCAGCTTTGGGTAATCTCTTACATTCATTACAATTTGAATTGCCTGACCCCACGCACCCTGCGGGACCAATCGATTCGAAGTTGGTAGTGAAAATGGTGTCGACGATGCGGGCCTGCAACAGATCGCCCAAGCGCCGATATCCCGAAGAAGGGCGGGCGTTTGCGAATCTTCGCTCAAGAAAAGCCTGCCGAAGGCCCGCGTTCGGCAGCGTCCCTTCCATGATCACGCCGTAGAGGTTGTCATGCGCAACAAACCAACTCTGTTTGCGCATCCATCCGAAAAGGCGCTCACGTCTTTCCGCCACAGGCTCGTCGGCAGGCGGGGCGCCTTCGGAAAGCGTATATCGTTCGAGTAGTGCGTCTTCCGCCAACTCCATTGCAAGCGGGAGTCCGGACGATTTGGAAGCACCGGCGCCGAGGAACACGGAATACCCGGGAACCGGCAAGTGCCGGAATTGACTGAGCGCACTAATGAGTTCAATGAGGGGTACGACCGGCGGAACAGACCCGGGCATTACATCTCAGCGCGGCAAGTGGCGGTCGACCTCGTCCTGCAGCTTCGGAAACGCGAACGGCTTCTCGAAGTTCTTGATGACGCCGAGCTCCTGTAACGACGACCGAAGGTCGTCATCAACCAGGACGGAACTGATAGTGAAGATGCTCATATTCGGCTGCCGATTACGGGCAACACGAAGCACCGCGAGCGCTTGCTCGGTGGATGGTACGTCATCCGATTCAAAAGGAACACGAAGATCGAAGACCCCAACATCGAAATCCTTCGTCTCAAGAAGTTTGATGGCCTCGCTCGCGGTACCCGCGGCCGCGAGCAAATGAACGTCCTCAAACAGACGTTGCAGAAGCATCAGGGAGACGGATTCGTCCTCCACAATCAGAATGCTTCCAACCTTTGCCTCTTGTGCGACATTCATGGCGTTCCCTTCGGCAGCGTGACAGTGAACACGGCGACTTTTTCTTGTCCAGGTAACATCCTCATTGTACCACCGTGCTCGCTTATGGTACCATCGTGCTCGGCGACGTTAACACGCGCAATTGCCAAGCCTAAACCGGAACCTTTCCTTGAGCCGAAGCTGTTGTAAGGCACCCAGATGGCTTGAGTCAGCTTCTCGGAGACCCCGGGGCCTTCATCAATCACGTCTATAACGTAACTGACGCTGTCTTCGCTCAACCGGATGATGACCTTCGCACCAGGTTCCGAGTGCTTTATCGCGTTGCTGAACAACTCATCAATCGCGATACCTATTCTAGTGCGATCTCCAAACCAAATGCAAGAACTATTTGTGCCGATTGTGCCGATATCCGTAACAACCTCGATATTGCCCAAACTGTTCCCTCGTCTCGAATACTCGAGGACCAGCGCCGACAGGGAGAACGCTTCTTTTTCCGGCGGAGTCCGCCTGAATCGCCGTAGCTCGCGCGTTCTTCGTACAATAGCTTCCAGCTTGGCGGTCTCTCCCGCTAACACATCGAAGTATTGCCTGCGACAGGCCTCCATCATGGTATTGGCGGGATTGCTTAACTGATGCATGGCCGTGTCGAGTAACCAGTACGCGTGCCCGACCGCGATCTGGGCGGCCGCGACGCACGCGAACGGATACAGCCGGTGCCGGTGCTCGTCGCGGGGGTAGTACGTCGGGCGTGTCGACCAGACAAGCAGGACGCCGACCACTCTTCCCGAGTGAGTAAGCGGTAGACCCAGCATGGGGCCGACGACCGAGAACTGCTCAAGCCCTTGAAGCCAGACTCGTGGGTCGTTCTTAGGGTCGGGGACAAATACGGCCTCGGCCGTGCGGTAGATGTACCCGGCCAGCGACTGCTTCTCAAAATCGTGGTCATAGCCCGAGGGTTTGTGGCGCCCTAGCGTCGCGCGTAACGTGAGCACATGACGGGAATGATCCGCCACATAGATCACGCCGCCGTCGAACGCGAAGGTGCTTTGGAGGGATCCAAGCACCTCGTCCAGAATCTGGTCCACGCTCCGGACGATTTCGGATGTGCAGCGCCGCAACAGCTTCCTGTGGGCCGCATCTTGATTGGCCAGATCAATCCCGGAACTCATGTCGAGAGCGAGAGCTTCGAGTACCATCTGGTCCTGCGCGTCGAATCCGTTTAGGACAGAGGCTTCCGCGTTTAGCACTCCAAGAGGATGCATCGTGCCGTTCAAGGAGCGGGCGGCAAGCAGCACCGCGATTTCGCTCCTCGTGCCGGAGTTCGCTTCGAAGTAATCTCCTTTGAACCGGCTGACGTCCGGGATGAGGATCGTTTTACCTTCCTTCCACACGGTGGAGATGACGGAGCGCTCCGGGATGCGAAAGCCTCGGCCGCGCTCGCCGTCTCCGATCTGCGCCGCACGAACGTATAGCCCGGCAGGCTCAGGTTCGTCCTGCCAGAGACTGACAGACCCGCGGTCGGCGCCGACGATCTGCAGCGTCGGCGGGAGAATCGCGTTGAGGTAACTATCGAGGTCGTCGTCGGGCCTGGCGCGCAGAATATCGCCGACGGAGCGAAGCAGGTTCTTGCTCTCGATGGCCCCCACGAGCCGAGTGGCCATAATGCTGGCGAGAACAATGTCCGTCTCGGAAAAACTCCCATCCATATCCACCGTATTCCCTTGATCCAGTTTGTTTTGCGCCTTCACAAAGCCGAGGAGCTGCCCCTTCCGGTTCTTCAGGGGGAACCCAAGAAGAGAATAGCTGGTGCGATTTGTCAGGAAGCCGGCCTGAGACGAGCCGGCGCGACTAAGATACGGGTTCTCAGTGAGTTCTTTGCCTGAGAGTGCTACGATTTTTCCCTCGTGCGCGAGGTGGGGCGTCAGTCCTCCCCCGTGAACGCTTCGAACCGGCAGTATTACCTTCATCTGTGTCCGAAATCCGTTCGCGTTCGACTCGCTGACGAGCGTCAGGAATCGGGCCCCTTGATCGGCGGATCTAACGAGGAAGATTGCGGAGGCTTCGGCGTGTAATATCTCGCGCCAGCGTTCGGAGAACGCTTGCAGCATGTTCTCGTCCCGGAGAATCTCCTCAAGAATTGCGTCGCCTGCGTTCAGGGCGTCTTGTATTTGGTCCGCGGACAGACCACTCGTATTGGGTTGCGCCGGGGGCATTCGGAAAATGACGTCGTAAAATTGAGTCCGTATTATATATGCAATTTGCCGTAATTGCTCAGGTGGCCCCGCAAATCGTGTGTGGCGCGTCCGTTGGGGCGACGCGTGGATCGCGGGCGGATCGCTGGATGCTCAGCGGTATCGCCGATCCCCGGTCAAACGAGCAGGGGCCTTACAACCTTCCGTGGACGCGGGCCAGCCCGTAACGGCAGTCCTGAAACTTGTACGTCAGCCTGGTGCAGCCGCCACCCCAGGCGTTGCAGCATCGTGGAGTGCAGGCCCTCGATATCGCGGGCCTCCGTTCAAGCGAGGACGGGCCGCACCACGCTGCCGTGTACGTCGGTCAGCCTGTAGTGGCGCCCTTGAAACTTGTACGTCAGCTTCGTGTGGTCGACACCCAGGCAGTGCAGCATAGTGGCATGCAGGTCATGCACGTCCACGGGGTTTTCGGCGATATTGTAACTGAACTCGTCCGTCTCGCCGTAGACGGTCCCGCCTTTGATTCCTCCGCCCGCCATCCAGACCGAGAAGCATCGCGGGTGATGGTCGCGTCCATAGTCCTTTTCCGTCAGCGTGCCTTGCGAATAGACCGTTCGGCCGAATTCGCCCGTCCACACGATGAGCGTCTCATCGAGCATGCCCCGCTGCTTCAGGTCCTGAATGAGCGCGGCCGACGGCTGGTCGGTCTGCATGCACTGCTTCGCGATGTCCCGCGGCAGATTGCCGTGCTGATCCCAGCCGCGGTGAAAGAGTTGGATAAAGCGCACGCCGCGTTCCGCCAGACGGCGCGCCAGCACGCAGTTTGCGGCGTAGGTTCCGGGCTTGCGCGAATCGGGACCATAGAGATCGAACGTGGATTCGGGCTCCTTCGAAAGATCGGTCAGCTCCGGCACCGACGATTGCATCTTGTACGCCATTTCGTATTGCGCGATGCGCGTGGCGATTTCGGGGTCCTGGTAGTCGTCGAGCTTGAGCGTGTTGAGGCTTGCGAGATCGTCCAGAAAACGGCGCCGCGCCGTGCCGCTATAGCCTTCGGGATTCGACAGATAGAGCACCGGGTCGGCCGCGGCCCGGAACTTGACGCCTTGGTATTGCGTCGGAAGGAAGCCGCTGCCCCACTGCCGGTCCGCAAGCGCTTGAGAGCCGCCAAGGCCCTGCGAAACCATCACGACGAACGCCGGCAGGTTCTGGTTCTCGCTGCCGAGCCCATAGGAGAGCCACGCGCCGATGCTCGGCCGCCCGGCAAGCTGGAAGCCCGTTTGGAAGAAGGTCAGCGCGGGGTCGTGATTGATGGCTTCGGTGTGGACCGAGCGAATGACCGAGATGTCGTCGGCGACCTTTCCGGTGTGCGGCAGCAGTTCGCTGAGCCACATGCCGGACTTGCCGTGCTGCGAGAACTTGAAGATCGTGGGCGCGGTGGGGAATTTCGCCTGATAGGCCGTCATGCCGGTGAGGCGCTGCCCTTTCCGGATGGACTCGGGCAGTTCCGTACCCCTGAGTTTGGCGAGATTAGGCTTGTAGTCGTAGAGATCGAGTTGCGATGGCGCGCCGTGCTGGAACAGGTAGATGACGCGTTTGGCCTTTGGCGCGAAATGAGGAACGCCCGGAATCGCACCGGCGGCCTTCCCGTCTCTTTCGAGCAGATGCGAGAGCGCCGCGACGCCGATTCCCTTCGAAGTGCGCGAGAACAGTTGGCGGCGGGTGATGTGGAGCGATCGGCCGGCGTTCATTCTTTTGTCACCGTTTCATCCAGGTTGAGGAGCAGGCTTGCGACGGACGTGTAGGCCGCAAGTTGGCGGCTTTCGAGTTTCGGGTCGCCGGCGGTTTCCCCTTGCTTAAGAAAAGCCTTCGCCTTACCCTCATCCGCGAAATAGTCCAGATGGTAGCGATAGCTGTTCAGCAGCACCTCCAACTCCCGCGCGGAAGGCGTGCGTCCGTTCACCAGACGGAAGCCATGCGAGATCGGGTCCGCTTCCTTCATCATGGCTTGCGCGATGAAGCGCGCCGATTCGAGAAACGTCACGTCGTTCATCAGGTTGAGCGCTTGCAGCGGCGTGTTGGTGCGCGTTTCGCGCACAACGCAAGCTTCCCGGTTTGCCGCGTCGAAGTTCATCATCATGGGCGGCGCGATGGTGCGTTTCCAGAACGTGTACAGGCTCCGGCGATGCAGGTCGTCGCCCCGGCTCTGCTCGTAGTACATGTCCTGCATCGCAAGATCCTTCCAAAGCCCCTCCGGCTGATAGGGCATGACGGAGCGGCCACCCACCTTCTCGACGAGGAGTCCGGCGGCGTAAAGAGCCTGATCGCGGATCATTTCGGCGGGCATGCGGGAGCGCGGACCGCGAGCGAGCAGCCTGTTGCCGGGATCTTTCTGCTGCAGCTCAGGCGTCGTTTTCGACGACTGCCGGTACGCCGCGCTTGTGACGATCGACTTCTGCATCGCCTTGACGTCCCAACCCGTTCGCATGAATTCGGTGGCCAGCCAGTCGAGCAGCGCCGGGTGCGTGGGCCACTCGCCCTGTTGTCCGAAATCCTCCGTCGTCTTCACGATCCCGGCGCCGAAGTACATCTGCCAAAATCGATTGACGGTCACCCGCGCGAGCAGCGGATTGCGCCCGTCGATCAGCCATTTGGCGAAGCCCAGCCGGTTATTGGGCGCGCCTTCCGGAAGAGGCGGGAGAACGGCGGGAACTCCGGGCTCCACCTTTTCGCCGGGAGCGTCATAGGCGCCGCGCACGAGCAGGAAGGTATCCTTCGGCGACGGGCGTTCCGCCATCACCATTACAGTCGGGAACGTGCGTTCGAGCTTTTCGCGTTCGAGACGGAGATCCGCAAGTTGCCGCCAGGCCTCGCGAATATCGGACGGAGCGCCGATCTCGAGGAATCGCGAGCGGGCGGCGAAGGGACGGTATTGCGGCAAATCCGCCAAAGCGCCGATCTCATCTTGCGCGAGGATGCGCGAATAGATACGCACCTCGTCGATGCGGCCCCGGAAGCGGTTCTCCGGACCGCCTCCCGCGCCGATGCGAAGCGGCTCCTTGTATTTCGCACCCGCGTTACGGAAGGGCCGGTAGAGCGTATCCATCCCTACTTTGACCTTTGCGGGCTCACCATCGATAAAGGCGGTCGCGCCCGCGGCGACGCGAGACCCGTCGTAGGTCGCGGCCAGGTGATACCAGCGCCCGGACTCGAGTTTGCGTTCCGTGTCGATGCGAATGGCGTCGTCGTCGTAATTGCTCGTCACGTGGACGTGCATCGCGCCGTCCTTGAGATAAATGCCGTAGCCCTTACCGCGCGCGCGATCGTTCATGCGGCTCAGAACGGCGCCGTTCGTGGGGCCGTCCGCGTAGACCCACGCGGAGAGTGTGAAGCGATCGTCGATGTCGAAAGCTCCTTTTTCCGGGGCGTCGATCGAGCGCTTGCCGTCGAAGGCGGCGGCGTTCCCAAAGCGTCCGGGCGCCGTCTCTTCGTCGAATGTGAAAGCGGAATCGAGCCCGGAGGGAGGGCTCCAGTAGGCGGGTTGCTGCGACGCGGTCCAACGCGCGCTCGCCTCGCGGAGCGCCGCCTCCCGCTCGCGAAGGAAGGCCTCGCTCTTGGAGATCCGGGCATTGATCGCGTCGAGCGCGCGCTGCTGATCCGCCGTGGGCGCGGGAATCAGTGGCGGCGAATTGCCGTACTTCATGGCCCGGCCAAGTTCGGGTACGTTATTGAAATACGCGAAAATCCGGTAGAACTCTTTCTGCGTGAACGGATCGTACTTGTGGTTATGGCAGCGCGCGCAGCCAAGCGTAAGACCCAGAAATACGGCGGAAGTGGTCTCGATACGGTCGACCACGTACTCGACGGCGTACTCCTCGGGAATGATTCCGTCCTCGGTGTTGGCGCGGTGGTTGCGGTTGAAGCCGGTGGCGATCTTCTGCGGCAGGGTCGCGTTCGGCAGCATGTCGCCGGCGATCTGATCGAGGGTAAATTGGTCGAACGGCTGGTTGCGGTTAAAGGCGTCGATCACCCAGTCGCGCCACCGCCACATTTCGCGTTCCCCGTCGAATTGATAGCCGTTCGAGTCGGCGTAACGGGCTGCGTCGAGCCAGCGGGCCGCCATCCGCTCGCCGTAGCGGGGCGAGGAAAGCAGGCGATCCACGGCCTTTTCGTAAGAATCGACGGAACGATCGCCGAGGAACGCCGCGGTCTCGGCGGGTGTCGGCGGAAGCCCGGTGATATCGAGGGAAGCGCGCCGCAGCAGCGTTTCGCGTCCGGCCTCGGGGGAGGGCGACAGGCCCTCCGATTCAAGGCGCTGAAGAATAAAGCGGTCGATCGGGTTCTTCGGCCAATCCGCGCGGCTAACTGTCGGAAGTTCGGGGCGAACGGGGGCGATGAACGACCAATGCCGCTGCCACCCTGCGCCTTGCTCGATCCAGTCGCGCAGGGTATCGATTTCGGCGGAGGTGAGCTTGAGGCCGGAATACGCGGGCGGCATCTGTATCGGCTTGCCGGACGCGGTGATGCGCCGCATCAGCTCGCTGGTCTCGGGGTGGCCGGGCGCTATCGCCCGGCGTCCGCCTAAATCCGCCTTCGCGGCGGATTCCGAATCCAGGCGCAGCGGAATTTTCTTGGCGGCGGCATCCGCTCCGTGGCAATGGAAACACTTGTCCGACAGGATCGGACGGACGTCACGGTTGA
This sequence comes from Candidatus Sulfopaludibacter sp. SbA3, assembly GCA_945893365.1. Classification (GTDB taxonomy): domain Bacteria; phylum Acidobacteriota; class Terriglobia; order Bryobacterales; family Bryobacteraceae; genus SYKU01. The sequence continues at coordinate 44,004 of CAMDED010000029.1, read as the reverse complement.
ACTCGACGCTGCCTGGGGCGGCAAAGATCGCGCCACGGGAGATGAGGAGGGCCGAAAGGAGCGTGGCATGGCGCATACTTTCAGTTTAGCGCTTCACATGTACGCTGGCGTCTGGATCCCCAGAATTCCCAGAGTGCGTATGAGTTGAGCTCGGAAAAAGTCCGTCATCCACAACAGGTATACTCTTCTCTCGCGGTTCTCCTCCGTCAGTATGTGGTACTGATGGTAGAAGTTGTTGAATGTCTGCGCGAGTTGGAACGCGTAGCGCGCCAGATGAGCGGGTTCGCCGGAGACGACGGCGCGGCCAAGTGCGACGTCAACCTTCGACGCGGCGAGCAACATCTGCCAGAAATCCTCGGACGCGAGCGCGCTCTCGAGCGTCTCGCGAGTAAGATCCGCCGTGAAGTCCGGCAGCGTCTCGCCCCGTTCTTCCAACTTCTTTAAGATGTTGCGCGCGCGCACCGCGGCGTACTGCACGTAGGGGCCAGTCTCCCCTTCGAAGCTCAAGGCCTCCTGGAAATCGAAAGCGATCACGGAATTTCGCGTGTACTTGAGCAGAAAATAACGTAACGCGCCGATGGCGATTTCCGAAGCGATCTTCCGCTGTTCTTCGGCCGATTTCTCCGCGTGGCGCGCGGCGACCTCTTCGAGGGCCTTATCGATAAGGCGGTCGATCAGATCGTCCGCTTTCACGCCGAGTCCCTTGCGGCCCGAAACCTCCACGTAGGGACGCTGCCGGTCTTCGTCTGAGAGCTCAATCCCCAGTTCGATGCAGCAGCGCGGGGAAAGCGCCACCATCTCATAAGCGAAGTGCACGGACTGCGCCGCCTGCTCGGCGGCCCCGAGCGCTTTCAGCCCCGCGACCACGACGTCCTGCAGGTAGGACTGGCGAACGTCGATGACGTTGAACACGCGAGTTCCACGCCCAAACGCGGGAACCTCACGGTTCGCGATCTGAGGTTCGTCCGTGGTAACCCACAGTTCGTGTCCATCGGGATACCGCATCATCGGGCGGTAGTAGAAATCCTTGCCCAGCAGGCCGAACTTCCACAGCTGATACGCGATGTCCTTCCCGACGTACGTGACGGTCCCGTTCGAACGCACGATCACTTTGCTGTCCTCGGTGCCGGAATCGCCCGCGAAAGCTTCGGGCGGCATCACCCAGCAGCCGCTGTTCTTGCCTTCGGTTTCGAGATAGATGGCTTTGCGCTCCTTGAGGAGTTCGAACGCGGCGGCCCAAAACTTGAGGTGAAGGATTTCGCTTTCCCGGGGGAGCACGTCGTACTCGACGCCAAGCCTCAGCATCGTCTTCAAATGCAGCGCGACGATGGCGTCGGCGACCAGATGGGCAAGCTCCGCAAGGGTTCCGCCGCCGGATTCGACGGCGTGCAGTGTTTCGGCGCGCCAGCCCACGGCCTCGGGAGAGTCCTTGTAAAACGCCGACGTGCGGGCGTAGAGATCCCAGCAGAGATAGTCGAACCGAACGGTAGGATCGGCGATCAGGCGCTTCACATCCGCGGGCGTCTTGTGCTCGATGAAGTGGAAGCCTACGACGACGTCCGCGACCTGAACGCCCGTGTTGTCGATGTAGTTCTGCACCTCGACGCGGTTGCCGGCGGCGCGCAGCATCCGCACAAGGGTATCGCCCAGCACGGCGTTGCGCAAATGGCCGATATGCGCGGCCTTGTTGGGATTGATATTGGTGTGTTCGACGATGATGCGGTCGACGATTCCGCGCCCGGTGGCTGAGCCTTCGCCGCGCGGCGTGGGTCGAACCAGGCCTTCGGCATAGCCAGCCCGGGCGAACCGCACGTTGATGTAGCCGTTGCCGGCCACTTCCATCGCCGCCACGCCCTCGATCGATCCGATACCCTCGATAAGTTCCGCGGCGATTTTCTTCGGCGGCTGTTTCAACTGGCGCGCGAGCTGAAAGGCGGCCGGGACCGCAAGCTCCCCAAGCGAACTCTGGCGAGGCTGCTCGGTCGATACCTCCAGATCAATGCCGAATTGTGCCAGGATCCGGCCGTGAAAGGCGTCCTGAATTCTTTGTTCGAGTAGATGGAACACAAGCTAGAAGTATAGCGAGACGGGGGGACTGAGGAAGGCGCATGGACGCCGGTGGGCCTTTGCGGCGTCATTCGTAACAAGCGCCCGGGGAAGCCGTCTGTCGCTACGCCTCCTGTTGCTGAACCTCTGGCCGAACTGGAAGTCGCCGTTCGCCGGACTCTGCTTGGAGCAGAAGCCTACAGTATCGCGCCAGGGCGTTATCCCCAAATCGGTTAAGCACCCGGACGCGAAGCGATTCTGAATACGAAGAGCAGTTGCGGGCGGCGTCCTTCTACGTTGGCGCGATCGGCCGGAGCGCAAGAACGAGCCTCACGGCAGCGAGGGAATCCTCGGGTTTCAGTGCGTCCGGGGAATAGCAACAAGCTGGTGGGCAGCTTCAAGCAAGCCGGGTTGGTCATGGCGCCGCCATCACGTCTGGACGCGCCTGCCTCTCTTTGCGCTCCGGTCGGTAAAGGAGCGGTGACTTGGTCCAAGCCTTGTACTACGGCCAGCGGCAACGTCCACCCGTCCCAGGCGTCCGCGGCCTTCGCTGTCGACGCTGGCGCCGGTTCCTCCCGTAGATTTGTGAGGCGCGCTATTCTCAGCGCCACGCTCAGATCCTTGCCGCTCCGGCCGGCTGTATGCCCGCTTCGAAGTCTTCGAAGATCTGAAAATGATTGATATAGTTGAGGGCGGCGGCACATGGAAGATTTTGTCGAAGATCTAGTCAGCTTCGTCCCTGGCGTGCTGGTGCGTCGCTTTGCTACCGACACGCATCTTCCAGGCCAGCCCTGGGCGGAGGTCCGCCGCGGCGCCGTTATTTTCGCCGATGTCTCCGGATTCACGGCCATCGCCGAGACCATGGCGCGGCGAGGCGCGGCCGGCGCGGAAGCGCTGACGCAAGTTCTGAACAGCCATTTCGGCCGCTTGATCAACCTCATTACCGCCCACGGAGGCGAGGTAATGAAGTTTGCCGGCGATGCCGTGCTCGCCTTCTGGCCCGCCGAGGGCGAGGACGCTTCCGATGCCGCTCTGCGGGCTGCAAGCTGCGGACTCGCGGCTCAGCAGGTTTTCGAGAAAGCTTCCTCGGCGGAGAATCTCCGCCTTTCAATCCGCATTGGAGTTGGTTGCGGCTTGGTTTCGATCGTTGCCGTTGGCGGCGTCTACGGGCGCTGGTGTTGGGCGGCGACCGGCGGCGCTCTAGGCCAGCTCTCCGCCGCCACGCATCAGGCCGCGCCCGGCGAAGTGGTGCTTTCGCCGCAGGCCTGGGCGCTGGTGCGGGGCCGGGCCGAAGGGCGGCTGCTCGGCGGTGGCGCGGCATGCCTGAGTTCCATCCAGGCGCCTGAAACGATTTCGGCCCCCGAGTTCCCCGCTCTCTCAGCGGAGGGCCTGGAGTCGCTGCGCAGCTTTCTGCCCGCGGCGGTCGTGTTGCGCTTGCGGGGTGGGCGCACCGAATGGCTGGGGGAGTTGCGGACTCTCACGATACTCTTTATTCAATTTCCCGGATTGACGCACAGCACGCCGATCGATCGGGCGCAGTCCGTGATGCACTCGCTTCAGTCGAACCTCTACCGCTATGAAGGCAGCATCAACAAGCTGAGCGTGGACGATAAGGGCACGGCGCTTCTCGCCGCGCTCGGTCTGCCGCCGCTGTCGCACGAAGACGACGCGGTTCGCGGCGTGCGGGCGGCGATGGACATCCGCGCCAAATTGCGGGAACTCGGCGTCAGCCACGCGATCGGCGTCGCCACAGGGCGGACGTTTTGCGGCGTGGTGGGGAACGCGAAGCGGCGCGAATACACGATGATCGGGGACGTCGTGAATCTCGCGGCAAGGCTGATGCAGGCCGCGCCCAACGACATTCTGTGCGACGAGGCGACCTACGCGGCTGCGAAATCGCGGGTGGATTTCGAGTCGCGGCCGGCCGTCAGCCTGAAAGGAAAGGCGCGGCCGGTGCGGATCTTTTGTCCCATCGCCGCCATTCCGCAACCCGCCGAGCTCGACGACCGGCCGATGGTGGGCCGCGACGAAGAACGGCGCGCGCTTGGCGAGCATCTGGATGCGCTCGTCATCGCGGGCGCGAGTACCGCGGTGGTAATTGAAGGCGAAGCCGGGATGGGCAAATCGCGCCTGATGAACGATTTCGCCGAACGGGCGCGGACCGCCGGCGCTCTGCTGTTGCGCGGCCATGCCAATCCGCTCGAACGATCCACGCCCTACTTCGCCTGGCGCGAGATTTTCGCGCAGCTTCTAGGGCTCGATTCCATCGCGGACGAGGAGGACCAGCGGCGCCACGTGGAGATTCGGGTCCGTGCTTCGGCCGGCGTAAAATGGGCCGGTCTCCTGCCGCTGCTCAACCCCGTCCTGCGCGCCCGTTTTCCGGAGACGGAAGCCACGGACGCATTGCCGGGCTTGGAGCGATCGGCAAAGACCAGGGACTTTTTAGCGCGCCTGCTCGCCACCATGCCCGACCGGACGTCGCCGAAGATCGTGATCCTCGAAGACGGGCACTGGCTCGATACGGCGTCGTGGGAACTCGCGCTGTTGGTCTCGCGGCGCGTACGGCCGCTGCTTTTCGTGATGACCACGCGCGAGACGCTCGATATTGCCGCCGAGTACCGGAAAATTCCCTCGGCGCGCGCCTTGCGTCTGACGGCGCTTCCCGCGGAGGACTCGATCCGTCTGGCCTGCGGCCGGTTGGGCGTCAAGGCGCTGCCCGATCGCGTGGCGGCAACCATCCAGGCGAGGGCCGAAGGCAACCCGCTGTTCGTCGAAGAGCTGGTCTGCGCCCTGCGCGACTCCGGCCTGATCGTCATTTCGGGCGAGACCTGCCGCATTGCGGCGGAAGGCGGCGATCTGAGCGGCGTCGACATTCCCGGAACCGTGCAGGCGGCCATCACGAGCCGCATCGACCGTCTCGCCCCGTCGCAGCAACTCATCCTGAAGGTCGCAAGCGTGATCGGCCGCGTTTTTGAAGTGCGCCTGCTTCGGCATCTCTACCCGCTCCAAACGGGCGATGAGGAGTTCGAGGCGATGCTGCAGGACCTGGCGCGGCGCGGAATGATTGTGCATCAGCCGCGGGGCAGCGAGCCCGCGTGGTCGTTCAAACACTCGGCGTTGCAGAGTGTCGCCTATAACCTGATGCTGTATTCCCAGCGGCGCGACCTGCACCGCGCCATGGCGGTGTGGCTCGAGAACACCGCCGCCGGAGACTTCCGGCACTATGCGATGATGGCCCATCATTGGGGCCACGTCCTGAAACACGGATCCTCCGAGCGCGGGCTGGCTGCGAAGGTGCTGGAATTCTCGCAAAGGGCTGGGGAAGAGGCTCTGCGCAGCGTTTCCAATCACGAAGCCGTCACCTTCCTGAAGGAAGCGCTACAGGCGCTCTTGTCGCTTCCGGAAAGCATCGAACGAGACGGCCGGGAGCTCGGATTGCAATGCATGATCGGCGCGCCCCTGATCGCAACGCGAGGATTCGCCGCGCCGGAAGTGGAAAGAACGTTTACCCGCGCCTGGGAGCTATGTTCGCGTCTTGGTAGAACTCCGCAGCAGTTCAGCGTTCTGGCCGGCCTTTGGGGTTTCTTTGTCGCCGTGCCGAAGCTTGAAAAGGCGCGGGAGCTTTCTGAAGAGCTGCTCACACTGGCGGCCGAGGGCGACGCGTCGCGGCTGCTGCCCGCCCACCGCGCGGCTGGAGAAACGGCCTTCTGGCGCGGAGACCTCGCTTCCGCGGATGAACATTTCGAGCGGCTCTTCAAAGTTTACGACCCGGACCTCCACAAGCGCGAGGTCTTGGGAGCGGAGCTCGATCCGGCGGTGGTCTGCCTTGGGATTCACTCGTGGACCGAGTGGCTGCGCGGATATCCGGAGCGGTCGGAAGCCCGTGCGCGCGAGGCGGCGGCGATCGCCGCGAAGCTGCGGCATCCTCTCAGCAGCGTGGTGAGGGCGATGCAATCGACGGTGCTCCTGCAGATGCGCCGCGACACCGGAGCGCGCGATGAAATCGAATCCGTAATCGAGATTTCGCGCGAGGAAGGCTTTCAACTCTGGTCGGCGGGAGCGGCGATCCTCCACGGATGGGCGGTCTCGGAGGCAGGGGAAACGGAGGGGGGGATCGCCGAAATTCGCGCCGGACTCGACGAGTGGGAGGGGACGGGAATGAGACTCTATACTCCTTACTATCTGTCGCTGCTTTCCGCCGCGTATGAAATGGCGGGCCGCCGCGAAGAGGCTCTGGCCTCGATCGAAGAGGCGCTCGCGCGATCCGAGGCGACCGGCGAGGGTTGGTGGAGGGCTGAGTTCCTGCGCTTACGGGGTGTTCTGCGCGGCGGCGAAGAAGCGTCCTTCCGCGAAGCGATCGCGTGCGCGCGGGGGCAAGGGGCGAAGTCGCTGGAGCTGCGCGCTCTATGCAGCCTGGCGCGGTTGCGGCCGGAGGAAACCCGAGCGGAGCTTCGGGCGCTCGCCGATTGGTTTCAGGAGGGACAGGATACGGCCGACCTGCGGGATGCGAGAGCCCTTCTGGCTTAGCTCGGCGGTGCCGGCTCCGCGGGGTCGCGGCAGAAAAAGCGACAGAGCCCGCCCGCGCGGGGGAAAGTACGCTGCTCTTAGGAGCGCAACCGACGTCACGCTCCCGCAGAATTGGCGTCCCGGTGATGCGAGTCGAGAACGTCGGGAATTGAGGTCCGCCCCGTTCTACCAAGCGACGGCGCCAACTCCGGATCGACGGACCTGCGCGAAGCAGACGGGGTCGCGCAGCGGCTCGAATACCCCTTGAAAGCTGAGATGAGGCGCGAGATCTACCACACAGCTCCGTCCTCAAACCGAAGGTACAAGAGACAATCGCCGGTCGTTTTTGCGGCAACGATGTCCTTCAACATGACCTACTCCAGAGGCGCAACGGGCTTGAGCTGAACAGTTGAACCTCGGCCCTGGCCAGATTTCAACCTTCCATCAACGCCGCGTTGGCTCGATGTGTTGGCGTGTTGCAGATGTACGGTGACCGGCATTTCGTCCCACGTGCGGCCATCCAGAATGCGGCCCGTTCTGGACTTGAACATGCCACCCCATTGTTTAAAGAAGAATGGTACGCGTTCGTGGATGCACCGGTCGCGCAGTTCGCTGACCCACGCGGTTTCCAGGGGGCGAGCGCCCGGTCCTGATTCGCCACCTACGATGACCCAGTGTATTCCTCGCAAGTTGAGTTTGCGCAGCGGACCGAGGAGTGGTTCTATGCTAAGAAATTTAACGTGTGCGCCGGTTTTTCGCAGGTGGTCCGCGCGAAAGAGGTAGTCCTCGCTCTCGATGCTGACTCCCATCCAGATCTGTGGCTGCCACCGCAGGTTGAAGTCGAGATCGAGCAATCGTTCCGATCGTTTGGTGAGGATTTGATATTGATGCCAATGAGCGCGGCGCATGACATCGAACACCTTTGCAATGTAATCTGGGGGTACTTCAGCGTGGAACAGGTCGCTCATGCTGTTCACAAACACGCAGCGCGGCTGCTTCCACCGTAGTGGGTGCTCGAGCATGTGTGGCTGCAAGGTGAGTTCGAATCCGTTCTGGTAGTTTTTCTGTCCCATGGCTTGCAGGCGATGCGCGAGGCGTTCAGCGTAACAGAATTTGCAGCCGGGGCTGATCTTTGAACAACCGGTGACTGGATTCCAAGTTGCGTCGGTCCATTCAATAGGTGATGCGTTGGCCATCTTTAGCGTCCCTTTCCGATTCGGTGTTTGTCGAAGATGTGCTCGACGATCTTCTTGCCGGTCTTGTTGGGAGAGGCGAAGAAGAGGTAGTAGATCGTCGCGCCGAGGCTATTGACGAATGCAAGCGGGCGCGGGACGTAGGCGAATCCGGCGACGTCGAGGAGGCGTTGACGGTACGCTTCTGCTATCTTCTCATTCGCGTCCGCGACTTTTACTGTTTCGGAGTCGGAGAACGAATTTCCCTGCGAGCTCTCTTCGTAAGCTACGTGACGCCATGAAGCGTCGCCCCAGAAACGGGTCATTTTGGCGACTTGGGCGGGCGCTGCTTTTGTGGGGTCGAGCAGGAGGACGTTCATGTTCATATCCATCACCATGAAGTTCAGGAAAATTTCGATGGACTTCATGCGCCCAGCGGTGTAGACCACGTCCCATGAGACGTCGATGTTGTACCGGTCGAGGAGGCACAGTGCGCGGCGCCGGTCTTCGTATTTCGCGCCTGGAAAAACTCGACTCAGGAGAATCTCATTGCAGTCACCCTCGTGCACGTGTACCTCGGAGCGTGCGTCGGCGTACGTGCGTAGCTGGCTGGCGCGAGCTGGCTCTGGTCGATGAAGTGGTACTCACGAAACGGAGGGTTCGCGCGCAGAGCGTTTAACGGGCTACCGGGTACCGGCTCGCCGGTTGTGCGCGAAATGTGCGAGCCTCGACCAGCGAATCCGTCGATGTAGAGGTGGTAGAGATTGTTTGCCGTGAGAATCGTCGAGTACGGCACGGCATATTCGCGAAGGATGTCGAGCTTGACTTCCGACCATCGGCCAATGAGATCATACTCGGCTGGCACGCCGCGCCTCCAGTACAAAAGTGTAGCAGACTGTTTGAAGCCCCGCCGACGGGTTCACCCTTCTTCAATAGCGTCAGAAAGTAAAGCGGCCCGAAAGCTGAACCTCGCGCGGCCCGAGAAAGGTTCCCGTGATTCTCCCGAAGCTTGTGCTGGTGACGGTTGTATTCGGCGTGCCGAGATGCGTGCGGTTGAAGGCATTGTAAAACTCGGCCTGCACCTTGAAATTGACGCCTTCCTTTACCATAACGCTCTTCTGAAGTGTGATGTCCCACTTGTTGATTCCGGGGGCGCGGATATCGCCGGTGCGTGAGGAGAAAGCCCGCACTGTAAAGGGCTGCTGCGGCACGAACTGCGCCGCATCGAAGTACAGATCCACCAGATGAGGATTGTTTCCGGATCTCGACACCCGTTCGGCATTCGCAAACGCGAGCGGCGCGCCGGAGTTGAAGGTGGTCACCCAGTTGAATTGCCAGTTCGCAACCAGCCTCTTTACGATCGGGTTCGTCGAAGTGGCATACTTTCGGCCGGGACCGAACGGCAGCTCGTACAGCCCGTGGACGACCAAACGCTGGGGCCGGTCGGAATCCGAAATCACTTTCTCCACGTTCGCGTCGTTCGGGTTCAGATACGAAGTCGCTTCCATCAGTTTTGAGTTCGTGTAGGCGGCTCCGAAGTAGAGTCCGCTCGAAAAGCGCTTGCTGATTTCGAGTTGAAACGAGTGGTAGCCGGACCGCCCATAGGGCAGGCTCGACTGCGTAATCCCCGTGTACTGCGGGTACGGCTTCAGGAGCTGCGATACCGTGATCGTGGATTGGCTGAGCGCGCTCGTCGGGTCCGTGACTACGCCGAAGAAGGGATTCGCGACGCGCGCATTCAGCCGCGTCGTCAATGGCAGGAACCGGTCCGGATATTGGTTGATGTTTCGGGTCACCGTGAGGCGCTGCGCGAGGTTTCCCACATAGCTCGCCTGGACGGAAAAATTGCCAGGCAGCACCAGCTGGAAGCCCTGCGAGAACTGCTGGCCCAGTCCGTGGCGATAGTCGGGCAGGAAGTTGCCGGATGATGCGCCGCCGGCCGTGATCGACTGCCCGACGCCCGTCAGCAGGCCGCCCGCGGCTCCCGGAGGCTGCACCAAGCCGCTCGGAAACGGATTTCGCAGCGTATTGAAGGGATTCAAATTGTTGTCGAGCGAGGTCACCATCTGCGTGGTGAGCGAGAATCCGTCCAGGCGGTAATTGGAAATGATGTTGGGAACGTAGAACACGCCGTACCCCCCGCGCAGGACCGCCCAATTGCTCAACTTGTAGGCGTAGCCGAAGCGGGGCGACCAAAGCGCCTTGGGCATGTTCAAGTGTTGGCGGGGCGTTTGATCCTTCGCGAGGAAGCGGAGCCCGCCCTTCGCATTCAACGCCGCGAGTTCGGGAATCGGGGTCCTGGCGTAGTTCGCTTTGGCCTGCGCCTCGACGGGACTCGCAACGGCGAAGTCGAGACCGGCGTTGCCACGGTTGAAGCGGTCCGTCGCGCCGTTTTCATGCTCGAACCGCAGGCCCAGGTTGAATGTCAACCGTGTGGTCGCCTTCCAATCGTCCTGGAGATAGACCGCGTGATAGGTTGCCGTGAGCGCCGGCGCGGCGTTGATGTCGGCCGAACCGGTGTTCGGCGTGCCTAAGAGAAACGATGCGAAATCGTGTCCGGCGATGGCCGACACTCGGGTTGGGTCCGGCCCTTGCGTGAAGGCCCGGCCGAAGTTGAAAATGCCGGCCGAGCGGTTGGGACCGAAGTTGTTCTGTTGGGACACCATGTAGCGGTAGCCCCATTTCAAAGCGTGCCGGTTGAGCGTGAAGTGGAAATTGAACTGCGGATTATAGACGTTGTTGGTGGTTCGCGAAGTGACGCGCCCGGCGCCGAGGTTGTCGAGGTCGGTATCGATCATGGCAAACCGCGGGAACGTAGCGAAAGCGACGCTCTTGGCAAAGTTATCGGGAAAACCGAGCGTCGAGAGGTCGAAGCCCTCTCCATACATTATGTTCGCGTCGAAATAGCGCGTGAAGCCCATGCGCGCGTCGAACACCATCCGCGGGCTGACGACCCAGGTGTATCCTGCGCCGCCGCCGATATTGCCCCGCGCGAATTCGTCCTGTCCGTCGGTTGGATTCCCGGCCGGCCTGCAGCAACCCTCGCCGTAAAAGGCGCTCGAGGGGTCCGTGCGATGGTTCCAGCCATAGCGGAAAAACAGGCTGTGGTTCGTGTTGATCTGGTGATCGGCGCGAGACGCCAGGCTGGCCCATTTGCGGCCGCTGATCTGAGGGTTCTGAAAATTCTGGAGACTGCCTGAACTTGGCGCGAGATTCGGTACCGGATAATACTTCAAGGCGTTCGCCGACACCGGATCGAAGCGTTGCGTGGGAATGACGTTACCGGGAAACGGCGACCGGACGAAGCCGCTTCCCTCCGGCCTTGTGGTTGCCGGATCGTAAATCGTGAACGGGCGCCCCGTGCGGTCCAGGGTTTGCGAGAAGTTGCCGCCCCGTTCAAGCGCCGTGGGCACGATGGCTCGCGCGAACGCCGTGCCGCGGATCTGGGTGCCCTCGAAGTTGAAAAAGTAGTGCGTTTTGTCGCGGCCGTTGTACAGTTTCGGGATCCGGAACGGCCCGCCGAACGATCCCCCGTAGGTATTTTGCTTGAACTCGTTCTTGCTGGCTCCGATGCGGTTGTTAAAGAAACTGTTGGCGTTCAAGTTGTCGTTGCGGAGATACCAATAGGCGGTGCCGTGGTAGATGTTCGTACCGGAGCGCGTGGAGACGTTGACGAACGACGCGCCGGAGTGGCCGAACTCCGAATCGTAGGCGCTGGTTTGCACGCGCATCTCCGATACCGCGTCGGGCGATGGGGAGAGGGACACGTTACCGATTCCCATGTTCGGAATGCCGTCCAGGAGGAACTCCGTCTTGGCCTCGGCGCCGGAGGCCGCGAAAGCCGACGGACCCGCTACGTCCCAGGGATTCAGAGCGCCGGGGTCGCCGGTATACTGAATGCCCGGCGAGAGGGTCAGGAACACGTAGGGGTTCCGCCCGATGAGCGGCAGTTCATTGAGAACCTTTGTGCTGACGGTGGTCCCAAGCGCGCCTGTCTCGGTGCGGAGGACGGCGGCTTCGGCCGAGACGGTTACGCTCTCGCTGACTTCGCCGAGCGAGAGGACGACGTCGATAGTGGTGGTTTCTCCGGTCTGCAATTCGACGGCGTCACGCCGGAATCTCTTGAAACCGGCGCGTTCCGCTTCCAGCCGGTACGTGCCGCGGTCGATGAGAGTGAAGCGGTAAAAGCCCGAGCCGTCGCTCGATTCCGAGCGTACGGAGCCCGTCTCGTTACTGGTTAACTTGATGATGACTTCGGAAACCGCCGCGCCCGTTGCGTCTCGGACGATTCCAGTCAAGTTGCTCTTGTTGACCTGAGCGGCAGCGAGGCCGGTGAAGGCGAGAAAAGTCGCGAACAAAGCGATCTTGCGCATGTAGACTCCCCGTGGGCCGGAGAATTTGCGTCTCCAGGCTTCGTGGGTATAGGTTTATCACACGGGGGAGGATGGTGCAACGTCGAACGCGCGAGCTCCGGTCCACGGATCAAAGTCGATGTCGAGCGAAGCCCGGATGGACGAATCGACAAGCCTCGATGCCTGCTCGTTTTTCATCAGCGCGGCGGGGAAGCCGGGAAAATCTCGGGATGCCCACGCGCGCCATCAGGTCGGTAGTCGCGTTGAACGTAGCGGACGACACCGCTAACCACGTGCCGAACGCGGACGTCGAAGCGAAACTGCGCTCGATTCCGCCGTCCCGAAGCATGGATGATCGGAGCCGCGTAGTCGAGGCGCGACACAAATGCAAATGCCTTCGCGGTGTCGGACTTCATCGCATCCCATATCGGAACGACGGGATTGACCGGAACGGGTAGGCTGTACGACCGCAGCTTCCACAGACTTTGCCGGCACAGACTGAAACCGAACGTCCGCCGAGTTCCGAAAGTTAGCGGTGGGTGAAGAGGTGGTTGTACCAGAGCATCCGGAGCAGATTGACGGGATCCCTCAGGTCGCTTCCAGTCAGAGGCGGATCGGGAAGAGATGTATCGCCGGCAAGCCGTAAAATAGGCGCGCCGGCGGCCCGGTAATTGAGCAATTGCCGCTTGCGCGCGCGGCAACTCGTGCAGGTGCGTGTAGGCATTCACCTCCTGCGAGTGCTTCAGCCACATACAGAAGGCGCCGAAAGTCGATCCTTGCAATCGGCTCCAATGAATCCCTTCGTGGATCGGGGTGATGATCGCGTTGTCCTGTGAATGCCGGGGGCCGTCCGATTCCGATATTCAAGAACAGGGTTTCCGGAGTGAAGGAAGTCTGTTCCCGGGCCGAATACAGCGGGTCTAACTTGCAGCTTGCGAGTACCGGCGGATTAGTTCTTCGGCGACTTCCGTCAACGCGGGCGCAATAACGCCAATGGCGATTTTGACGACAATCCGCACCCATTCGACATGTCCGAGCGGAGCCGGCTCGGGTACGGGCGTCGCTGAAGAGATCTGCACGCCATCAACTGGAACTACGCGGCTTTGAGTTGGCCGGCGAGGTCTTGCTTGAACGCCTCGACATCCGGTTCCGCGGCGCTCACGCGCACGGCCCGCGGAACTCACTTCCCAATACAGAAAGTGGAGAAGATACGGTTCAAAATGTCGTCGGCGGTGGTAGCGCCGGTGATGGCGTCGATGGGTCTGAGCGCACCGTACAGGTCGAGCAGCAGCATCTCGTGCGGGACCCGTTCTTCAATCGCGAGGCGAGCTTTTTCCAGAAACTCGAGCGATTCCTTCAACAATCGTTCATGACGAACGCTCGTGATGAATCCGCTCTCCTGTTGGACTTCTCCTTCCGGCGCCGCAGCCCGTGGGATCGCATCGCGCAGGGCATCGACGCCCTCGCCAGTACGAGCGGAAACGAACAGCGCGTCCGGGAGCGCCCTCCGCAAAGCTTCCTGAAATCCCGATCCCGTCGGAGCGAGGTCGATCTTGTTTGCGACGACGACAACCCGCCCGCACGACCGTATGCGCCGGATCAGCGCGAGGTCTTCTTCGATCACGGGTTCCGACGCGTCCACGACGGCCAGAACCAGGTCCGCATCCGCCATCGCCTGAAAGCTGCGCTCGATACCGAGCGTCTCGGCTAGCCCTTCGGCCTCGCGGATCCCGGCGGTGTCGATGAGCTTAACCGGAATCCCGCCGATCGAGGCGACCTCGCTCACCAGATCCCGCGTGGTGCCCGGGATATCGGTGACGATGGCGCGGTCCTGCTCAAGCAGCCGGTTGAACAGTGAGCTCTTGCCCACGTTCGGCCGGCCGACGATGGCAAGCGACAGACCGGCGGCCACCAGCTTTCCATAGGCGAAGCTCGCGGCCAGGCGGCCCGCGCCCTCGACTACGGGGAGGATCCGGCGAAGGAGCTCGGCATCCGGCGGGACGCTGATGTCGTCTTCGGCAAAATCGATGCCGGCCTCAAGGAGCGCGATCAGCTCGAGCAATTGCTCCTTAACCGGCGCGAGCCTCTTCGAAACGGACCCTTCCGCCTGCTGCGCAGCCACCCGCGCCTGGTATAGGGTGGTGGCGCCTATCAAATCCCGGATCGCCTCGGCGCGTGGAAGATCGATGCGGCCGTTCAAGTACGCTCGCAACGTAAACTCTCCCGGCTCGGCGAGCCGCGCGCCCGACTCGAGAGCGCGCTCGAGACAAAAGCGCAAGACCACAGGCGAGCCGTGACAGGAAATCTCGACGACGTCCTCGGCCGTGTAGGAGCGAGGGCGCTCGAAGAACATCACGACCACGCGGTCGATGGTTCGCGATTCCGCGTCCGTGAGCTCGGCGAGAGAGGCGCTCCAGGGCCGCCAATCGGGAGCCCGCCGCAGAAGGGCTTCGGCCACCTTCCTCGAATCCGGCCCGGACAGCCGGACGACGCCAATACCGCCGCGCCCGGGCGGCGTCGAGACCGCCGCAATCGTATCGTCTAACTTCAAGGCGGAGCGCCCGCCGCTAGCGGTGGCCGGCCTTCACGGGTTTGCCGTCCACAAAGTCGATTTCGAGCAGCTTCTCGCTGGTTGGAATGCGGGCCGCGACTTTCTTGGTTGCCGTGTCGATCACGATGCCGCCATCCGGGTAGGCGTACTTGCCGTCGATGCTGAACGAAATCCAGCCCGGCGTGGGATGCTCTTTCGGGTCCTTGTAAATCGGCACTCCGGCCACGTATTTCGGAGGTAAAGAGGTCACGTCGTACACGTACACGTAGCCGTAAACGCCGTCCACCACCCAGACTTCCTTCTGATTCGGGCTGAGATTGATGCCGTGGCTGGGCGTACTGTGCGGCTTGTGCGCGGGCGGATTCGGGTATTCGGCGAGCCTCTCGGGCGGCGTCGTCGCCTCCACGCGGTGAAGCATCGGGCCTCCCCATTTTTTCCCGTCCCGCACGGCCCCCACCTCGAATCCAAGCAGCGCATCCACGTTCGCGTAGACGTATCTCTCGTCGTCGCTCACCGCGAACGGCCTCACTCCTTTGCTGAACGGCCCCACCTTACCGATCACCTTGTTCGTCTTCGTATCCGCGATGAAGACGTACGGCATGGTGAGGACTTCGAGGTAAACACGGGTGCCCGCCGGATTGATCCAGGTATTGTGCGGCCCGATGCTGCCGATAGGGGATATGTCGTAGTTCTTACCGCGGCCGACCGGGATTTTCGCCATCACTTCGGCGTCCTTCGCGCGAAGCACCCACCAGCTATCGTCGTCGCGGAACGGAAGGTACATGGTTTGCCCGTCCGGCGTGATCCACATGCTGTCGCCGTACTTGCCGAGCTTCTTCCGCCAGTCGATCTTGTCCGTCGCGAGATCGATACAGATCAGCTCGTCCTGCTTGTAGGAGGTGACGTACAGCTTGCCAAGCGGAACACTGGCCGCGATACCTTTATAACCGCCGCCTTCGGGGACTTCGATCTTCCGCACGAGCGCGTGCCCGTTGTCGATATCGTAGACGCTGATGGTCGAGCGGTCGGTCACGTACAGGCGTCTTTCGAGCTTCCCGGCGGGCGCCGCGGAAAGCGCGGCCAACGCGAAGGAAGCGCCCGCGGCCAGCGCGGCAAGCCTCATCCGAGGATCTCCTTCACAACGTTTCCGTGGATATCGGTGAGGCGGAAGTGGCGGCCCTGGAACTTGAAGGTGAGCCGCGTATGGTCGATTCCGAGCCGGTTCAGAATGGTGGCGTGCAGGTCGTGCACATGGACCGGGTCCTTGACGATGTTGTAGCTGAAGTCGTCGGTCTCGCCGTAGGTGACGCCCGGTTTGATGCCGCCGCCGGCCATCCACTGCGTGAAACATCGCGGGTGGTGATCGCGCCCGTAATCATCCGCCGTGAGCTTGCCCTGACAGTAGACGGTGCGGCCGAACTCGCCGCCCCAGACGACCAGCGTGTCGTCGAGGAGACCGCGCTCCTTCAGGTCCTGAATGAGGCCGGCGGACGGCTGATCGGTGTCGCGGCACTGTAGCGGCAACTGCTTCGGAAGCTCGGTGTGGTGGTCCCATCCGCGATGGAAAAGCTGGATGAATCGCACGCCTCGTTCGGCCAGGCGGCGGGCGAGCAGGCAGTTCGCGGCGAAGCTGCCCGGCAGCCGGGATTCCGGCCCGTACAGTTCAAACGTACGCGCGGGCTCCTTCGAGAGGTCCGTAAGCTCGGGCACGGACGACTGCATCTTGTACGCCATCTCGTACTGAGCGATGCGGGTCGCAATCTCGGGGTCGCCGAATTCCTGGAGCTTCAATTGGTTGAGACTGGCGAGATCGTCGAGGAAGCCGCGCCTGTCCTTCGCCGTCAGGCCCTCGGGATTCGACAGGAACAAAACCGGATCGCCGACGCCCCGGAATTTCACGCCCTGGTACCGCGAGGGCAAGAAGCCGCTGCCCCAGAGGCGGTCGTAAAGAGGCTGGTCTCCGGGACGTCCGGTTCCCTGCGAAACCATCACGACGAAGGCGGGCAGCTCCTTGTTCTCGCTACCCAGTCCGTAGGACAACCAGGCGCCGATGCTGGGGCGGCCGGCGATCTGAAATCCGGTCTGGAAAAACGTGATGGCAGGATCGTGATTGATGGCCTCGGTGTGGAGGGATTTGACGAAACAGAGATCGTCGGCCTGTTTCGCGATATGCGGCAGGAGCTCGCTCACCCACGCGCCCGACTTGCCGTGCTGCGCGAACTTGTACTTCGTCGGCGCGACCGGAAATGCGGTCTGCGTCGCGGTCATTCCGGTGAGCCGCTGGCCGCGGCGAATGGAATCGGGAAGCTCGGTGGCGCGCAGTTCTTTGAGCCCGGGCTTGTAATCGTACAAGTCCATTTGAGAGGGCGCGCCGGACTGGAACAAGTAGATGACGCGCTTCGCCCTGGCCGCGAAATGAGGGATGCCGAGCGATGCGCCGGGGTTGGCCTCGGCCGCACCGAGATCCCGCTCAAGCAGACTGCCAAGCGCCGCGGTTCCGAGGCCCCACGCCGTACGGGAAAAGAAATGACGCCGGGTTTGCAACAACTGGTTCTCGAAATGGGGGTCCATGTCGGGTTACTCCTTGGTTACGGTCTCGTCCAAATTCAAAATCAGGCTGGCGATGGTTGCGTAGGCCGCGTGTTCGCCGGGGTCGAGCTTCTGGTTGCGCGCGTGCTCGCCTTGACTGAGCAGTTTCAATGCGCCGGCGCGGTCGGTCTGATGCTTGTCCAGATAGCGGTAGTAGCTGCCAAGCAGGATCCGGCTCTCATCAGGCGACGGGCCGCGGGCTGTGGCAAGACGGAAGGCAAAGGCGATCCGATCCGCGGGAGTCGCGCCGCCCTCTGTCATCATGCGTTCGGCGAGCATGCGGCTGGCTTCGAGGTACGTCACGTCGTTCATCAGAGTGAGGGCCTGCAATGGCGTATTGGTGCGGGTTTCGCGGACGGTGCAAGCTTCGCGGCCGGCCGCGTCGAAGGTCATCATCGAAGGGGGCGCGATGGTGCGTTTCCAGAACGTATACAGGCTTCGGCGATAGAGCTTGTCGCCGCTATCCGCCTTGTAGTCGTCGCCATTCGCCATTTCCTTCCAAAGGCCCTTCGGCTGGTACGGCTTCACGGACGGCCCGCCGAGTTTTTCAACAAGCAGTCCAGCCATGGCGAGCGATTGATCGCGCACGGCTTCGGCCGGCAGGCGATAGCGGGGACCCCGGGCGAGCAAGCGGTTCTCGGGATCGCGCTGGATCAGATCGGGCGTGACCTTCGCGGACTGGCGATAGGTTGCGCTCATCATGATGCTCTTCTGCATCGCTTTGACGTCCCAGCCGGAGCTGACGAATTCGGTCGAAAGCCAGTCGAGCAGCTCCGGATGCGAAGGCCATTCCCCTTGAGAGCCGAAGTCCTCCGTGGTTTTCACGATACCGGTCCCGAAGTACATCTGCCAGAATCGATTCACGGTGACGCGCGCCGTGAGAGGGTTCTCCGGCGAGACGAGCCACTTTGCCAAACCGAGACGGTTCCTGCCGGCATCGGCAGGCAACTGGTGGAGCACGGCGGGAACGCCGACGGTGACCTTGTCGCCCGGACGGTCGTACGCGCCGCGCAGAAGGATGAATGTATCGCGCGGCTGCGGGCGCTCCTGCATTACCATCACGGTGGAGAAACTGGCGACCAGGGCGTCCCTCTGTTTACGCAACTCCTCGAACCGCTTCCACGCATCCTTGATTTGGGCTGGCGCCGCGGTCTCCATAAAGTATGCGGCAAGCTTCAGCGACTGCGCGCGGGTGCGGTCCGCGGGCGCAACGGCGGCAATCGAAGCCGCGGGCCCGGCGAGCGAAATCATCGACACGGCATCCGGCGTGAGGGCGGCTTTGTAGATGCGAACCTCGTCGATGAGGCCGGTGAATCCGGGCGTATCGACGCCGCCTCCTCCGATGCGCAAAGGTTTCTTCACGTTGAACGACTGGTTCAACTCGTCGAGCAAGACCTTGATCTTCACCGGCGCGCCGTTCACGTACATCCCGACGCCGCTCGCGACGCGGCTTCCGTCGTAGGTGAGCGCGACGTGGCTCCAGCGGTTTAGGGGCAGCGCCTCGGCGGATTCGACGCGCAAGGAATCGTCGAGCCATCGCACCACCATGTTCGCCTGAAGTTTGCCCGATTTAAGAATCAGCGCGTATCCCTGTCCATCGCCTTTGTCCTCCACTCGATTGACGATCGCGCCATCGGGGGCCGAGGGGTTGATCCACGCCGAGAGCGTGAACTTGTCAAGAAAGCCGAAAGCCGCGGTGTTACCGCCATCGAACGTGCGCTTTCCGTCGAAGCTTGCGGCGCGGCCGGAGGGTCCCGCGGCATCTTCGTCAAGCGGCAAGTTCACGAGCAAACCTTCAGGGCCCGACCAGGCCGGTAGCGCCTCGGTGCCGCCGCTCAGAGTTCGCTCCCACGCCCGTTGCGTTCGTTCAAGTTCGGGTTTGAGCGCAGCCCACTCGCGTTCAGCGGCGCCGACCTGCGGATCGAGAGCCTTCAGCTTCGCTTCCTGTTCCCGCGTGGGCGCCGGAATGTACGGCGGCGAGTTGTCGTACTTGCTGGCGCGGCCAAACTCCGGGATATTGTTGAACGCCGCGAAGAACTGATAATACTCCTTCTGCGTGAGCGGATCGTACTTGTGATTGTGACAGCGCGCGCAGCCCATGGTTAGGCCGAGGAACACGGTGGAGGTTGTGTCGACGCGGTCGACGACGTATTCGACGGCGTACTCGTCGGGGACGATTCCGCCTTCGCTGTTTCCGCGATGATTGCGGTTGAATCCGGTGGCGATGCGCTGATCGAGAGTTGGATTCGGCAGCATGTCGCCGGCAATCTGCTCGACCGCAAAACGGTCGAAACGCATGTTGTTGTTGTAGGCTTCGATGACCCAATCGCGCCATCGCCACATGCTGCGCTCTCCATCGCTCTGATA
This sequence comes from Candidatus Sulfopaludibacter sp. SbA3, assembly GCA_945893365.1. Taxonomy (GTDB): domain Bacteria; phylum Acidobacteriota; class Terriglobia; order Bryobacterales; family Bryobacteraceae; genus SYKU01. The sequence goes on along the minus strand of CAMDED010000029.1, from coordinate 24,421 downwards.
GCCGCTGGTATCGGCGTAGCGCGCCGCATCCAGCCAGCGGACGGACATCCGTTCGCCATACCGGGGCGAGGCGAGAAGGCGGTCGATCACTTTTTCGTACGCGTTCGGGGATGCGTCGGCGAGGTAGGCGTCGATTTCGGAAATCGTCGGCGGGAGCCCGGTGAGATCGAAGGTGGCGCGGCGGATGAGAGAGGTTTTCGGAGCCTCGGGTGAAGGCTTCAGACCTTCGCGTTCCAGACGCTCGAGAATGAAATGGTCGATGGCGTTGCGCGGCCATGCGGTATTGCCGACGGCGGGCAGGGCGGGACGTTTGGGCGGGATGAAGGACCAGTGTCCCTGCCATTTCGCGCCTTGTTCAATCCAGCGGCGGACGGTGTCGATCTCACGGGCGCTCAACTTCGCCGCACCGCTGTAGGCGGGAGGCATGCGCTTGGCGGTGTCGTCGCTCGAAATGCGCCGGAGCATTTCGCTCTTGGCGGCGTCGCCGGGAACGATGGCGAAGTGGCCGCCGAGATCGATCCTCGCGCCGGCTTCGGTATCGAAGCGGAGCTTCGAGTTTCGCTTGGACGCGTCGGGTCCGTGACAGGTGTAGCACTTGTCGGACAGTATTGGCCGGATCTCACGGTTGAACTCGACAGGCTGCGCGCCGAGAACCGGGGCGAGCACAAGCCATGCCGCCAGACACCGGCGCGCGGTGGAGCCGGGCGGATTTGAAGTGGGTGGCGCAGAAGATGAAGTTTTTTTGAAACGGGTAAGAAGCGCAGTCATGTCTTTTAGAATCACTTCCCCTCGGTAGTACGAACCGAAGCAATATTGCTACAAAGCGGCCCTGGCCGCGGAAACGAAATGACACCAGGACGGAGTGTTCCGCGAGCCGGCCACCACCGCCGCTATGCAATATCTGCGGTCAGGCGAAAAGCTCCCGAACGCGTTTCGGGAGACCGCCACCTCTATTATAGTAATACCATGGCTTGTCAAGCGCGGAAGTAGCGTTGGCATCGCGGAGGCCGTGAACAGAAGGCGCGAGAGGCGGGCTACGCCGTATCCTGCGACTCGGCTTCGATACGCCGCCTCCAGGATCAGAGAGCTACCGTGACCCAGGAGGAGTCCATCTTTGGCAGCTTCTTCTGAGCCCAGCGACCGGCCCGCTCAGGCGCGCGGCCGATCTTTTGGGCCGTCGCCTGCAGCGGCTCGTTAACCCGCAGTGCATCACTTTGATGAGAAATGCTTAATCAACGCCTTCGGCTTGTAACCGAAGACAAGAAAATCCACCTTCAGGTTCACAGCCTCCCCGCCGTAAATTCGTCCTGGCAAGACTGGAGCGACCCAGCGCCAATACCGGGCGTCGGGCACCTGTTCCCCTGTCACATGCCCCGCCATTTCATGCGCGCAAGACTCGACAGCCGGAACGCGAACGAAAACGTAGTCCTCAAGAGGCTTTACCAAGTACCACCACTCGGTCTCCTTCTGGCGGTGCAGTTCAACCTCGATTTTGTCCGAGCCATGGACGCGTGTGCCGTCATGGTGGAAATACGCTGCAATAACGGCCGAACCGGCAATTCCGCGAATGAAATCCAGCGCTTGGTAAACGCTCCTCGCGATACCAAGACCGACCGAGATCGTTGAAATATCAATCATATAATCCCTGGGTTCTAACTGTTGTTTAGGCGGACATAACTTAAAGCCGGTCCGGTCGCGCTCTGCTGCAATTCCAGGGTTAGACGCGCGATCAGCCTACGGCGGCGGGAGCTCAAATCGTGAGTCTGGAACGAAGTGAGTTCGCGCAGTGCCCTGCGGTACTGCGTGCAGCGTTACCTCGTAGGCCGCATACCTGGTTTCTCGGTCGGATTCGACCTCGTAAAATTCGAACGCACTGTCAAAGTCGGAAGTACCCCGTATCTGACAGAAGCGCCGTTCGACGAGCCAATCCGCTCCCACCTGGAATCGGAGGTGGTAGCGTCCCGGCGGGACCGATGTCATGGCCCCCGATTCCCCGCTTCGAATGAAGATTGCCCGACGTGGGGCCTCCGTAGTGTTGTCGATGAGCACCGCGACAGCATCGAGAGCTGTTCCGTTGGCGACTCGCAGTCTACCCAACCCGCCACGATGTCGTCGTCCGCCGACGTCAACGCCGGACTTAGGGCGGAGCTGAGCCTCAGGAGGACATTGAGGCACTGGTTGAACACGTGCTGCCGGAGCCGGGATTGACGCGGCTGGCGGAGGCACGGTCGCGTTCGAATTCCTCTGTTGAGGGGGGTTCCCTAGCCAAGACGAGACCGAGAACAGCAACACGACCCCCGCAATGCTTGCGGCGGCCACCCAGGGAAGGGCTGTGGCCAAGGGGGTGCGAAGCGGGTAGACCTCGCTGTGGTGCCCCAAAGATTCGGTCGCGGGCGGGCTTGATCGCTCCCGGGGAACGGGTAACTCCCAAGGATGGAGGGGTGCAGCGATCTCCAGTACCTTGCCACACCTGCACTGGATCCGGCGCCCGATGTGTTGCTCGTCCGTGTGGTACGTCTCACCGCAGGCGCATCTGACTGTTATCATCGACTCTGGCTCGGGAGCGAACGGCCTAACGGCTCGGCCTCACGCGCCGCCGCGCCGCTGCGGGGGCATTCCTTGCGTTGGGCGAACCATTTGGACAAGAGCGACTTGCCCCGCTCCGTGATCGCGAACCGAGCCGTCGCATCTTCCTGATCCCCGTAACCCATCTGTTCCTCTTCCTTGGTCATGTAACCGGTGTCGACGAGGTGGTAGAGGAGGAAGGGCATCGCGACCACCCCGAAGCCGTTTCTGGAGGCTATCTTCATAGCGTTGAGCCCGTAAGTGGTCAGCGTCTTCTGGATAAGGTGTCGCTTACGATCCACGATCCGCTGCTCCGTGAGACCTTTAGCTTTATGATGAGCATGGTGGCAGTTATGGCAGAGAACGATCAGATTGTCGTAGGTACTGTTCGATGGATTCCCATCGATGTGGTGCTCAGTGAGAACCCCAACGCCTCGAATGCCACAAATCGCGCAAGAATCGTCCGTCTCGACGAACAGGAGGTCGTGAAGGGTCATCCAGTCTGCCTCCGCAGGTGGTTCACCGACGTCTACCTTATGCGCAGGAGACAGCTTTCCCGAGACGGTCGAGGGGGCTGTGGACTCTTTCACGGAAGGCGACGGCACTGCTGTGGGGTTGCTCATCACAAATGGGTCCAGGATGTCCTAGCGCTTACTACCAATTATCACACGTCCGTAGCCCACGCCCTTCGATCCGCAGTCGAGAAAGGAAACCGGGGAAAAGCCCTTTATTGTACCGGCATCTGACAAGTGTTACTTTACAGTGTACGCTGGTGATTAGGAGCTTCAAGCATCGTGGCCTCAAACGGCTCTATGAACGCGACGAACGCGGCGGGATACGTCCCGACCTGCTGGACACCGTTGGGCGAATCCTCACGGTTCTCGACACCGCCACCTCACCGCAAGCTCTGGACATTCCCCGCTATCGCCTGCATCCTCTCAAAGGCGACCTTAAGGGATTGTGGTCCGTCACGGTCCGCGCCAACTGGCGCATCGTTTTCCGTTTTGAAGGGACAGACGCCTTTGACGTTGAACTGATCGACTACCACTAAGAATAAGGAGAATCGCAATGCCCATGAAAAAACCCGTGCATCCGGGGCGCATCGTCCGGCATGATTGCCTGGAGCCGTTAGGCCTCTCCGTGACCGCGGGTGCAAAGGTGCTGGGCGTTACCCGGCAGGCGCTTAACAACATCGTCAACGGAAGGTCCGGCATCAGCCCGGAGATGGCTATCCGGCTAACGAAGGCATTCGGGAGTACTGAGGAGACGTGGTTGCGGATGCAAGTGGCCTATGACCTCGCGGCTGCCCGCAAGAACGAAAGCCAGATCAAGGTTCGGCGCCAGCGCGTACCGCCAGAACTGCACGCGCAGTGACGCCGGAGGAGCCGGAGGAGATCCTATTTGCGACAATTGCCTCCTACGTCTTGTCTGAACTTCGAGGGACGCCACTGGCTTGACTCGAAACGAGGGGCAAGGGTAGGGTTGAGGTAGACGGAAAGGGCTTGTTAATGACGATCACACTTGAAATTGGGATTGAGCTTCAGGCCGAACTCGCTCGCCAAGCTGTTGCTCACGGTATGCGGATTGATACATACGCCGCCGGTCTGCTCGAAAGAGCAGCCCATCTTCCGCCTGGGCTTGGTAAACCCGAGTCGTCCCCTGCAGCCGAGGAGATAGTCGAAGCGATCGAGCGGCTTAAGGTTTTTGGAAAGACCCGTGGACTCTCGCTCGGCGGCATGACGATCCGCGAATTGCGCCACGAGGCGCGTCCGTGACTGGCATTGTCGTCGACGCCTCGGTTACCTTGTCCTGGTGCTTCCCCGACGAACAAACGCCCACGTCTCTGAACGTGCTCGACCGGCTCATGGCCGGCGAGCAGGCCGTCGTGCCGGCTTTCTGGTCACTCGAGGTCCTCAACACGCTGCTGCTCGGCGAACGCAAGGGACGTATAACACAGGAGCAGACGAAGGCATTTTTCGACACGCTCCGAATCCTAAGCCCCGTTCTCGACTCCGTGTCATTAGAGCAAGTCGCCGGACCCGTTCAGATCATCTGCCGCGATCACCGCCTGACGCCCTATGACGCCCTCTACGTCGAACTAGCCCTACGCTCAGGTTGTCCGCTCGCGACCTTGGATCAGCCGCAACGAGAAGCGGCAAGATCTCTCGACGTCGACTGCTTGTGACCTCGATCAGTGTCATCGGAAACGCGGCGCTCTTCGATTCGCGGTCGATAAAGGACCGGCGGGCTGCGTTTTCTCAAAGGCGACCTTAAAGTGATTGTGGTCCGTCACGGTCCGTGCCTACCGGCGCCTAACAACATCGTTAACGGAAAGTCCGGTATCGGCCAGCGGGTCCCGGCGGAATTGCACGTAGTGACGCCGGATGCGCCGGAGACGATCTTCCGTGCGGATCGCCGGCGCTCGCCTCCACCAGACGCCACGACACAAGTGGAAACAGCCGCGCGGGGCCGCGCGATTCGGGCCGCCGCCGGCGGGAATGCTACAATCGATCTTTCCACAGGAGCATCCACCAGAGCATGAAATTCGTCACATTTGAACGTAATAGCGCCGCTGAAGCCGGTGTTTTGAGAGACGAGAACGTCGTAGGATTGAGCGCCGCGGGCTACGCGGACATGCTGTCCGTGATCGCGGGAGGCGCGGACGCGCGCGCGCGCATCGAGAGCTATCTGGCATCTTCACCGGCGGGCGTTCCGCTGGCGTCGGTGAAACTGCGCGCGCCGGTTCCGAAACCGAACAAGATCATCTGCGTCGGGCTGAACTATCGCGATCACGCCGAGGAGTCGAATATGGAGATCCCGAAAGTACCGACGATCTTCTGCAAGTTCGCTACCGCAGTGATTGGGCCGGGCGACAACATCGTGCTGCCGAAGGTATCAGCGAAGCCCGATTACGAGGCGGAGTTTGCCGTCGTCATCGGCGAAGGCGGGCGCAATATCGCGGGCGGCGACTGGGCGAAACACGTGTTTGGGTACATGAACCTGAACGACGTCAGCGCGCGCGACTACCAGATGGCAACCACGCAGTGGCTGATGGGGAAGACGTTCGATACGTTCGCCCCGATGGGTCCGTACATCGTGAGCGCCGATGAGATCGCCGACCCGCACAACCTAGACATCAAGATCACGATCAACGGTGAAGTGCTGCAAAGCTCGAACACAAAGCACCTGATCTTCCGCATTCCGGATCTCATCGCGTATCTTTCGAGCGTGTTTACGCTGGAACCGGGGGACATCGTCTCGACAGGCACGCCGGCCGGAGTGGGCTTCGCGCGCAAACCGCCGCGCTGGCTGACGGCGGGAGACGACGTCGTCGTGAGCGTTCAGGGTCTGGGCGAACTGCGCAACCCCGTCGTCGCGGAGTAAACGGCTAGTTCAAAAACCGCTTGCTTGCGCGCGGCTCGGCCATGTAGTTCACGTCGCTACTTCTTCGCCGCCGGCGGCGCCGCCGATTTTTTTGCCGCCGCAGCCGCGGACTTTTTCGCGGCCGGCTTCGGGGGATTCGGGTCCGGCCCAAACCGCTTGATCGTCACCGTCCGCATTCTCACGGCCGTTCTTGGCCGGTCCGAGCTGTCGCGCGGTGTGGCCGCGATCTTATTCACCACGTCCTGCCCCTCGATCACTTGGCCGAAAATGGTATGAAGACCGGTGAGGTGCGGCGTGGCGCCTTCCGTAATGAAGAACTGGCAGTCGCCGGTTTTCGGTCCTTTGTTCGCCATCGCAACGCGGCCCGCCTGGTCGAACTTCAATTCGGGGTGGAACTCGTCGGGGATCACAAAGCCGCAATCTCCAGCGCCAGAGCCGGTGGGATCGCCACCCTGAATCATGAAACCCGGTATGACGCGGTGAAAAACCGTGCCGGCGTAAAGCGGACGGCGAACCATCTGACCCGTTTTAGGGTCGCGCCATGCCCTGGTTCCGCGGGCGAGGCCCGTGAAGTTCCGTACCGTAATCGGCGCTTCCTTTTCATATAGCTTTATGACGACGACGCCCATGGTTGTGGCGATCGTCGCGTAGAGGCCCGTCTCGCGCTCGACCTCGGGCACTACGGGAGCGGCGGGCACGGCTGCAGGCTTGGCCTTGGCGGGTACCGCCGGCTTCGGCTTTGCCGGTTGCGCCGGGGCCTGCGCCATCAACGCGCCCGCGAGAAGTGTCATGAACAAGAGACGATACATGCATCAGATTATACTGAAATAGCCTCAGTGATGACCACACCCCGAATCCTCGCCGCCGCGCTTCTCGCGGCCGCCTCAGTCAACGCGGCGAGCGTTTCGATCGTGGTTCTCGCGACCACCGACCTTCATGGCAATCTTTACCCGATCGATTATTTCACCGGAAAGCCCGCGGCGCGCGGACTGGCGAAGATCGCTACGCTCGTGCATGCCGAACGGGCCAGGGAGCCGAACACCCTGCTCGTCGACTGCGGCGACACCATACAAGGTACGCCCCTCGAATACGTGTATCAGAAGTCCCGTCCGCTACGCGCGGACCCCATGATGCTCGCCATGAATCGTCTGGGGTACGACGCGATGACGCTGGGCAATCACGAATTCAACTTTGGTCTCGTGAACTTGCGGAAGGCGCGCTCGAACGCCCGGTTTCCATGGCTGTCGGCGAATACCGCGCTCACGCCCGGGTCCAAGGCGCGGACATTCGAGAGCTACCTGATCAAGACCGTGGGAGGAGTGAAAGTCGCCGTCATTGGAATCACGACGCCTGCCGTGCCCACCTGGGAGAAACCGGAGAACTACGCCGGCTACCGTTTCGAGGACGGCGTGGAAACGGTCAGGAAGACGCTGGCAAGTCTCACGCGGGAGCGTCCGGACCTGGTCGTAGTGGCCGCTCATGCGGGACTGGGCGACGGCGCATCGGATACGGAAAACATGGTGCGGGCGATCGCGGCCGTGCCGGGGATCGACGCGATCGTTTTCGGACACACGCACCAGGAAATGGCGGAGCAGCGGATCGGCGATGTGCTGCTGGCCCAGCCGAAGAACTGGGGAATGTCGCTGGCGCGCCTGGAATTCACGCTCGAAAGCGGACAAGGGGGGCCTTGGCGCGTCGTCGAGAAGAAGAGCGGCGTAGTAAAGGTGACGGATCGGACGCCGGCCGATTCGGAGATTCTGGAGATCGCGAAGCCTTTCCACGAGGCAGCCGGGCGCTACCTTTCGACGGAGATCGCGCGCTCGGCCGCCCCTCTCGACGGGATTCTGGGGCGAGTGGCGGATAGCGCCCTGGTCGACGCCATCCACGAGGTTCAACTGCACTACGCCAAGGCCGAGGTTTCATTCGCGTCGCTGTTCAGCCCGCGCGTGAGCGTGCCGGCCGGACCGGTGACCGTGAGGCAGATCGCGTCGCTCTATATTTACGAGAACGAGTTGTACGCGGTGGAGGGCGATGGACGGATGGTGAAGGACGCGCTCGAAAACGCCGCCCGATTTTTCGCTTCGTGCTCAGGCGAAGCTTGCGGCAAAGGGCCGCTGACGAATAAGAACGTGCCCGGGTTCAACTACGATATGGCGCAGGGCGTGAGCTACGAAATCGACCTGTCGCAGCCGGAAGGCAGCCGGATCGTGAACCTGACTTTCAGAGGCCAGCCGCTCGCGCCGGACCGGAAGCTGCGGATCGCGCTGAACAATTACCGCGCCGGCGGCAGCGGAGGCTACTCGATGTTCCGCGGCGCGAAGGTCGTTTGGCGGTCGGCGGAGGATATCCGGCAGCTCATGATCGATTACTTCACGGCGCGGGGGACGGTGCCGCAAAGGCCCGACGGCAACTGGCGCATTCTGCCCGAACTGGCGCGAAAGACGCTTGAGCTGGAAGCGCAGGCGGAGGCCGCCCGAACCGGCTTGCTTTAATTCGAGACACCGGTCAAGCGAGCACTCGGCGCGGCTCCGCCGATGCTGAGTTCGCTGCGCTCTCCCGGAGCCGGGCGGCTTGGGTCATAAGGTAATTCCGTTCCGGCAGGCTGGTCGTCCGGCCGGCTGCGGTCCGGTAGTTTGCAATGGCGGCCTCATAGTCTCCGGCCAGCTCCAGCAAATGGGCGCGAACGGCATCGAGGCGATGATGCCCGGTCAGCCGTCCATCGGCGTCGAGCGCATGAAGCAGATCGAGTCCAGCGGCCGGGCCGTGCACCATGGCTGCGGCAACAGCGTGATTGAGCATCACCATGGGATTGCCCGACATGCGTTTCAGCAGATCGTAGAGCGCCAGGATCTGCGGCCAGTCCGTGTCCTCGGCCCGGTCCGCTTCGTCATGAACGGCGGCGATGGCGGCCTGTAGCTGGTACGCGCCGATCGACCCCTTCGACAGTGTCGCGCCGATGAGTGCGAGACCCTCGGCGATCGCCTTCCGATCCCACAAAGTTCGATCCTGTTTCGTGAGCGGGATCAACTCTCCGTCCGGTCCGGTTCGTGCCGCGCGGCGCGCATCCGTCAGAAGCATTAGCGCCAGTAATCCCGCGACCTCGCCATCGGCTGGGAGCAAGTTGTGAACGGCTCGCGCCAGCCGGATCGCCTCGCCGGACAGCTCGCGCCGCTGTAAATGTGGGCCGCCGCTGCTGGTATAGCCTTCGTTGAAGATCAGGTAGAGCACGTGTAGCACGACGCGAAGCCGTTCAGCGCGATCCCGATTCGTAGGCAAGCGGAATGGCACGCCGGAAGCCTTGATGCTTTGCTTCGCCCGGCTGATCCGCTGCGCCATGGTCGCCTCGGGGACCAGGAACGCGTTGGCGATTTCGACCGTGGTCAAGCCGCCCACCGCCCGCAAGGTCAGGGCGATTGCCGACGAAGGAGTCAGCGCGGGATGACAGCACATGAAGAGCAGGATAAGCGTATCATCCCGCTCTGTTTCATTCTCAATGCCGGCCGCTCGAGCGACATGGCCGAGTTGCAGGGCCGCGGCGGTTTCCCGGCGACGGCGCGCAAGCTCGCTGCGCACGTAATCCGTCATGCGCCGGGAGCCGACCTGAATCAGCCAGGCGCGAGGATTTTCGGGAACGCCTTCCCGCGGCCATTGAGTGGCGGCCGCGACCAGCGCCTCCTGAACCGCATCCTCGGCGGCGGCGAAGTCGCGGAAACGGCGGATGACCGCGCCGAGCACCCGCGGCGCGAGCTCGCGCAACAGATGCTCGGAACAGGCGTCGAGCGGCCCCGGCGTCACAGCAGGTCTTCGGGCGGCCCGCTCATCACTTGCCGCACTTCGATGGGCATGTTGAACGGGGTCCCGCCGGGTCCCGGCGCCGCCGACGCCCGGGCGGCGATCCCGTAGGCTTGCTCCGGACTCTCGACGTCGACAATCCAGTAGCCGGCGAGAAATTCTTTGGCCTCGGGGAACACGCCGTCCGTGACCGGCGCGCCGTCCTTCCCGGCCCGCACGATTTTCGCTTCGTGCGGGCTGGCCAAGCCTTCGGCGGACACCAACTCTCCGGATTCGCCGAGAGCCTTGTTGAAACTGTGCATGAACCCGATGTGCGCCTGGATATCCTTCTTCGGCCAAGCTCCAAACGTGTCATAACCATTCTTCGGGCAGTTCATCATCAAAATGTATTTCATGTCTTTTTTCTCCTTTAGATTCTCGCACCGTTTGTGCGCTTTCATGGGTAAGTCGGAACACGCGGCGCATTCTCGACATCCCGTGCAACGATTCGGGAAAATCGTTAGGATGGGCCGCAGAGGCTGTGGCGTAAGGTCAGGCGGTAAGGTTGAGGGAACCACTCCATTCGTAGCGCAATCATCGGGTCTACTCCGATACGGATGGCCAATGCCGGCAATGACCGCCACAGTGTGGTTAGCCGCAAATCAGTCGACCTCGGCCTCGTCATGCGCCTTGCTCGGACCAAGGCCCGTCGCTCCGCGGGCGCTGTTTCGTGCTTCGGACCGAATGGATTCGGCCCCACTGAGATCCCGCAAGGCGGCTTGATTAGACAGCTCTCTAAACCGGATGCATTTTGCGAAGCGCTCTGGGCCTTGGATCGGCCGCCGGCAGCCCGGGACCTCAAGTTCATGCTCCGCGACACTCCGGCCGCGCTCGACCAGGTCTCCCGCTCTCTTACGCTAGAATAGCCGTATGGTTCCGCGGTACGACGAGTGAAACGAGTCGCGATCATAGAAGACGAAGCCGAACTGGCCGCGCTCGTGGAGTACAACCTTGTGCGGAATGGTTTCACTACCTTGATCCTGTCGGGGTCGAGCGGCGCGATCAAGAAGCTTGAAGAATGGAAGCCGGACTTCATTGTGCTCGACGTCATGCTGCCCGACGGCGATGGCTTCGATCTCTGCCGCGCCATGCGCAAGACTACGGCGTTATCGCGGATACCCGTGCTGTTTCTCACCGCGCGCTCGGACGAAGTGGACCGGGTTCTGGGCTTCGAAATCGGCGGTGACGACTACATGACGAAGCCGTTCAGTCCGCGTGAGCTCGTGGCGCGGGTGAAGGCTCACCTCAGACGCGAAGAGCCCGACATGGAAGCTGAACCGGCGGTAGCCGGACCCTTCCGGCTGGACCGCGTGGCAAGACGCGTGTTCCTGAACGAAAACGAGTTGGCGCTCACCTCGACCGAGTACAAGCTGCTGGATTTTCTCATGGCGCATCCCGGGCGCGCTTTCAGCCGCGAACAACTGCTCGATCAGGTGTGGGGATCGCAGCATTTCGTCACGCCGCGAACGGTCGATGTCCACGTGCGGCGGCTGCGCGAGAGGATCGAAGAGCAGCCCGACGCGCCCCGGTATCTGGCGACGGTGCGGGGCTTCGGATACCGGTTCGAGGTTGTTGAATGACGGATGCGCAATGACGGCGCGAATTTTCTTCAAGCTCATCCTCAGCGTTTTTCTGATTCTGGCGGCAGCCATGACCGCGGTCGATATTTTTGGGGCGCGCATCGCGGAAACCAATTTCGTCGAGAACCTGACGCGGGAAATCGCGGGCAAGGCCAGGCTGATTGCGCTCGATTTAGAAGGAAAAACGCCCGCGCCGGTAGGGGAATTGGCGCATGCGGCCGCATGCCGCGTAACGCTGATCGCGCGCGACGGCCGCGTACTGCTCGACTCCGAGGCCGATCCGGCGCACATGGAGAACCACCGTAACCGGCCTGAAGTGGTGGATGCGCTCGCGGGCAGGCAGGGTTCGGACGTTAGGAAAAGCGGCACGACCGGCGTGAGGCTGCTCTATATTGCGGTTCCCGCGCGCGCAGGCGCATTGCGGCTGGCCGTGCCGTTGGCCGAGATTGAGCGTCATGTCATGGAAACGCGCCGGAAGAACCTCATGGGCGCGGGCCTGGCGTTTCTTCCGGCCATCGCAATCGCGGCGTTCTTCGCGCGGAGGATCTCCCGCCGCCTCGCCAGCATCATCGCTTACGCGGGCGAGCTGGCCCGGGGTAATTTCCTTGCCAAGGCTCCGGAGGGCGAAAAGGGCGAATTGGGAGTTCTCAGCAGCCAGTTGAAAGACACGGCCGAGCATCTGCAGAAGGCGGTCGAGCAACTGCGGCGCGAACACACGGAACTGGAAAGGCTGGAACGGGTCCGCAAGGACTTCGTGATCAACGTGTCGCACGAGCTGCGCACGCCACTCGCATCGATCCAGGGCTACACCGAGACGCTGATGGACGGCGCGCTCGAAGACGACGTGAACAATATGCGGTTTCTGGGTATCATCCGGCACAACGCGGAGCGGCTCGCCCGATTGACGGCGGACCTCATGACGCTTTCGCGCATCGAGCTCAAGTCCCAGGATTTCCAGATGGCGTCATACGCGCTGGCGGATCTGCTGAACAACGCGCTCGACACGGTCCGGCCGATCGCGGAACGAAAGGGAATCCTCTTGCTGGAGGCGGCGGGCGTCGGCGGCATGACCGTTCACGCCGATTCCGAGGCCGTCCATCAGATCCTCAGCAACCTGCTCGATAACGCGATGAAGTACACGCCGGAGGGCGGCAGCATCACGGTGGGCGCTACGGTCCGGGGCGCCGGCGCGCCGGGCGCAAGCGTCATCGACAGGCGAGTCGAAATATCGGTCGCCGACACCGGAGCGGGCATCCCGGCGGAGGAGCTGCCTCGCCTGTTCGAGCGCTTCTACCGCGTGGATAAAGCGCGCTCCAGGGAGCTGGGCGGCACGGGACTTGGTCTCGCGATCGTCAAACACCTGGTGCTCTCGCATGGCGGCGAAGTCCGGGTCGAGAGCGAATTCGGCCGCGGATCGACATTCTATTTCACCCTTCCCCTCGAAGTTTCACCCACCGTTTACCAATCCGTAATGGTTACGTAACGGCCCTCCTGCTAGCCTCGTAGGGTAAGCCATGAAAAAGATCTTGATTGTCGAGGACGACTCGGACCTTTATTCCCTAGTCCAGTACAACCTGGAAAAAGAAGGATTCACCGTCTGCGGCACCCAGACAGGGAAGGGAGCGATGGATCTGTGCCGCCGCCAGCGGCCGGATCTGGTTCTGCTCGACATCATGCTGCCGGATTCCGACGGCCTCGATCTGTGCAAGCGGATTCGCGGCGACGAACAGCTGATGAACGTGCCGATCATTTTCCTGACGGCGCGCGCTTCGGAGACGGACCGGATTGTCGGCCTGGAGCTGGGCGCGAACGACTACATCGTGAAGCCATTTTTCGTGCGCGAGCTGATCGCGCGAATCCGTCTGCAATTCCGCGGACAGAACGCTCCCACGCGCGTGCTCAGCGCGGGCGGCATCGAACTCGACCGCGACAGCCGGCAAGTGCGGTGGAACGGAAGCCCGGTAGCGCTGACGGCCACCGAATTTCGTCTGCTGGAGCATCTCATGGGACGGTCGGGCGTGGTGTTCAGCCGCGATCAGTTGCTCGACGCCGTATGGGGTCACGACCGGGCGATTACAGACCGCGCCGTGGATGTCTACATCCTGCGCCTTCGCCAGAAGATCGAGCCCGATCCGGTGAATCCGGCTCTGCTGCATTCGGTGCGGGGATTCGGTTACACGTTCGAAGCGCGGTAGCGGGCGGCGAGATGCAGCCGCGTCCGCCTTCGTAGCGGCGTGTTCACGTCCTCAATCTCGCGATCCGCGCACCACACCACCGGCATCCAGGCAGGAGCGTCACTGTCAGTTGCAGCCGCGATTGTCTCGCCAGCCGGCTTGGCGGTTACCAACCGTCCACTATCGGATCATGCGCCGCTCTGCGTGATATCATCATGCAGAAGCATATGGCCGATTCCACCTGGTCCCTCGTGGACGCCGCTCCGGCGGCCACCGTTGCTCCGCGGCATTCCGCACTCGTGCGAATCACTCACTGGATCACCGCGCTCTGCCTTTTGGCGTTGCTTCTCAGCGGAATTGAAATTGTCATCTCGCACCCGCGCTTTTATTGGGGCGAAACCGGGAACCCAATGACGCCCTCGCTGTTCGATCTTCCGATCCCGGCGTCCCGGCCATGGGTAAACACCGGCTACGCGTTCGTCTTGCCCGACCAAAACGGCTGGAGCCGGAATCTCCACTTCGAAGCCGCCTGGGCCGTCATATTCACCGGCTTGGCGTATGTGATTTCAGGTCTGTTTGGGGGGCACCTCAGGAAGAACCTGGTCCCGGCCGGGGCCGGCCTTACGAGACGGGCGCTCTCGAAGGATATCGCGAACCATCTGCGCTTCCGCCGGCCGGATGCGGCAGAAGCCTGGTCCTATAACGTCCTTCAACGGGTTACCTACCTGTTGGTAATCTTCGTTCTATTCCCGCTCGCGATCTGGACCGGTCTGGCGATGTCTCCCGCCATCGTGTCTGTATTCCCTTTCCTCGCGACCGTCCTCGGAGGCTTGCAATCCGCGCGCACCATTCACTTTTTTGTGTCGGTGCTTCTCGTCCTGTTTCTTTTGATCCACGTAATCATGGTTTGCAGGGCCGGCTTCAGCAACCGCATGCGCGCCATGATCACGGGCCGTGCCGCCTCACGAAACGAGAACCCATGAGCAACCTCTCACGCCGCAAACTGATCACGACCGGACTCGCCGCCACCGCGGGTGCATCCGGCTTGGCTGTGGCCGCACGCCTGGCGGATCGATACGGCCTGATTCCGCCCGACCACGGCGGCGTCTACGGCGCCGGTACAACCCTGACCTACGCTTCCCACAGGCTGCTGACGCGCCACTCGCTGGCCCGCGAATTCGCTCCCAGCCAGATTTCGAAGGCTCCGTTCGCAAAACTCAGGCCTTTTAAGAACGAAGCCTTCAGCCGCATGCGCGACTCGGGGTTCGTCGACTGGCGGGTCGAAGTAGACGGCATGGTCGCGCGCCCTTCATCGATCTCGCTTGCCGAACTCAGGAGTTTCCCGGCCAGGAGTCAGATCACCCAACTAGCCTGCGAGGAGGGCTGGTCGTTCATCGCGGAGTGGACCGGCGTGCCTTTGTCCCACGTCTTGAGCGCAGTAGGAACTGTGCCCGAAGCCCGTTACGTGGTTTACTATTCGATACAGCCCAACTGGTGGCACAGCATCGACATGGCCGATGCTTTGCATCCCCAGACGCTTCTGGTCCACGGGATGAACGGCGCTGAGCTTCCCATTGGTCACGGTGGTCCGCTTCGTCTGCGCATTCCGCGCCAACTCGGCTACAAAAGCGTGAAGTTTATCACACGCCTCACCATCACCGATAGCCTGGAACGGTTCAAAAAAGGAGGAAACTACTCCTGGTACGCCGGCATCTGAGTGCGTGACGGATCGCCTCCGTTATTCGACGCAAGCACGGTCGTAGTCTCGGAACTATTCGGCACTATGCGAGGGGAACCGCCGCGCCGATCGCGGGAGTGAAGGGACACGCCAAAGGTCCTCGCTTGCAATCGAAGCGGACGCGTCGTGGGTCAGGCAGCTCATGCAACGCTTCGAAGTCGTGCCTTAGGTCCGGAAATCGCGCGCGCCGCCGATCTGCCGTCTCCGGCGGCTTACTGCGTAGCGACGCTCGCGGGTCTCCGAGGTAAATCCCGAATCAAATAGACTCGCTATCAGGCCAGTGCTTTCCCGTACAGGGCGAGCAAGCGGCTCCATGCCTTCTCGGCCAGTGGCTCGTTGTAGACCCGCGAATCCGGAGGGCACCAGCCATGCGCTCCAGCGTACACTTCGATCTCCGCGAGCAGGCTCACCTTGGCGAACGTCTCTTTGAGGACGGTCTTGTCATTAGGCGACCGCGTGTCGTCATTTGCCGCGATCGCGATGAGGAACTGCGCTTTGGTCTTTGCTGCCTGAAGGTGCGGACTGTTTGGCGTATCGGTCACGAGTCCGCCTCCATGGAATGAGGCGACGGCTCCGACACGATCGGGCACGGCAGCCGCGGTACGGAACGCGATCGGGCCACCCATGCAATAGCCCTGAGTGCCGATTTTCCTATTCCCGGCAACCGGCGTTTGCCCGTCCAGCCAACCGATGAACGCTTTCGCATCCGCCATGTGCGTCGTCTCGTTCAAAGCTCGCGCGAGCGGCATCAGCTCCTGGATCGGCGTTGCGCCGCCGGCTTCAGCAGTAGGGGCTTTTTTGACACGGTAAAAAGGATTCACAACGAGCACCGAATACCCCGATTCGGCGAGACGTTTGCCCATTTGGCGGAACGCCGGCCGCAGCCCGAAGATGTCCGGCCACACGAGAACGCCTGGAGCTTTGCCGCTCGCCGGATGCACGAAGTAGCCGTCCGCGGCGCCGTCCGGCGTGGTTACATTCACGTCCGATTCGGTCACTGTAACCGCGTTGGCGACTTGAGGCAACATCATGGCCGCGCCTGCTCCCAACATGACGCCGAATTGCTTACGCGTCACCAAACCGAGAGCGTCGTACTCTTGCCGGTCCGTTTCAAAATGATCCCGATCACACATACTCCCTCCTCATCGTCGCCTCGCTGCGCGGTAGAACCGCACGCGTATCGAGCTAAATTTCAGGATTGGGCTGACGCACTTCCTAACTACGGGTGTCGAGCCAGCCCGGCGCTGCCGGCTTATGAAGCATTCTCGCCGGCTTTCGAAGCGAAACGTTTCCTGGAGGCTTCGCAAGGTCCTGCCCTTAGCGGTAAAAGGGCTGCCACGCGATCCACCGGGGACCATAGTGCGGTTCCTTCCGGTCGCGTTCGAGGGCGCCGAGGTCTGGCGCTTTCCCGCTGAAGCCGTCGTTAACCGTGGGCAGAATTTCGCCGGCGTCAACGGCTTTGGAGTTCGCCTTGAGCCGGAAGTTGAGATCCATCGCATGATAGACCTGGTGGCGGCGGACGTGGTCCGGCGGCGACAAGTTCTCGAAGATGTCGTAATCGACCTCGATGCCGTGGGTCTCCTGGCCGGTCGCTTTCTGAAACTCGGCGAGTGTGGCGAAGCTTTTCCGGTCGGAAGCCGCCGGCTGGTACGCGGTTTTGCCGGGGGCGGGCGCGATCCAGTTGTACTGGCGAGTGACGTTTCGATTAGGGCGGAAGCCGTTGTAGTCGCTGCTGTAGTCGCCGGTGGCATTGGCCCAGGTCATGACGCCGCGGTTCGGTATATCGCGGCCGAGCAACAGGTTGTTGCGGAAGTGAGCGTTCGAGTAGGTGCTTGCCGACGTCTGCTCGCCGATGAATGTGTTGTGGTAGACCATGAGGCCGGTGGGCGAGGAACTGAACTTCAAGGGGTTGCCGCCGGGGACGTGATAGAGCAGGTTGCGGTAAAAGTAGATCGGTCCGCCGAACGAGGGTTGGGAGCTGTAGCCGTTCGAAGCGGCATTTACGCCGCGATTCTCAAAAACGCGGACGTTGTGCACGCCGCCATCGGATTCGATGAAGTCGTCGTTGGAAAGGTGAATGTCGTTGCCGTAGATATCGATGGAGGAGGCTTGGCGCTCGGGATCCGGGTCGGGCGGTCCGTAGGTGGAGATACAGATGCCGTCGTGAAAGTAGGCGATGGCGTTGTGGGCGATGACGTGACCGGGACCGTAGACCTTGATGGCGAAGAAGCTGCGGAGCTGGTGGGACGGGTAGATGCCGGCGGCGCGCGAGCCGGCCTGGTTCCAACCTATGAGGCGCATCTGGTCTTCGCGGCCCAGGAGGAGATTATCGGAGATGAGGAAGTCGCGGGAATCGGCGCTTTCGGTCCACACGCCCGCGCCGACGTCTTCGAACCGGCAGTTTCGGACAGTCAGTCCGACGGCGCCCATCACTTCCTTTTCACCCGCGAATATAGCGATCTCGGTGTTGCGGAAGGTGAGTCCTTCGAAGATATGGTATTGGGTGGCCATTACATCGAAGAGTTTGTGGTTGCCTGCGCCATCGAAGATCGCTTCGCCATCGCCGGCTCCTTTAATGGTGATGGGTTTGTCGGGGGCGCCTTTCAGGGAAAGGGACAGCGTGCCGGTGAATGGGGCGCTGAGCGGGTCGACGTAGTTCAAGCGGTCCGGGCGGTACAGGCCGGCATGGACGAGAATGGTGTCGCCGGGTTGGACTTTGTTCATGCGGACAGCGGTCCAGTCGCCGCGTCCCGGGCCGTAGTAGGCGTGCTTGAGCCCGATAAAGCTGGGTTCCAGGCGGGGCCCCTGATGGTCGTCGGGATACACGTGAAGGACGCGTCCGCCTTCGTAGGGTTTTGGTTCGGCGCGGGTGGCCACTGTGACTCTCTGCAGGGCCTGTCCCGTGACGCCGTCCGGATCGCGGAGCGTGAACTCGCACTCGTAGCTGGTGGCGGGTTCGAGATTCAGGATGCTCCCGGCAAAGCCTTCGGGAACGGTGTAGGACATGTTGTATTGGTCGCGGGACACAAGTTCCCGGCCGATGCGCAGGAGCGGAAGCGCAGAGCGCCAGGCGGCGGAGCCAAACTTCCGGAAGCGAATCTCGACTGTGGCGTTCCGGTTGCCGTCGCCCTCGATGGCCCATTCAAACCCAAGGTTCAGCAGCGTCGGGCGTTCGACATGGAAACGTCCGGGCCGGGTGGCGTTCTGAGCCTGGAGGATGCAGGCGGCGAAGAGAAGCACTGGAATGATACGCATAGTGAAAGTATTCTATTTCATCACATCGGCGCGTCGCCTGCCCGGGCCGAGTGGTTTGCCCGGGTCCGGGCTGGTCTGTGGATCGGAGTAACCCCGCCCGGCGAGCCGATCCGCTCACGAAACGCCCGTCCCTACCAGGTGGCCGCTACTAGCGAGTCGTCGGTCACCCGGACACGATGCGGGGAGCCGGCACTCTGTCAGGTTGGCTCGCCGCTCGTCCCCGTCCGAAACCTGCGTCAGGTGATTGCATCGAGTTCGGCGTGTTCACCAAGGTCGGCGATCGCCGCATCACCGGCGCGGATCTAGGCGCAGAGGTTGGCCTGCACGCGCGCGCCGCCGGCGATTTCTTCGACGCACTGGCCGCGATGGGCTTCCTCGATCGCGAGGGCGACGGCCGGTCCGCGAAGTACTTCACTCCCAGGCGCAAGAAAAATGCCAGCCGCTTTCGGGCGTGTGCCAGCCCGGTCAAGGACTGGAGAATCTTTATCCCCGGCAGACGGCCAGCGCCGCCTCGAGCGCCCGCTCGATCAAGTCGCACATCACGTCGATGTCCGCCTCCTGGGCGATCAGTGCCGGGGCGACCGCAAACCACCCCGGATCCACGCGCATAATCAGCCCGTGCGCGACCGCCGTTTTCCTGAGCGCCCTGCCCAGCGCGGGGAAGGGCTCGCGAGCATTGTTCTCTTTCGCGAACTCGACGCCCCTTAGAATTCCGCGTCCCCGGACTTCGCGCACCACTCCGAAGCGCTTCAACTTCTCCAGGCGCGCTGCCAGGTACTCGCCCAGACACCGCGCTTTCTCCGGCAGACGCTTCTCCAGCATCTCGTCGATTACCGCGCACCCCACCGCGCAGGCCAGCGGATTGCCCGCGAACGTATGGCCGTGGGCGAACTGGACGTCACTCTCCACCGCGCCGAAAAACGCGTCCGCCATGTCCTCCCGCGCTACCATCGCACCCATCGGGACCGCGCCCGTCGAGAGCCCTTTTCCGCAGCAGATCATGTCCGGCGTGACGCCGAAGGTCTGCGCCGCGAACATGTTCCCCGTTTTCCCGAATCCCGTAATCACCTCGTCGAAGATGAGCGTGACGTTGTGCCGCGTGCAAGCCTCGCGGATTATTTGGAAGTACTCTTCGGTGGGCGTGATGATGCCGCCCGTATTGCCGATCGGCTCGACCAGGACGCCCGCAACGGTAGAAGGGTCCTCCGCGACGATCACATCTTCGATCGCCTGCGCGGCGAAACGGTTCGCTTCCTCCCACGTCCCGAAACGGTCGCGGTAGAAGGGGGGCGGAAAGACCTTCAGGAAACCCGGCATTTGCGGCTCGAACTTGGTCTTGCGCGTACCCGTGCCGCTTGCCGCCATGCCGCCGAAGGTCCCGCCGTGATACCCGAAATACCGGCTGATGAATTTGTACTTCCCGGGATGTCCGGTCTGGCGCCAGTATTGGCGGGTAAACTTCATGGCGGCTTCGTTCGCTTCCGAGCCGCCGCTGAACGGCTTCACGTAGTTCAGGTTCCCAGGCGTCACTGAGCCGAGCTTCTCGATAAAATCGAGCGCGACATCCGAAATTCCATGCAGCGGCGGCGCGAACGTCATGCGTTCCATCTGGACTCGCATAGCTTCCATGATGCGGGGATGGCCGTGCCCGAGCGACGCAACGAACACGCCGCCGATGGCGTCGAAGTAGGGCTTCCCTTCGACGTCCCAGTAGTAGAGGCCTTTGGCCCGTTCGAAAATGAGGGCGTCCTCGACCACTTCCGAATTCTGCAGGAAGTCGATGAAGGTGCGCCGTAGGAGCCGCTCCTGCCGCTCGGTCGGCTTCACTTCTCCGGAATCCAGGCCACGAGCTCGATTTCCACGCGAGTGGCTGTATCGGGGAAGTCCACGCCGAACGCCGAACGCGCGGGCGCGCTCTTGGGGAAGTATTGCGCGTACACTTCGTTCATCGCGTTCTTCTCGGTCTTCACGTCGGCGAGGAGCACCGTGACTTTCAGCACGTTCTCGAGCGACGAGCCGAGCGCCTCCAGATTCTCCTTGTGCGCCTTGAGAATCGTGTGCGTCTGTTCCTTGATGTCGCCGCCGAAGGCGAGCGGATCCTTGCGCGCTTCCGGGCGCACGCCCGTCAGTCCGGAACTGAAAAACAGATTACCTAGGCGGATGCCGCCTTTTGAAGGGGTGCGGCCTCCCGGCGTTGCCGCGGCAGCCATGGCCGCCATTGTCGACGCGCCGCCCGCCGCTCCTATTCCTACCGCCGACGTCAGAAACTTTCTTCGCTCGCTCATGTAAAACCTCCTGACGGAATATTCTTTCACAACCGGCGACGCTCCGTCGATTCCCAGCCGGCGGATTCTCAGCCGGAGATTTCTTAGCGCCAGTGCATTGGTTCACCACCTCTTCCAACGCCTCCTGGGGAATAGACGCATCCCTGGCGGTAGTTTGCAGGTTATGAGCCCTCAATTGCGACCTGAACCGACCGTTGCTGAATCCCTTGTCCGTTATCTTGCGGTCGTTCAGCAACTTGGGCGAAATCCGTCCGGAGCAGACCGGCGGCTCCCCACGCCAAGATTGTATGACCTGGATATGTGTCATCCTCTACACGATTCCACGCGGTCCAATCCCCGCCTTCGCATTGCAATAGAAATGCAATATTGATGGGCCTTGTGCGCCTGCCCGGTCCAGCCGCCGATGAACGAAAACCACGGTGGGCCGCCGGTTGGATTTCAAATCCTTCGCCAGCCATTTCACTTGACGCTCGGGAACGACCGTGTCCTTCCAATCTTCAAATGGGGAATCAAGGAGCGTCTGGCGCCGGAGCGGGTGAAAGCCGCGCCGACAGCCGCGCGATTGGAAATTCGGCGCTTCGAACGTGAGCGGCGGCTGGGATCAGACGGCCGACTGGATCCACTGCCGCGCACACGGCGCAGGCTTATCCCAAGGCCCTTCCCCGCCCTCGCATTTGCGGTCGAAACCGAAGGCGATGGAGCCATCGGAGGTATTTCCGGCGGGCGTCTACACCCTGCTTTCGAGCAAGCACAGCGCGGCTTCGCCGCAAACTGAATATCTGGAAAGCCAGCGTCCTCCTTTACTATTGTGTCGTTGAGACGCCTTCGATCCGCTCGACCGGAGGCGAACGCAAACTCTGAAGAGCATGCCTGGTTCCGCTTCGGCAAGCGGCTACGCACGCCAAAACACGGCTCGGGGCGTGGTGGCGATCTTGCTCAATTCGCGCAGCCACAGCACCGAGCTTGCCGCGGCCGCGCAGCGCAGCCAGTCGCCCGCGCTCAAGCTCACGGTCGAAAATGCCTGTTGCAGGAACGGCGGGTAAATCACGGCCAGGTGCAAACCGACCGACAACACGATCGCGCCCCACAGCCAAGGATGTCGCCCAGGACGGCTTCCGGTTTCGCCTTGGCGTCCTGAAGCACGTTCGCCATCAGCGTCTTCTTCCAGCGCGCGTAGGTAGCCGCGCGGCAGGGCCGGCACTTCACCGAACCCGTGAACTCCGCTTTGGGAGGCGTCTGGGCAAGCAGCGTGGCCTGAACCAGCAGGGTACCCGCGAGGAGTGTTCGAATCGTGACGATCATGACAACGCTCCGCCCGCACCACCCAGTGAAATTGCGACCGGTGTAAGACTGAGTATCGCAAACGCGCCGTCCCGACGCGAAACACGAACGCCATCCTTGGGCGGCCGAAGGGACCGGCGGTTCGCGAACAACGCCCATCCGAAGTCCATGTACGAGCACTACCGGACGGCCTCGATGTTAACCCGGATCGATCGGCAGAGGCGAATGCGAAATTCCAGGCTGACTGTTTTGCTTGGACTTTTGAAACTGCCGGTTGGCGGGAAGTGATCCGACCAAATCTCGCTGTGCGAATAGTTCGTGGCTTGCGGCTCGTGACGCATGAAAAACACATACGTTGGGCCGTCCGGTTGTTCCACCTTCCGAGGAATGTCGGCCACTCTAAACTCGACAACTCCCAAACCATCATACTCGCCCGTTTCAGAGAACAGAACATCCTCCGGTTCGCTAAATTTTCCCCGGTTGACAGACTGCTTCATCTGCGAGCGGATGGCGGCGGGAAGCAACTGGCCGCCCGAAAAATGCCCACTGTAGTACCGAAGGTAAAGCAACTCGTTCCCGTCAAAGCCGGGAACGGCTTCGCGGTCGTTTTGGTACATTCGTTCGGGACGATCACGCGGCAAGATGTACACGAATCTGTTTAGCCGTTGTTACTGCGTTGGCCTCGTCCAATTCCCAGACCACAGGCTCGCCGTCGTCGGAATAGGTCGCCGCCGCCATATCGCCCGTGTTGTATATCTCGAGAACGGCCCGGTGACCGCCCTCAACGAAGGACATCGCAATGCCTCCGTCGACCGCGGGCGTCAAGCTCGTAGGCGATAATAAAGCTCCTTCAAGCACATCCAGGATTCTCGCCGCGAGAACGCGGGCGTTGGTGTTAGGTGGCTCTGCATCATAGCTGTCCCATCCTCTCTGCAAGGCAGATGTAGCGCTGAGCCGCCGGCGCAACTCCGCGAAAGATTCGTTATTCCGCAAGAAAGCACTCTCCTGGACTTTTTCGAAAGAGGCTCGCCTGAAGCTGGAATAAATTAGGGACGTAATCTCTCCGTCGGGCTGATCGAGAATGCGGAGCACTCCTGCGTTTGGTCCGGGAATTTCCGCAGGGCTGGCCAAGAGGGCCATACTCTAGTACTCCTTCCTTAGTCCAAACAACTCACGGGTCTTGTCGGTGATACAGCCTTCAAAAAACTCATTCTTCCGATTGCGAAGGGCTTCAAGCAACGCCCATACCTCATCGTCCGATTGCATGCCTGCTGGCTCCTTGAAAACGTCCAAATCGAGGACCACCGAATGTGTGTCGGGGCTCAACGGAGGGACTGTTGTTTGGTTGAGTATCAACGTTCCCCCAAAATCCGCTTGCGGAAATTGAAGCTGCATGAAAAACCCACTCAACGCTTGCTGTAGGTCTGGCGACACCTCGGGCGAGGTTCGAAAGTAGTCCTTATAATCGGAGTTAAGCGGAATGTCAACTTGATTGATGTATCGCACCGCGACTCGCGAAATCTCGTGTGGGGTTGCCACACTACGATAAATTTCCCACAGTCGACGACTTTCCGTCCGCAGCTCGATCCAGTTTGCATACGGGCGAAGACGGCTGAATGTAAATCCGTCGCGCCTTGCCTGAAACACCTGCTTGCCGTCGTCAGAGATGAAGGAGAACCCCATCGGTGTCTGTTTCGCTGTGGCCCCGACAAGGTCTCCTCCCGAAAGCTGACCTTCCAGGTGAAAGCTTCGTTTTTTGCCCGGATACCGATCCTTCACTTGGTCGTGCACAGACTCTAACACTGAGAGAGTCACCCGCGTCGGGAGTGCCACCCGAATGTCAATCAGGGCTTCCCGTATCGGTGGATTCTCGTACTGAATCGCCACGTTTCTCCAATTCCGCTCCGCTGCCTCGGGCCGTCAGGCACACGGAAAACAACACGTATCCGAAATGCCTGGCAGCGCGCGCTCCCTCACTGGCATTCGTTTTTCGTCTCGTAAATCGACTCTCCGATCACATCCCCGACCACCTCAATCATAACCAAGCCCCACGATTCTCACAAGACCGGCCGGCAATCACGGGGGATCACGATTCGGATCATTTGCTTTTGCGCAATGGCAGGACGGCTTGCCGCAGCGCCGGACGACCGCCGTGAACGAGCCGGGACGAAGATCCGTCATCACTAGTGTCCGGTAAAGTACTTTGCAATAACATATAAGTCCTTGTGCATGAGTCGGGTAGCGTGATTTTCAGTCGGGAACGATTTGAATCGGGAATAGAGGGATCGGTCTTCGGCGGCCGCTCAGCACCGCATTGACAACAATGGG